>SLBP01000085.1:0-21482 GCA_007126245.1 Planctomycetales bacterium
CACGAAGGCATCACTTGGGGGGTCTCGGTGCGCGGCTCGTGGCAGCCGACGCAACTGGTGGTCTCGCCGGGCTGGACGGTGAGAAAGCTCTGCATCCGCTTCACGGAAAGCCCATCCCGGTCCAGGGCCGCGAAGAAGAGGGGGCGGCCCGCGGGCAGCTCCATCAGGGCCGAGCCGTCGGGCTCGACGGGCACGGTCCCCAGGATCCGGTGCAGAGCGAAGGTGCCGCCGATAGTCAGCGGCTCCTGGCCACCGGAAAACTGGACCGGCTTGGGGAGCTGTTCCATGACGAGCAACTCGGTAATCTCGCCCCGCTCGACCCCCTCCATGTTCCGGCCGTGGTAGACGTCGCCGAGGGCAAGCACTCCCGTCTGCTGGGAAATGTCCACCCGCGAGGGCAGGGCGAACTCCCGCGGCCGTTCCCTCAGCGGCCGCGGCTCGAAGCACTCCAAGGGCCGATCGGACTCGGGCAGAGCAAAGATCCGCTCCGTCTCGCCTTCGCCGTCCATGAGCCAGATGCCCGCCGCGTCGGCCACCAGGAAGAAGTCTTCGGAAAGGGGATAAGGATCGCGGAAGAGCCGGTTGTCGAGCCGGCGGGCGGAGTCCAGCGCGTCGGGCCCGAGGCCGGGGTCGATCACGGTCACGTAGCCCAGATGCTCGGCCCGGCCGTGGGATGGCGAGAAGGAGGCGACGACCTTGCGGGTGCCGGGGATGGGCTTGGCGCCGAGCATGGCCACGTCGGAGAATCGCGGCGTATGCGGCATCCCCCCGCCCTGATACTGGTTGCCGTAGTAGACCATCTGGCCGGTGCCGTCGGGGTTGGTCGTCCAGAGATGGTGGAAGCTCAACTGGTTGCGATCGACGTATTCCCAGCGGGTGTAGAGGACGCGGCCGTCGGGCAGCATCCAGGGGGTGTTGTCGGTGAAGGGGCTCGGCGAGAGCTCGCGGATGCCGGAGCCGTCGGCCTCGCAGCGGAAGAGCGTCGCCACCGGCGAAGGGTTGCAGCCGACGACCCGCCGGCAGCGGGTGGAGCAGAAGACGATGCCCCCGTCAGGGACGTAGGTCGGTTCGATGTCGTCGTAGGGGCCGTCGGTCAACTGGACCAGGCCGGCGCCATCAATGCCGATCTCATAGAGGTGATAGTATGGCTGGCCTCCCCTGCGGTACGAGAAGAGGATCTTCTCACCGCTGTAGTGGACCTGCGGATCGCGGACGCCTCCCGCCGGGTCGTCGAGCAGCACCGTTACCTCCCCGCTGCGGAGGTCGAGGCGGCAGAGCCGCCCCCCATCGCGGAAGATGGGCGGTCCGGGCGACGACTCGCCCGGCGGCGGCAAGGGATACAAATCGCGGGGAAACAGGTAATAGCCGAAGTTCTCGTAGTAGTGGTAGGGTGCCGGGCGGCGCACGGCGAAGACGATCTCCTCCACCTCCCGCAGCGGGCCGTCGAGTGCAGCGCGCAGGAGGGCACCGGGCGGTTCGGGCTCGAACTCTGCGGCGTGGGCGGGCCGCGCGCCGGCGCTCGCCAGCAGGGCGAGCGCCAGCGCCGCACGTACCAGCAGGCGATCCATGCGTCTTGATCCCTCGGGACAGCGAAAGGATGGAACTCCGCGCCGCTCAATAGGCGCGGTACATACCGGGGGTGGGCACGGCGTGCTCGTAGCAGCCCGCCTCGTCGGGGAGGACCGGCGGGTCGGCGTCCCAGGCGAGGACGGGGGGCAACTCGTCGGGACCGCCGGCGACGGCATCGTCCCAATGGACCTCCTGCCCGCTGTAGGTGGCCATCCGCCCGAGCACGGCCGTGAAACTGCTGTCGGCGCCGTAGTAGCCCTCGTTGCGGGGTGTATCCTCGCGGATGGCGCGGACGAGGTTCACGTGTGCCTCCTCCGTGGCGTTGACGCGGGGGCCGTCGTACCTCCAGGCGTTTTCGCCGGAGATCGATCCGGTGCAGCTCGAGGAGCCCTTGGTGCCGTAGACGATCTGCGACGAGGCGTTCCAACAGTTGGGCATCATGCGGTTCTGGCTGAAGAGCTGGATGCCGTCGGCGTAGGTGAACTCGACGAACTGGTGGTCGTAGATCTGCCCGTGCTGCGGCCCCTTGCGGACCTCGCGGCCTCCCATGCCGTTGGCCTTGACGGGGTGCTGGTCGCGCATCGCCCAGTTGATGCGGTCGAGGTGGTGGACGTGCATCTCCACGATCTGGTCGCCGGAGAGCCAGATGAAATAGTACCAGTTCCGCATCTGGTACTGCATCTCGGTGTCGTCGGGTTGTCGCTCCCGGACCCAGAGCCAACCCATGTTGCGGTGGGCCGTCAGGTGGGTTGTCTCGCCGAGGGCGCCGTCGTGGATCCGCTTGATGGTCTCGATGTTCTGCGGGTCGTGGCGGCTTTGCAGACCGACGACGACCTTGAGGTTCTTCTCGTCGGCCAGGCGGTTGCTCTCCATGACGCTCCGGTAGCCGGGGGCGTCGACGCAGACCGGCTTCTCCATAAAGACGTGCTTGCCCGCCTCGACGGCCGCGCGGTACTGCGCGGGGCGGAAGCCCGGGGGGGTGACCAGGAGGACGAGGTCCACGTCGGACTCGATGGCCCGCTGGTAGCCGTCGAAGCCGGTGAGGATCCGCTCCGGCGGGACGTCGACCTTTTCGCCGTACTGGGCCGCCAGCCGCTCGGCGGCGCTGCGGGCCGGCCCCTCGAAGGCGTCGGCCACCGCCACCAGCTTCATGTTGCCGGGGACGCTGAGACAGTTGGCCGCCGCCCCCACCCCTCGACCCCCGCAGCCGATCAGGGCCACGCGGATCTCGTCGCTCCCCGCCGCGTGGACGCTGCGGGCGAGAACCGCCGGGCCGGCCGCGGCCGCCGCCGCGACCGATGCTGAACGTCCGAGGAAACGACGACGCGTCAAGGGCATGGTGTTCGCCATCGCAAGATACTCCTGCATCGGGCCAGGACCGCGACACCGGCGGCCGCACGTGGAAAACGGACCAGCGGGCGGCCCGACCATCGGACCGCCCGGGCCCCCGCACCGACCATGAGCCTAACAGACCCCGCGGGCCCAGTGAAGTGTCTTTTCCCCCGACCGGCGATGCGCCGCGCGGCGGTCGAGCGAGCCGGTTGCGTTGCAGTTCTGGAATCACCGGGGGGCGGGTGCGGGGCCAGACCACTTGCCAAGCCCGCCCCGAGCGCCGACACTACAGGAAGGCGCCCGCAGCAGCCGTTGGAGGCGATGGGGCGTGTTGGGACACTCTCCTCGCCACGCGCCGCCATCGGCGGTGGCAGCGGCTTCGCCTCGGTGGTCTCGGATGGACACGATATGCAAGAGAGCGGAATGAAAGGGAAAAAGCCCACCGCGATAGCCGAGCAGCTTCCCGCGGTGGGCAGGCGCGACTGGGAGGCGAGCTATCGCGACGGCACCCCGCCGTGGGATATCGGAAGGCCCGCCGACGAGCTGGTCCGCGTGCTGGATGAGTCCTTAATCGCTCCCGGTCGCGTGCTCGAGCTGGGCTGTGGCACGGGTGCCGACGCGATCTGCCTGGCGCAGCGGGGTTTTGAGGTCACCGCGGTCGATTCCGCCCCCACGGCCATCGAGCGGGCGCGGATTCGCGCGGAACCGTTCGGCGTCGCGGTCCGCTTCGTACTGGCGGATGCGTTCAAGTTCGGCCCTACGGCGGGGCAGTTCGACCTCGTGTACGAGGCCGGTTTCTACCACTTCGTCCGCCAGAGCGACCTGGAGCGGTTCCTCGACCTCCTCTGGCGGATTACTCGCCCGGGGTCCTTGTACCTTTCGCTCTCCGGAAGCGATGGGGAGACGGCTGAGGGCGGTCCCCCGAAGGTCTCCCCAGACGAGGTCCGCCGCGAACTGGGACGGCTCTTCGAAATCGTTTCCGTCAGGCCGTGCCGCATCGAGAGTCCGCACCGTGCCGAGGGATACCTCGGCTGGTCGTGCCTCCTGCGGCGCCCACAGATCTCATCTCACAGATGAACCGTTGAACCACAAAAGACAACAAAAGGAGAAGCGTGTCATGAAGACCGTGGCCCAAGTGGCGGCACTGGCAGCAGCGGTGGCGCTTTTTGCGGGGTGCGGCGGTGAAGAACCGTCGGCGCCGCAGCAGGAGCCGCAGGGGCTCGAATGGCAGGCCCGCGACGAGGCGGCCGACGAGGCGGCGGAGTTCACTCCGCCGGTCGTCGAACTACCTAGGGAGCGGCAGCCCTCCCCGGAATCCCAGGTGGCCGAGGAACCGGTCCGCGACCCCCTCCCGGAACCGCCCGCCGAGCCGCATCCCCTCCGCCCGGCCAGCCCCGACCCATGGGAGGCCGCAGCCGATGAGGAGACCGACGAATCGCCCAGTGTGCCGCAGGCGCTGGGAAGCGCCGTCTGGCGCATTCTCGACCGTAACGTCCGCCCGCAAGTGCCGCTGCCCTGACGCCGGCTCGGGGGCCAGTGGAGGGTTTGGTGCAGGAATCGCAGTTGCCCACATACCAAGATCGGCATCGCTGCACCGCGAGAAGCCCGGCGAACCGGTCGCCGGGGCGCGGCTGGCCTCGTGGAGGGGGGCCCGACTTCTTTCCAATTCGGTCGCGGCGCGTGCAGCCGGACCGGCAGATTGATTACTGGGAATCGAACGTGCAGATCATTGTCAACGACGAGGCCCGCGAGATTGCCGACGTTGCTACCGTGGCGGCCCTGCTGGACGAGCTGGGGCTGGCCGGCAAGCCGGTGGCCGTCGAGGTGAACCTCGAGTTGGTCCCCCGGCAGCAACACGGCGCGCGGCCGCTGGCCCCGGGAGATCGAGTGGAAATCGTTACCCTGGTGGGAGGAGGCTGAGAGTATGGCAACCGAATCGCTCCGCATCGGCGACCACGTCTTTTCCAGCCGGTTGATCGTCGGTACGGGGAAGTACGCCGGCTACGACGTAATGCGCGAAGCGCTCGACATCTCGGGCACGGAGTGCATCACCGTGGCCGTCCGCCGCGAGCGCCTCTACGATGCCGAGGGGAAGAGCCTTCTCGACTTCATCGACACGGCCCGCTACACGATCCTCCCCAACACGGCCGGCTGCTTCTCCGCCGACGATGCCGTCCGCGTAGCCCGGCTGGGCCGCGAAATCCTCGAGCAAATGGGTAATCCCGGCGCCGATTGGGTCAAGCTGGAGTGCCTCGGCGACGCCAAGACCCTTCTTCCCGACCCGATCGCCACCGTCGATGCCACCGAGCGCCTCGTGGCCGACGGCTTCGCGGTGCTCGTCTACACGAGTGACGATCCCGTGGTCGCCCGGCGCTTGAAGGAGGCGGGCGCCGCCAGCGTCATGCCCGCCGGCAGCCCCATCGGCTCCGGCCAGGGAGTGCTCAACCCCAACGCCATCCGCATCTGCCTGGAGTATCTCAAGGACGGCGACCCGGACTACCCGGTGATCGTCGACGCCGGGGTAGGTACGGCCAGCGACGTGACGGTGGCCATGGAGCTGGGCGTCGACGGCGTGCTCTTGAACACCGGCATCGCCCACGCTGCCGATCCTTTGCAGATGGCCCGCGCCATGCGGCTGGCGGCCGAGTCGGGCCGGCTGGCCTATCTTGCCGGCCGCATCCCCAAACGCCTCTATGCCACGGCCAGTAGCCCCTCGGAAGGGACCATCTCAGCAGGTCCGCTCCCCTGACCCGCCGCGGCCGCCGTCGAAGGAGCGCGCCCCGCCGCGGGGCGGCTGCTTACGGCCTATCGGGTGTGGCGTGCGCTCCAGCTCGTTACGTTCCGATCGATGCGGAATCCGTATTTCATCCGAGAAGTCAACCAAACGCGGCAGGTGCTTTATGGCCCGAATCGTCTGGGATGTGATCCAGAGCGAGCTGCCGCTATTGCTGAAGAACGTTGAGCAACTCCTGAATGAGGCCGCGGGCATCGAACCCCAGCCCTACCGGAAAAGTGGAACGAAGGAGGACGACGATGACGCACGCCGTTGAATTGAGGTTCGGCACCGCGGTCGCCGCGGCGGCCCTGGGTGCCGCGGTGCTGCTGGGTGCGGCCGGCGCGGCGGCGCGGGGCGCGGAGCCGCAGCAGGGGGTGGCGTTCGACGGTGTGGGCAGCTTCGCCGTCGTCGAGGAGGGCCGCGCCTTCGATCTCGATGCCTTCTCCGTTGCCGCCTGGGTGAAGATGCGGCACACGTCCGGCTCGCAGGTCTTCGTCAACCGGGGTGCCGCGGGCGGGCTGTTCACCTTCTACCTCTTCGACGGCCGCGTGCGGATGCTCGTCGAGTATGCCGACGGCCAGTACACCCACGCCAACACCCCGGCACCACCTCCGAACAGGTGGGTCCACTACCTGGGGACCTACGACCGCGAGGAGATCCGCCTCTTCGTCGACGGAGAGCTCGCCGCCACCACGCCTGCCGCGGGCCGCATCCGGCCGAGCGAGGCGCCGCTCTACCTCGGTGCCCTGGCACCCGAAACCCGCATCCTCGATGGCGAACTGGAAGATGTCCGCATCTGGGACCGCGCCCTCTCCGCCGCGGAAGCGGCCGAGGTCGCCCGGGGTACCACCGATGGGACGGTGCAGGAGGGACTCCTCGCCCACTGGCGGCAGGAAGGTCTCGACGAGGAGACCTGGGCCGGGGCCTTCGCCGCCGCGCCGGCAGCCGTCTTCCGCGAAGGGGGCCAGACCGTCATCGCCGATCGGAAATACCCCGGCTACCGTGGCATCTGGTTCACCCTCGGGCAGTTCCGCGAGTACGGCGACAAGTATTCCGGCGGCCTGGGGACCTACACGGCCAACCACGTGCCGATCGCCATCTACGCTCCCGAGGTCGACAAGACCTTCTTCGTCTACGGGGGAAGCCGCGGCGGCGAGCGCTACCTCCTGGCGATGGCCTCCTACTACGATCACGAAAAGGGAGTCGTCCCCCGGCCCACGATCGTCCATGACAAGCAGGGCATCGACGACCCCCACGACAATCCCAGCCTGGCCATCGACGAGCACGGCCACCTCTGGGTCTTCATCAGCGGCCGCGGCCGCAGCCGGCCGGGGTTCATCTACCGCAGCCAGGAACCCTACTGCACCGACGCCTTCGAGCGGGTCTACCAGGGGGAGTTCACCTATCCGCAGGCCTGGTGGGTCGAGGGGAAGGGCTTCCTCCACCTGAACACGAAATACACCCGCGGCCGGGAATTGTACTTCGAGGTCAGCGAGGACGGGCGGACCTGGAGCGAACCGGTGAAGCTGGCGGGGATGCTCGGCCACTACCAGGTGAGCAACCAGTTCGGCGAGCGGATCATCACCGCCTTCATGAGACACCCGGACGGCAGCGTCGACCGGCGGACCGACCTCTACTACGCCGAGACCCGCGACATGGGCCGCACCTGGCAGACGGTCGACGGCCAGCCGCTGGAACTGCCGCTGGAAGATTTCGACGTACCCGCCCGGGTCCGCAACTACGAGGACGAGGGGCGGCTGGTCTACATCAACGACACCCAGCTCGACGCCCACGGCAACCCGGTGATCTTCTACGTCACCGCGGCGGTCTACGAACCTGGCCCTCCGGGGGAGCCCCGCTACCAGACCGTTGCCCACTGGGACGGGCAGCAGTGGCGGTTCAGCGAAGTCACCCGCACCACGCACAACTACGACGTCGGTTCGATTCACATCGAAGGCGACGCATGGCGCGTCTTCGCCCCGGCCGAGCCGGGACCGCAGCGGTGGGGCACCGGCGGCGAGGTGGCGATCTGGAGGAGCGAAGACCGGGGCGCCACCTGGACGAAGGAGCGCGACGTGACCCGCAACAGCCCGATGAACCACCACTACGTCCGCCGGCCGGTGAACGCCCACGACGACTTCTATGCCTTCTGGGCCGACGGCAACCCCGACGAGCTCTCACCCTCGCACCTCTACTTCGCCAACCGGCAGGGCACGCACGTCTGGCGGCTGCCTTACGACATGGAGGACGAGTTCGCCCGCCCCGAGCCGCTCGACCGGTAAGGGGTGGGTATTGGCCTTTCCCGATCCCGCGCGGGTGCAGCCTGCCGAGAGGTCAATCGAATCGGGCGGCGTAGGCCTCGTAGTATTCGGCGGCGAGGGCCCGGAAACGGGCCTCCTCGGCCTCGGTGAACTGGCCGGGGTTCTCCGGCGCGTCGATCGGCTCGACGAGGAACCGGTACGAGAGGTCGCGCGACTGGCCGGCATCGAGCTCGTCCTTGTGGAAGAAGCCGAACCGGCCGTAGTCCCGCCAGGAGAGCTCCTCGGTGGGGTTGGTCGGCGCGTTGAGCTGTGTGGCCAGATACCAGTTGTCGCCCTTGGGATAGACGAAGAGGACCCACTCGAAATCGTCGCTGATGAGCCGGCCGCCGTGGTCCTCGAGTCCAGTCGGCTCCCAAAGATAGGCGGTCTCGTCGGCGCGGTCCGCAACGGTGTGGTGGGCGCGGTAGTGGACGCCGGCGTGCTGGAGGTCGCCGCCGAGGATCACGTCGCGCTCGGCCGTCAGCGTCGTGTCGAAATCGACGATGGTACGCCGGTCGGGCCGGGTGACGGTGAGGCGGCGGTTCTCGACGAGGATCAGGTTCTCATCATCGCCGGCGTGGCGGGAGCGCCAGTGCACGGTGGCCCCGAGCGCCACGCCGTGGTCGCCGACCTCGGCCTCGTAGTCGGCCAGTTCGATCCGGCCTCCCTGCCCCATGCCCCAGAGGTCGTCGACGCCCAGGTCCGTCTGAATCCGGTTCCAGCCGATGAAGATGCCGCGATGGTGGGGAAACAGCCCGAGCGTGTTGCCGTCGGCGTCGAGGCCGGACATGGTCAACTGGTTGCCCTGCTCGTCATAGACGTGCAGGTAGGTCTTCATCTGCCCCTCGCCGTAAACCAAGGCGGCGACGAGGTTGGAGTCCTCGAGCACGTCCACCCGGCTGCCGGGCAGTTCGGGATTCTCGCGGTCCTCGACGCTCCATTCAGCCAGGGCCGCTCCGCCGAGGGCGAGCGGTGCCGCGGTGATCAGGGTCGTCATCAGCTTGCGCCAACGGTTCATGTCGGTTTCTCTCAAAGGTGGAAGAGTTGTTCGGCAGCGGATCGGGGTTGCCATCTCAGGGACGATTATACCTTCGGGATCGGGTGGGTTCCGAGGCGCGGCACGCCGGCACCCCTCGCCGTCGTTCCCCGCGGCGGCAGGCGTTCAGGCGTATTTTCGCACCAGCGCCGCGCACTCGGCCGGCTGGTCGCTGTAGCGGTCGAAAATGCCCACGATGACGCCGTCCGTGGGCTTGATCGAGGCGAAGGTCTCCCGGAAGGCCTGTTCGACCCATTCGGGGCGATCCGACAGCCGTCCCGCGGCGAGGATCTTGAACGCCAGGCACGGCCGGCTCGTCTGGCGCATGGCTTTGAACATGCGGGGCGGGTCTTCAGTCAGGTAGACCTCGCGGACGGGAATGGGCACGTGGCCGAGGAGGGCGCGGAGCTCGTCGGCGCTGCGGTGGCGTTCGTACACGCAGGTCATGTAGAAGTCGACGTCCCAGCCGTTCGACTCGACAGCATCGACCACCTCGGGCATGTGCGTGGAGACGCCGACCTGCATTCCCGAGTCCCGCACGCGCTTCAGGTATTCGTGGACCTTATCGAACTGGCCGGTCTTGAAAAGGTTGTCGGTCACTTCGCCGTGATGGGCCACCCCGATCGTTCCCAGTTCGAGCAGCCGCCGGAGGTGGCCCTCGTCGTCGCCGTGGCCGAGGGAGATGAAGTGCAGCTTGCCGCCGCCCTCACGGGCGCGGCGGTAGACGTCCTCGTTCAGCAGTTCCGACTGGAAGGCGTTGATCCCCACCTCCATGCATCGCCGCAACGTCCCGACGATTCGATCCGGGGTGTAGTACTCCCGCATCTGCCGGTCTACGAACACCGACAAGTGCGAGCCGCCGTTGAAGCAATTGGCCCCGCAGATCAGCCGCGAGATGGAGTGCTCGCCCAGGGCGATCTGCGGTAACCCGGTCTCCTCGCCGACGCCGGAGGCGGCATCCGTCGGCCCGGCCCGGCCGGCCGCCGCCACGGCTGCCGCTGCCACCGCTTTCTTGAGAAACGCGCGCCGTGCCGGATCGGTCTCGCGGTCCGGCCAGCCCCTGCCCGCCGGTCCGCCGCAATTTGTTGACATCGCGCTGACTCCCGGTGAAAGACGATCGTACACCATCGCCGGTGGCTATTCACCCTATCCAGAAGGCAGTTTCCGGTCAAGGATCCTGCCGCGACGGGGTCGCCGTAACCAGCCGCACCGTCCGCCGGCGAGACGGCGTGACTGGCGCCATTCAGGAGGCAACGGCCTTGGCATGGGCCTCGCGAAGGTAGTCTCGCGACTTGGCCAGCGCCGCGGTCATCGCCTCGGGCTCGGGTTCGCCGTGCATGAAGGGATTGACGTACCAGGGATAGTCGATCTCCGCCAGCGCCTTCAGCCAGGGGACGAAGTCGGTCGGCCCGTAGCCGGGGAGCTGGCCGAGGCCGTCGTCGTGCTGCCAGGCATAGAAGTAGAGGAGCTGTTCACCGCAGAGGGCGATCGCCTCCTCGACCGAAAAACCGCCGATCTGCAGATGGTAGGGCGCCAGGGCGATGCCCAGGCGGGGGTGGTCGTTGAAGTCGCAGAAGGCCTTGATCGAGTCGAGCGAGTGGAGGATGGCGCCGCTGTGATTCTCGATGGCCAGGTAGGAGTCGTGCTCGCCGGCCAAATCCGCAAGGGGGTGAAGCTGCTCGACCAGCGCCTTGATCTCCGCCCGCACGTCCTCGGCCTGCCCGTAGCGCGACTCGCGGACCGCCACACCGCCGCCCGCCTTGCCCAGCAGTTCCGCATACCGCTCGTACCCCCCCACGTAGACGGAGAAGGAATAAAGCGTAAGGCCCGTCTCGTCGAGGAGCTCCTTGAGGCCGTTGGCGCCCAGCCGCTCGGCGACGTCGTCCAGGTGCGGACAGCCGGCGTGGGCCGACCAGAGGTCCACGGCCTCGAATCCCAGGGCGGCGATGCGCCGGCAGGCCTCCTCCACGGGAAGGGCGGTGTAGTTGATCGACGAGGCCGAGAGCCGCATCGTCCAACGATCCTCTTCAGCGAGCCGAGCCGAGGAGGCAGCGAGCGGGCCGGCGAAGGCGGCGCCCGCGGCCGTGGCCCCGGCGGCAAGGAAGCGGCGGCGGTCGACGGCAAGCGGGCGGGCGATTGGCGGCATGGGCGGGCTCCTCGGCATGCGGATCGGTGCAAGCGCGCTCTGCGGGGCGACTGCGGCGCCGTCCCGGCACCTCCTTCTCTACCACGGCCGCGGCGGCCGATCAAGCGAAAGGCTGTCCCGGGCCCATTTCCCAGATCGCCGCCGCGAGCCGCTGACCGTTTCGATCCACGTCTCGAAGGGGCCCTCCTCCGGCCGCCATTCCGGGATGGTCGTCTGCAGTGTCCCCCGCGCGGCCAGCGCCACCGGCCGGGCGAGCACGTCGGGACTGCCGTGGCTGCGGCGGATGAACCAGACGAACTCGCTTGCCGTCCCGGTTGGGGGGCCGAGGAGCTCGTAGTCGACACTGAAGCACATCATGATCCCCGTCGGGCCGGTCTGCGCCAGGGCCACCCCCGTCGAGAGCCGCACCTGGGGCCGCGGCGCCGCCGGTGGCCCGCCGCTCAACTCCTACCCCTTCACCACGCCGATCGGCCTGAGCCGCGCCACCCTGGCCGCCAGATTGGCGCGGTGGACGACATCCACCACGACGTCCGCATCCTTGTAAGCGTCCGACTGCTCCTCGGCCAGGCCCTTGCGGCTCCGGCAGCGGACGATGATCCCCTTCTCGGCCAGCTCCTGGTCGATCCGCCGTCCCTGGCCGCGGCGGATGGCCGCCCCTCGGCTGAGCACCCGCCCCGCCCCGTGGCAGGTGGTCCCGAAGGTCTTCTCCATGCTCCCCTGGCGCCCGACGAGCACCCAGCTCGCCCGTCCCATGTCGCCGGGGATGATCACCGGCTGGCCGACGGCGCGGTAGCGGGCGGGCACCTCCTCATGCCGGGGAGGGAAGGCCCGTGTCGCCCCCTTGCGGTGGACGCAGAGGGTCTTCGTCGCGCCGTCCACCTCGTACGGTTCCATCTTGGCGATGTTGTGGGCCACGTCGTAGACGAGGTCCATACGCAGCGATTCCCAGGGGCGCCCGAACACCTCCGCGAACACCTCGCGGGTCTGCCACATGAGCAACTGGCGGTTGGCCCAGGCGAAGTTGGCCGCCGCGCGCATGGCCCCCAGGTAGGCCTGCCCTTCCGGGCTCTCCACCGGCGCGCAGGCGAGTTGGCGGTCGGGCAGCTCGATGCCGTACTTCTTCGGCACCTTGCGCAGTTCCCGCAGCGCATCGTCGCACACCTGGTAGCCCAATCCGCGGGAGCCGGAGTGGATCAGCACGCAGACCATCCCCTCGGCCAGCCCCATGGCCTCCGCCGCCTCCTCGTCGCACACCCGCTCGACCACCTGGACCTCGAGGAAATGGTTCCCCGAGCCCAGCGTGCCGCACTGGTCGCCCCCCCGCGCCAAGGCGCGGTCGCTGACCCGATCCGGATCGGCCCCCTCGATCCGCCCCTCCGCCTCCGTAGACTCGAGGTCCCCTTCAGTCGCCAGGCCCATCTCCTTGAGCCGGTGGACTCCTTCCCCAAGTAGCCGCTGCAGCGACTTCGGCTCGAATAGGTATGGCCCCCCTCTCCCCACTCCCGCGGGGATCTTCCGGAACAGGGCGTCCATCAGGCCGCCGATCCGCGGGCGAACGTCGTCGATGGCCAGGTCGGTCCGCACCAGCCGCACGCCGCAGTTGATGTCGTAGCCGACACCCCCGGGCGAGATCACTCCCTCCTCGGCCGGGTCAGTCGCCGCCACCCCTCCGATGCAGAAGCCGTACCCCCAGTGGATGTCGGGCATGGCCAAGCTGGCCTGCTGGATGCCCGGCAAGAAGGCCACGTTGGCCACCTGCTCCGGTGCCATGTCGGCGCGGATCGACTCCATGAGCCGGTCGTTGGCATAGATCCGCCCCTCGACCCGCATCCCCGCCTTGTAATCCGGAGGAATCCGCCAGCAGCAATCGCTAATCCGTTCCAGCGGCCCGCGGTAGCCCGTCTTGGTCTCAGCCATGATCGATCTTCGATTCTCGATTTCGGTTCTTGGATTGGGGAGGCGACGTCGTTGGATTGGCAGCCAACGTCCCACCCGCCTCGGGCACGTCCTCCCTCCGGAGAGGTCTTGGTGGCTATTGGCTGGTGTCGGTGAGCGCTCCGCTCGCCTCTACCCCTGCCCCCTAACCACGATCCCCTGACTTCTCGCCCCTCTCCACTCGGGACATCCTTCACAAATCGACGATCACCTCGGCCAGATAGCTCTCGGCCTCCCGCTCGAGGCGGAGGCCGTGGTAGGTGATCGCCTTAACGTCATTATTTGGTTCGTGCCGCGGCGGGTCGAGCCGCTCACCGTGGGCGACGGCTTCGATCCCTTCGGCCGTGCGTTTTACGGCGAACCGGGAGAAGACCAGTCGCCGCGTCTCGAACGTGTAGAGCAGTTCGGCGAGCCAGTCGATGAGCAGATCCTCTTCGTCGTCGCCCGCCACGGCAAAGCGCTCTTCCTGGAGGGGCCGAACCGCATCGAGGTTCGCCACAATCGCCGAGCTCAGTGCCATCCCCATCTCGGCCAGCACCTCCTCGAGGCTCGCCGCCCGCGCCCTCAGTCCCAGATCGGCCGTATGTTCGAAGTGTTCGTACATGGCAGAGTGTGCGTGGCGGTGTGGGAAACGAGCCGACTGGAATTGGGTGTGATTGTAAGCCGAAAAGCCCCCGTCCGGCAGCGGGTAGGCCGTGTTTCGGGGGCAGGACCTTCCTGGTGCTGCTCCTTGGCGGCCTGCTCCCCGGCAGTCTGCTCACCGGCAGGCTGCGTCGGGGCCGCCGGCATGATCGGGCCGCCATCGCCCTGCGGGCAACACCGTTTGCTGTCGAGAGGGGTATAATCTTCGCCTGACCGTTCTTCCCCCACCGAGTGCGACTGGCTGCCGCACCGAGGCGACAATCTGTCGCAAGCGGCCCGTGCCGCGGCCCTTGCGCCGGCGCGCAGCTTCCGACCGAAGCACTCCCGGCGCAGAATCATTCCACCGTGATCGCCCTGCCGACAAGACCTCGATTCGCCATGAGATGAGCCACCCGCTTATGCGCGGTGTAACCGGAGGCGGTGTCCCTTTGCCGGTTTCGGCAGGGGCACACGGTACGAGGGCTCAGCCGTGCGGCACGCGACTTGCACGAAGACCGCACGGCGAAAGGATGTCAGCGGCGCCGGCCGGGCGCGGAAAGGGGCCAACCTCCACCAGGTGGTGGTGACGTCGTGTGCAGCTTCGCCGGCCTAGCGGAGCCAGTCTACCGCCGTTCCTGATGGGGGGTGCAGGAACGAGGCGTGCGAGCCTCTCCCTTAATCGAAAGGATACCGCGATGGCACTCAACCAGCAAATGCTCGAAGGCAGTTGGAACGAGATCAAAGGAAAGGTCCGTGCGCGATGGGGCCAGATTTCCGACCAGGAGCTGCAGGAAGCCCAGGGGAACGTCGAGCAGCTCGTGGGGATGATCCAACAGAAGACGGGCGAAGCCAGGGAGGAGATCGAGGCGCATCTGGAAGCGGCGGCCGCCTCGGGCGCGCCGGCGGTCAACCGCGCCGCCGAAGCCGTTCGCAGCGGCGCAGCCCAGGCGCCGGAGCTGGTCCAACAAACCGTGGAGAGGGCGTCCCAGAACGTGCGGGCCGGCTACATTCAGGCCGAACGGATGGTGCATCACCGCCCGGCGGAATCGCTGGCCGTCTGCTTCGGGGTCGGTCTGGTCACCGGGGTGCTGTTGGGCGCCTTGATCCGGTTCAGGTAATCTCAGGTAATCCAGTCTTTTTCCCGCCGATCCACTCGCGGCGGCCGCCATGCGCGCCGTGGTGAGGGTCGTTCTGGAGCGGCACCGAAAGGAGATGTGCCATGTCGTCAGAGGCAACACCTCACGCGGAAGGCGGGCAGACCGCAGGGAGCGGCCGCAGCCGCTGTTCCCTTTGCGAGCATCCTCTGTCGTCGGCCCTCGCCGTGTTCGGCCTGGGGCTCGGCACCGGCGTCTTGCTCGGCACCGCGTTGTTTGGCTCTCCGCGGCATCGCACGGACAGGGCCGCACGGCGGAGCGCCCAGGACTTGTTCGACGCCTTGGCGAGCATCGTTCCGGAATACGTATCGAAGCACAAGCCGTAACCGCCGCCGGGAAGACACCATGAGCGAAGTGGCCGGAGAGATCCAACGGCGCATGGAGGCGGTTCGCTGCCACCTGATCGACGATGCCGACCACGTGGCGGACTCGGCCCGGCAGATGGTCGATTGGCGCGAATACGTGCGGCGCTATCCCTGGATTTCCGTCGGGGTTGCCGCCGCCGTCGGCTACCTCGCAGTGCCGAGGCGCGTGGAGATCATCAGCCCCGACATCGATACCCTGCTCGATCTGGCCAAGAAGAACAAGCTGGTGGTGGAGGCCAACCCGCCCCCGCGGAAGCGCGAGGGGCTACTCGACATGCTGCTGACGATCGCCGGGAACGCGGCCGTTCGCGGCGCCATCTCGTACCTCGGCCAGCAGACGGCCCGGCAGACGGCGGAGCGGGCGCCGCGGTCCGATGCGCCGCAAACCGATCGCCCATAGCCGCGGGAGTGCGAAGCCATGAGGGACCGAATCTCCGATTACTTGCATTCGTATCGCGACGGGCCCCGCCCGCCCTCAGCCCAGACGGTGCATGGCGGCGAGCCCTCGCTGGACGCAGTTCACCAGGCGATTCAGAAGACGGGGACCATGATCGGCAGGCATCCCTGGATGTCGCTGGCCGCGGCCGCGGCAGCCGGTCTGGTGCTCGGATGGTGGGTGAAGCGCCGATGACGAATCACAACGGCAGGCGGCCCTTGCCGCCCGGAGTAACCGCCCGTGACGTGCGGCAGTTGTCCTACCGCGTGCTGACCTTGGCCGAGCTTCAGTTGGAGCTGCTCAAGGTCGACGTCAAGGACAGCCTGAACGATTGCAGGTACGGCACGGCCCTCCTGGCGGGTGGGGCCCTGGTCGGGTTGAGCAGTATCCCCATTCTGCTCCTTGCCGTTGCCCAAGCCTTCCGCGAATGGGCCGGCTTTTCGTGGGCAGCCGCGTACTTCACGGCGACGGTCTGCGGATTGCTGGTCGCTGCAGCCGGGATCCTCGTGGGCTGGAGGATCCTGCGCCGCGGATTGGCGGTCTTCCACCGCAGTCTCACGGAGTATCGAACGAACCTCGCGTGGGTGAAACGTGTTCTCGGCGGAGAGACGCCCGACGATCACGATTGCGAGCACGTCCACTGACCTTGGGAGAGGAGGATGACGATGTCCGAAGCATCAGCGGAACGCAACCGGTATGCCGAAATCGCAGCCGACAAAGATCTCACGGCGTGCGACGCACTCATGGCCATCTGCCGCGAGTATGCGAGGGAGCGGCCCGAGGTGATCGCGCTTTGGAGCTTCGGCGTCGGCTTTGTGCTCGGCTGGTCACTCAAGCCCTGGTGAGGAAATCGCCGCGGCAGCGTGCCCTCCAGGCCGCCGCCCCGGATGGCGGCTGCGCGCTCGCAGACTGGGATGGAAAGCGGTGCCGGGCGCGAGCCGTGCGCCGTAAGGTCAGCGAGCAAGGCACCGTGGGAGCGGCGCATAGGTCAACGGCACGGGCACTAGGGCGGACCGCCCTAGTGCCCGTGCCGTTCCGGCAGGGCGGCGATGATCTCGCGGCCGACCTCCTCGACCGATTTGCCCGTCGCGTCCACAAGCCGCCAGCCGTAACGGCGGCAGAGGTCGCGGGCGAATTCCAGCTCGCGGCGGACCTGGGAGGCCGAGGCATACGTCTCCACGGGTATCCCTTCGCTACGGGCGCGGACACGGCGGAGATCGCAGAGCCGCTCGGGGGCCATCATCAAGCAGAAGACCCGCTGCCGCGGCACAGCCAGGAGCGCCGCCGGCGGCTCGAGTCCCTCGATCAGCGGCACGTTGGCCGCGAACCAGCCGCGGTAGGCCAGGTAGAGCATCGTGGGCGTCTTCATCGTGCGGGAGATACCCACCAGGACCACCTCGGCGCGGCCCAGCTCCTCGGCGTGCTGGCCGTCGTCGTGGTGGAAGGCGAACTCGACGGCCTCGATCTCCCGCGACCGCGCCTCGACCAGTTGGCGGAACAGGCCCGGCTTCTCCTGGGGCGTCAGCCGCAGGTGCCTGGCCAGGCGGTCCAGCAGGGGGCCGAGCATGTCGAGGGCGTCGACGTTGGCGCGGCGGCACTCGTCGAGCATGAGGCGGCGGAGCTGGTCGGAGACGAGCGTATGCACCAGGACGGCGTTTTCCGCGGCGGCCCGCTGGGCCACTGCGCGGACCTGCTCGGCCGTGCGGACGTCGCGGCAGCGGATCACGCGGACCGCGGCATCCCCGAACTGCGCGAGCGCCGCCCGCACCCCCCGCTCAGCCGTCTCACCGGTCGCGTCCGAGACCACCAGGATCGTCAGCATGGCAGATGAAGGGTGAAGTGGGAAGGGTGAAGGGGGAAGGGGGGGTCTGTGGCCTCTCCGTCGCGCAGACATAACAAGCTATCCCCTGGTTGCCTACCTCCTACGATTCCTGCTGCGGCGGCTCCTCGCGGACCAGCCGGCTGATGGCCTTGAATTGCTCCGTGCCCGCGATGCGGCACCACTCGAAGAGGGCCGCCTCGGTCGTAGTCAGCACCGCCCCACCCGAGTCCATTCGCGCCAGCGCCGTGCGGTAGTCCCACGCGTTTCTCGAACCGACGGCGTCGACCGCCAGGTAGATACGCCAGCCCGCCCCCAAGAGGTCGAAGACCGTCTGCTGGACGCAGACGTGCGCCTCGATCCCGGTGACGAGGATTTTCGTGACTCCCTTCTCCACCAGCGGGCCGAAAAGCTCCCCGCAGGCTGCACAACTGAATGTGAGCTTCTCGGGCAGCGGTCCCAACAGCTCGGCCAGTTCGGGCACCGTGCGACCCAACCCCCGGGGGTACTGCTCCGTTCCGATCACCGGCAGATCGAGGAGCCGCGCCCCGTCGATGAGGCGGCGGATGTTGAAGACCACGCGGGCGCGATCGCGGATGAAGGGGAGGAGCTTCTCCTGGACGTCGACGACCAGGAGTGCCGTATCGTCGGCCGACATGAGTTCCGGGCTGCGGGGAATCGTGTCTTGTTCGTTCATGCCTACTTCCGGTGCCAGCAGGGTAAAGGGGTGGAGGGGGAGATTCCTCAACCCCCAGTAGACGAGAACCACCGCCAACAGCGCCCAAATGGAGGCCGCGGGGAGGAAGGGACGCGGCAGGAGTCGCCGGCCCGCCATGCCCTCGACGGCAACGCTCAACGCCCAATAGGCGAGGAAGGGAAGCACCAGGACGAAGAGGGGGTTGAGCATCAACGCCCCGGCCGCATTGCCCAGGAGCAATTGTCGCGAAGCCCGCAGGCTGCCGCAACCCGGACAGTACAGCCCCGTCAGGGCGAGAAAAGGGCACGGCGGATAGAGGCCGGAACCGGCGGGGTCGGCGGCGAGCACCACCGCTCCGGCCGTCAGCGCAGCGGCAATCACCGCCACCACCCGCCAGCGCGTCACGGCGGGCGCACCTCCTCCGACGTCTGCCTCCCGTTGCGGCCAAGGCACCTAAAGTATCCTACATTGCGCCTGCCAGCACACCCAGAACCATCAGCGCCATGTAGAGCAATCCCCCGACCAGGCCGATGCCGAAAGCCACCCAACACCAGAGCTTGGCCTGGTTCGAGGCGTACACGGCACCCTCGTAATCGCCGGCCGCCAGCTTGCCGTTTACTTGGGCCGCGAAGACGATCGCCACGATCCCGAAGGGCAGGCAGCAGAACAGGGTTACCAGGATTGCCTGAACGAGATAGTTTGGCACGTACGGAGTCTGCTGGGGCGGTTGTTGATACTGGTTGCCGTAATTCGGGTCTTGCATGACTAATCCTTTTCCACCACGGGTCGATCACAACCGCCATACCCCCACACCGGGGCAGATTGCAGCGGCTGCGCCAATTGCCGCACCTCCACCAGGCCGAGACATCGCGGTTTACTAGTGTGCCAGTATATAGCGTACGATAGCCCCCCGTTCAAGCAGGGCCGCACCCCCTTCCTGCTCCCTGGCAGCGCCGGCGATCAGTTCCGGCTCTCCCCGTCTCTCGATCATTGAGCGGGGGAAGCCGTCCGTGGCCAGGGGGGCGGCAGTTTAGTGCCGCCCCAAGCCGGCGCTATCGTTGGGCATGCTCCCCTGCATCCCGATGGGCGCCGGCAAGCGGTCTTGCAGCCGATCGGGATCCATGAGGCCACCAGTCTCGCCCGGTAGGGCTGGCGGCTCTTCCAATCCATCCACGAGGAGCAGACCGAGTATTGGCATGCCGCACTTCGCTCAAGGCTTTGACGTAGTCGATATTCGCCGAGAAGAAGTCCTGTTGAGCCAGGATCACCTGCTGCCAGGGAGCGCGGCGGTCGCGGAAGCTTTCCAGGTAAAGCTCAAAGGCCTCGTTGGTTTCCGGAAGGATGTTTTCCCGGTACTCGCGGACGGCGTTCCACCCCGATTCGTATTGGGCGAAGACGTCGGCCGGGCGTTTCCGAAGTGCCAGCTCGAGCCGTTCGAGTTCGGCCTGCGACCGCACCAGGTCGGCTTGTGCCGTGCGGATGTTGCCCTGATTCCGATTGAAGACCGGCAGGCGCAGCCCCACTTCCACTCCTGCCCGCTGCCCCCAGTAACCTGCATCATTCCCTCCCGACCGCCGTGCGGCGTCCGAGGATCGGATCGTGGAGATGGTAAGCTTCGGCCTGACTGGCGGCGTCGAGCATTCTTTTGCCGCGTTTCATCTCCGCGATGGTGATCCGCCCCCTCTGCAGGAGGTCGTAATAGGGTTCGATGTTTACCTGGCGGAAGAGGTCGGCGAAACATTCGTAGAACCGTTCGCGGCTCAAGCGGGTGGGCAGCACCGCGTGCATCGTGTCGAAGCAGCGGTAGTCGGTCGTCAGCAGCTCGCTGCGACGCTGCTCGTAGAGATCCGTGCCCGGCAGCGGGGTCAGCACGGTGAACTGCGTGTGCGTGATTTGCCGATCCGCTACATAGTCCTTGAGCCGCTTGAAGTCGTCCTCCGTCCAGTCCGGATCGACGAGGAAAGCCCCCCAGATAGCCACGCCGTGCGAGCGGAGTATGCGGATCGCCTCGTCGTTGATCTTCAAGGAGTTGCTCTTGCTGACGTTCTGGAGCACGCTGTCGGATGCCCCCTCCAGCCCCAGAAGTGTGCAGGACAGACCAATATCGACCCACAATTCCACCACCTCGGGATGGCGGACGATCGAATCGGTGCGGCACTCCATGCCGTATGCCATGTGGATGCCCTCCGCCCGGATCCGTTCGGCGATCTCCTTCTCCCGCCGCCAGTTCAGCAGGAAGTTGTCATCCACGAAGGTCACGTGCTCGGCTTCCATGATCCGCAGCTCGGCAAGTACCCGTTCGGGGGACATCTGCCGCGTCCGCCCCCCGTAAAACTGCCATACACTGCAGAAATTGCAGCGGTAGGGGCAGCCGCGACTCGTCACCATCGACGTATCGGGCCGGGAGAACAGGAACGAGTAGGCGTGGCGGTGTCGAGCGACCAGGTCCCGCCGCGGCAACGGTACGGCGTCGATGTCCAGTTCGCTGCAGTTGAGAGGGGGGTTGCGGACGAACTCCGCTCCCCGTCGCCAGATAAGCCCGGCGACGCCTGCCAGGTCCCCCCCGGCTGCCAGGGCTCGCAGCAAGGGCGGGAAGATCAACTCGCATTCCCCGGGAGCCACCACGTCCACGAACGGCAAGAAGAAGTCTTCGCTGACGAGTGTGGCGTGGTATCCTCCCACCACGGTTACCGCCCCAGGACAGACGGTTTTCGCCTGCCGCAGGGCGTCGCAAGCGGCGTAGACTTCCGGCGTCAACGCGGTGACCGCCACCAGGTCGGGAAGGAATTCCTCGAGGGCTTTGCCCAGGTCGTCGCCGAGACGCACATCGACGATGCGGTACTCGTGACCGGGGGCGCAGGCGGCCACCATTTCCAGAGCCAAGGGCTCGGGGAGTGCCGCCAAGCGAAAACTGACGTCACCGCCGGAATAGTCGAGCTGTACGAGCAGAATCTTCACCAAGGTCCCTTCGAGAATCCCAACCACAACGGCAAGGGCCGCCTATTCTCCTGAAACCGTCAATTGTAAGGAAAGCGGACCATGATGCCAGGGGCGTATCCGCCTCGCATCTCGCGTACGCATCTATCCCGGAGCCGCGTGCGGGCGTGGGTAAGAGAATCCGTGGATCCATCTGGCCTCGGCGGCGTCGACCGTCGCGGGGGCTGCGGGGGCGACCGTAACCGTTCACGGGCCGGCCGGGGACCGGTCCATTTTTCGGCCAATAGACCCTGTCTTTAGCGACCGCCGATGCCCGAAAAATGGACCCGTCCCCTTACCGTGCCGCGGCGTACCGGGCG
>SLBP01000108.1:0-21472 GCA_007126245.1 Planctomycetales bacterium
CGGGGCGATCCGTCCGATGGAAACCGGGAGGCGCCGCGGCCCCCACTCGCCCGGCTTCTCCTCAAAGTGGCCCGGAATCACCTCTCCGCAGTGTCCGCAGCGGCCGTTGACGATCGCGTACCGCCCCAGCCGGTAGCCGTCGCGCTCGATGACCAGCTCGCCGCAGGCACCGCAGTACGTGCTCTGCCGCCGCCAGTCGCTTACATTGCCCGTGTAGACGTACTTCAGGCCCACGCGTCGGGCTATGTCGTGTGCGGTGATGAGCGTCTCCGCGGGAGTCGGGCCGCGGTCGTTGAGGCGGAAGTCGGGGTGGAAGGCCGTGAAATGCAGAGGAACGTCCGGGTTGAGCTCGTCGCGGACAAAGTGGCAGAGGGCCTCGAGCTCCTCCAGATCGTCGTTGGCGCGGGGGATGATCAAGTTCGTGATCTCCACCCACACCTTGCTCTCGTGGACCAGCCAGCGGAGCGTATCGAGGACCGGCCCCAGGTGGCCGCTGGTCAGCCGCCAGTAGAAGCGTTCGTTGAACCCCTTGAGATCGACGTTGGCGGCGTCCATGGGGGCGAAGAACTCCGCCCGGGCGGCAGGCGAAATGTAGCCCGAGGTGACAGCGACGGCCTTGATGCCCCGCTCCCGGCAGGCGGTGGCGGTATCGATGGCGTACTCGGCCCAGATGATCGGATCGTTGTAGGTGAAGGCCACACTGCGGCAACCCAGGCGTGCAGCCGCTTCGGCGATCTGCTCCGGCGCGGCGGCCTCGGCGACGCGGTCAATGTCGCGGGACTTGGAAATCGACCAGTTCTGGCAGAACTTGCAGCCGAGGTTGCAGCCGGCGGTACCGAAGGAGAGGACCGATGTTCCCGGGAAAAAGTGGTTGAGCGGTTTCTTCTCGATCGGATCGGCGACAAAGCCCGTGCTCCGCCCGTAGGTGGTCGAAACCACCTGCCCGCCGACGTTCTGGCGGACGAAGCAGAATCCCCTATCCCCTTCACCGAGCGCGCAAGCTCGCGGACAGAGGTCGCAAACGATCTTGCCCGGGATCGTGGCAGCGTGCCACCAAGGACGGTAGCGGGGGGGCGTAGTCGTATGAGTTGCGCTCGTGGGGGACATTCCACTCCAGGACATGGGTTTCACCCTCCGCGAAGAGGGGCGTGAGGAGATCGCGACGCGGGCGCGCGGCGCTCGCGGCTTGCCCGCCGAAGCGGCACGCCTCCACGTATGGTGCCTGACGGCAGTGATGCCGCCGCACTCGGAGGCGCCCGCGCGCGGGCCGCGCATCGACGCGAGCTGCCGACAACCGCTTCAGCTCCGCGGTCGTGCTCGATACTAACTATCAGTATAGGGCCTCCGACGGCGGCGGGGTATGAGAGAAAGGGTGAAAATTGCCCCATAAAACCGGTGAACAGTTACCCCCCCGCCATGATTAGTTCGATCGCACCGCAGGTGTTTCCTATCTCTCGGGGGCAGTAATCGGCTCCTCCGGTGGCGGCTGCGAGGTACGGCGTGCAGCGTCCGCGACGGAAGTCTCACAAGGCGCCGCCGGAGCGGAGGGAGCCCACTCGCCTTCACGACGAACGTCCCGCTCGAGACCCACGGCCGTTTACGGGGCGACAATCCCGCTCCCGAAGCCGCCCATGCCCCCCATGGCTGCAGGTGCAGCCATGGCATCGATCGCTTCCACCGGGGTGTCGCCCCGCTCGATCCGGCGGATCATCTCGGCGATGTCGCCGTGCGCCCGGCGGGTCTGATCGACGATCAACACCGCGTAGCGAACCACCAGGGCGCTCGCCTCACCCTCGCCGGCGACAGCCCGGCGTCCGTTACGGAGCTCGCTTCCGCTCGTCACGTAGACCACCGTCCCCGGAGCCTCGGGTCGTTCGTCGCTCTTCCAGCTCTCCGGCTCGACGAGCAAGGGAAGCCAGCGCGCCACGTCCTCGGCCATGGGGGCCTCCATGCGGTAGTAGCGCGTGAGGACTTCGTCGGGATCGGGCTCCTCGGGTCGACGGGGCCGTGACGTCTGCAACGCATAGCGATAACGTTCCAGCAGTTCTGCCACCTCGTCGAGTACGTGCTCCGTCTGCCGGACGAGCATCGTGCCCGGCCGCGGAAAGACGATCATCCCCGGGCCACCGGCCACCTCCCATGACATGGGACTCGTCTGGCTTTCGACGGCGTCCGCCAGTGCCCACGATTCGTTTTTGTCGCGGCAGAGGTCGCGGACGTCGAAGAGGGCCGTCTTGAGGTGACGGTCGGCGGCCGCGCGGCTCGTGATCCAGAGGACGCCGTCCTGCAGGGTCCAGGTGAGCCCGAAGTCAGCCAGGAGCACCGTGAGCACCGTGCTCAGCCGCCGCTCGGGGAGAGTCAAGGTCACCGGCTCGCGGCCCCGCAGCCCCCGCGCCCGAAGAGCCCGCAGGTCCAGGCGGAGATCGGCACCCGACTGCAGGGCGAGGTCCGCAAGCGCCGCCACCAGCGGTGTGTCGCGGAAGTCGGCGGTGACGGTCTCCTTCAGCGCGGCGCGGAGTGCAGCGTGCTGGGGCGGGTCGAGGATGAACGTACGGCGGCCGTGCTCTTTGAGCGCCTCGAGCAGACCGGCCACCTCGTGGTGCACCGGGCGACTGTGGAGCACGAAGAGCACGTCGCCCAGGAGCTGAACCGAACCGAGATCCTCCGTGCCCCCGCCACGATCGAGCGCGACGTCGGAAATCGCCTCGAGCAGGTCACCGGGGGCGAAGCCGGCATCGAACAGCTCGCCGACTACGTACGATTCCGTAACCAGGCGACTCTCCACAGTCGCCGTGGTGGTCACGTGGAGCACGTCGTCCTCCATGTACCAGCCCAGGCCCAGCACGCGCAGGCGGTTGAGTAGCAGGTACAAGGGGACGTCTTCCAGGACATCGTGCACCGGGTCGCTCGAGAGGATGCCCTCCCCTGCCAGGGCGCCCTGGTCGAAGAGGACCGCCAGTCCCCGCTCCTCGCGGAGCCACTGGGCGATCTCGCCGAGCGAAGAATCGGAGAAGTCGGCGGTGACCCGGGCGGCCAGCGCCTCGGGCATGAAGGTCGCCGGGTCGATGGTCTCCGGCTGGTCGGGTATCTCGATCTGCTCGCGCGGCGCGTCCGCCGCAGCCGGGGGCTCACCTTGCGCCCGGCCCAGGGTAGGTTGGAAAACTCCGCCTGCCACGACCGTCAAGGCGAAAACGACCCCTGCTGCCACCCGGAACGTCTCGTTGGGGAATGCCTGCCAACGCATCGCACACCTCCTGCCACCGAAAAAAGAACCGGAAACGCTGGAAACGCCGAACCGATCCCGACACCCCTCGATTGTAGAATGGGAGCCGATCCACCCACAACCCAAGGCTCCGGGATCCCCGTGAACGGTTACCGGTCGGGGATCTCAGGATGCCAGCTTCTGCATCAGCCAAGCCATGTTGCGAGCCAATTGGTGAACCGTCTTCATGCCCTCCTCGTCGCCGGTGACCTCGCCGGGTTTCAGGCCGAAGGCCACATTCCAGTAGGTCGAGCCGGGAACGATCATCTCGTTGATGAGGAAGAAGTAGTTGAGCTGCGCGAAGGTGAAGTTCTGTCCCGCGCGGCGGGCAACGGCGATCGCCGCGCCCACCTTGCGGCGGAGGAAGTTTTCCTGCATGCGGGCCACGAAACCGATGCGGTCGAGCAAGGCCATGGTCTGCGGAGTGGCGGAGCCGAAGTAGACCGGGGAGCCGACGAGCACCCCGTCGGCCGCCACGAATCGCTCGATCATCCCTTCGAAGGCCGGATCGTGCTGGCGACAACGGAGCTCGTCGCCCTCGGCGCAGCCCATACAGGCCATGCAGGGCTTGACGGGCCGCTCGGCCAGGGAGAGGAAGTCGGTCTCGCACCCCTCCCCGGCGAGGATGTCGAGGGCCTGGCGGACGAGGATGTCGGTATTGCCACCCACGCGGGGACTGCCGGAAATACCCAAGACGCGCATCGATGGACCTCCTTGGTAGCGGCCTGGTAGCAGCGGTCGCAAAGCGGTGACCCTCTATCATGCCGGCAGCAGTGCGGGATGGGAACCCCCGGCGCCCGGTTGGCTCCCGGCGGCACTCGCCGTATACTACGGGCTCACTATCGGCTGCTTTTCAGCGCCCCCGGCAGCGGCGGCCGCCTGGGGTGTTTCCTTGCCGCTTATTCGAAAGAGAGGCCCGCGATGGCCAAAGCCAGCGCCCGCCACATCCTGGTTCGTACGGAAGAGGCCTGCCGGGAGCTCAAGGAGCAGATCGAGAGCGGGGCCGACTTCGCCACCCTCGCCCGCCAGCGCTCCGAATGTCCCTCTGGAAAGCAGGGCGGCGAGCTGGGCGAGTTTTCGCCCGGGCAAATGGTCCCCGAGTTCGACCAGGTGGTCTTCCACGAAAAGGTGGGCGAGGTCCACGGTCCGGTCCGCACCCAGTTTGGATACCACCTCATCGAGATCACCGATCGCACGGCCTAACCGCCGAACCAGCGGCTGAACCAGCCGCGCCGACTGCGCGAGATGCGGTAGAGGACCTGATCGGAGAACTCGGAGGCCGACTCGTCCTCTTCCGCGGGCACGGTGTGGGTTGTGGGAGGAGGCACTGGCAGGGGGACCTCGCCGGCCGGGTCGTGCTCGGCGCGGCGGTCGACCGTCTCCCACGCGTGCTCCTCGGCAGCGACGGCACGTTCGGACGGCACGTGGCGGGGGCGCGGCGCCGCCTTCCCTTCGGGTCCCGAGTTGCGGGCCCCGTCGCGCTCGGCGGTCAACTCCTCGCGGAGCCGCTGCAGCTCCTGGCGGAGCTGCTGGAGATCCTCGCGATACTCGGCGAGCTCCGCGCGCTGGCGGCGGATCGCCTCGCGATCCTGCTCCAAAGCCTTCCGGTCGCATTCCAGGTGGTGGCGGTCGCGTTCCAGGGCGGCGCGGTTCTCGGCCAAGAGTTCGGCCCGCCGCTCGGCCAGGCCTTCGTCGAGGGCCGCCTGCCCCGATTCCGATCCGTCGGTCTGCAGTTCCAGCATCCGCCGCTCTTCGGCCAGGTCGCCTCGCTCCTCCTCGAGCCGCGCACGCTCTGCTTCGAGACGTTCGCGGCTTTCCTGGCAGGCCGACTGCTCGCCGTCGAGCTCCGCCCGGCGGGCCCGGCAGTCCGCCTCTTGTCGTTCGACGGCCGACTGGCGGGCCGTGAGCGCTTCCTCCCTCTTGGCGGCGGCCTTTTCGAACTCCCGCCGCGCCAGCACCACGGCCTCTCGCTCCGCGGCCAGAGCCGTCTCGGCCTCCTCGAGGGACCGGCGGCGGCGTTCCAGCTCGGCGAGCTCGCTTCGCCCGGTCGCTTCTGCGGCCTCCCATTCCTGCTGGCGGCGGTCCAAGGCCTCCTGCGTCTCGGCGAGGCGGGCGCGGGCTTCGCCCAACGCGCGGCGTTCGGCGTCGAGTTGCTCCCGTTCGATTCGCAGGGACTCTTCCGTCTCGCGGAGGGTCGCTTCCCTGGCCCTCTCGAACTCGGCCTCGGCGGAGCGCAGCGACTCCTCCGCGGCCGACAGCGTGGCCTCCCGTTCCGCCAATTCGGTGGCCAGCCGGTCCAGCTCGCCGCGGTCGGCCTCGAGCCTGCTGCGGAGCGCGTCGAGCGCTTCGCGCTCCGTCTCCTGGCGGCGGCAGGCCTCCTCGCCCCGGGCGCGCTGGGCTTGCAGCTCCTCCTCGAGGCGTTCCGCCTCGCCCGCATTCTGCGCGGCCAAGGCCGACTGCTCGGCGAAGGCGGCCTCGCGGGCGGCCTGCTGCTCCCGCCAGGCAGCGCGGCTCCGCTCGAACTGGTGCCGCTCTTCGTCGAGCGCGGCTTCGCGCGTCCGCATGTCCTCGAGCATCTGCTGCCAGGCCGCCTCGAGTGCTTCGGGCGTCGAGCCAGCCGGGGCGGGGAACTCGACCTGGCGGCGGGGCTCCTTGCGGGGCACGTCGTGGTGCGGCGGGCGGACCGCGCCCCGCGCAGCCGAACCGCCGGACTCAGGGCGCGCGGCTCCCGCTCGCGTCTTGTCGCGCATCGCCTCGTCTTCCTCCCCGGCCGGCGGCGCCGCGCCGGGGTGATCGCTCGTCTCCGTCGCTTCCCAGGGCGGGGCCCCCACAATCGCCGCTCCCCCCCCCGCTTCCTCGACCGGCGGCTCCGCGGCCGAAGCTCCGTCCGCTTCTCCGGCAGGCGCGGCGGCGATTGCAGCCGGCGACCTGGCCTGAATGAATCCCACCAGCGACAACTCGACCGCGTTGCCCAGCCGCACGGCGTCGCCCGAGGAGAGGCGAACGAGTTCCACCATCTCCTCACCGTACCAGACGCCGTTGCGGCTGCACAAGTCGACCACCCACAGAGCAGCACCGTCCCAGTAGAGCGCTGCGTGGCACCCGGAGACGAGGTGACTGGTCACGCGGAGCGTGCTCGGCTCGTTGCGTCCCAGCAGCGTCAAGCGGCGATTGAGCTGCACGCGGCCGAGCTCCGTGCCTTGGTGGCCGATGGACAAGACGGGCGAGGCGCGCCCCACCGTTCCAGGCAACTCCCAATCGGGACGGTCGTCATCGGCGGCGCGGCCCCCCTTGGCCAGCGGCGCGTCGGCCTCGACGAGGAGGCGGTACGGGCCCACGGGGAAGGAATCGCCGGCCGGAAGCCAACCGCGAACGTGTCCGCCGGCCGCGCCGGGCGGAGCCAGGTTGACGGCGAAGACTCCCTGGTCGGTCGCATGGACGTAGAGTGCCCGCGCCGGCACGCCGGGACCGGCGAGCACCACGTCGGAGGTGCGGTGGGCTCCGATCCGCGCATAGGGCTTGTCGATCGCTATGGACCGATCGCCGTCCGGCCCCTGTACCGAAACTCGCAGCTTCCGGGAACACCAGAAAGTGGACGAATGGGTCACGACGCCTCCGCTGGGAATTCGTTCGATCGGGCACGGCGTCTGTGGCCGCCGCCGCAGGTCCGGCCGCGGGGCGCAGGCCCGAGGCGGCAGCCCCAACCAAGCCGCGCCGCATTCCCTTCCGGCGTACGACAGTGCCTCAAGCGGGCAATTCCATCTTTCGGTCAAGTATAATGTACGCTGTGCTGCGTGCGAAGCGTTTCACGGCACCCCCCCCGGAGTACCAGGCACGGCCGAGGGCGATTCCTGCCAGCAGCACGCGCAGAACCGCAGGGTCGGGATCGCCTCGCGCGGCCTTCCCAAGGCCCTTCCTGCACCTCGATCAAACCCCTAGGCTGCCCCACCCGGGGGGGCTGGGTGGATGCGCCCTTCCGCCGCGCGGCTCGCCAGCCGCCCGGTGGGAACGGGGCGTGGTCACCTGCCCTGCGATAGGGCACCCCCTACGATCCGACAAGCACGGCGTAGATGGGCGTGATCACGCGCGTATAAATCAGGATGCTGGCGCCGATCACCGACATGGTGAGGGCAACGACGAGAACGGCGTTGAACAGCCATCGCGTCCAACCCTTGCCTACCGCATCGCCCAGGTAGCTCCGCTTGTTGTTCATGACGATGAAGCAGAGGTAGGCGATCGGCAGCATCGTGAATGCTACGGCCGAGGCCACGATGGGTCCCCACATGGGCATGGGCAACACCACGCCCAGCATACCGATCGCGGGGACGAGGGTGAACAGCCGGTATCGCCAGACGGAGTACTCCAGCTTGAACATCTCACAGAAGGTGAATCCGCAGACGACCATGTGCGTGCTGATCGCCCCACAGACCATACCCAAAAAGCCGAGATTGAATACGATCCGCCCCCCATTCTCCGCCAGCCATTGGGGAAGGAACTCGAAGTCGAATAAGCCGCGGAGGGCGCGCGAGGCGTCGAGCGGTGCCATCCTCGTGGGATCCTCCACAACACCCGTTCCATGAACCGTGCTCGCCATGGCGATGATCACCAGGGAGGTAACGATCACGAAGGGGAGGAACATGGAGCTGAAGAGGTCGTAGCGGGAAAGGCCCTTGTGGTACTTTCCCCATCCCTTGGCGAGCATCGAGTAGCCGTAGAGGAAGGTCATGTTGATACCCACCGAGGCGCCCAGCGCGCCCAGGATCACCATGACCGCGTGGGGATCGTAGCTGCCGTCCTCGATGCGGGGAATCTGGAAGGCGACGTAGCCACGGAAGATCTCCCCCCAATCGATGTTGCCCTGGAAGGTATTGATCACGAACACGAGCAGGAAGGAGATGATCACCAGCCGGATCACCCAGCGTATGAACCCCTCGTAGAGCTTGATCCCCGCCGTGCGGCTGCCGTAGTTCCAGGTGGTGAAGATGTTGATGCCCAAGATCGTAAAGCCGATGCCGAATCGGACGAGGTACTCGCCGACCCGGGATTCGGCGGGAACCCCGAGTGCGTTGGCCGTGTCCCAGGTAACCCCCGCCGCCAGGG
This sequence comes from Planctomycetales bacterium, assembly GCA_007126245.1. GTDB lineage: Bacteria > Planctomycetota > Planctomycetia > Pirellulales > Thermoguttaceae > SKOZ01. The sequence goes on from SLBP01000108.1 coordinate 8,363, forward strand.
TGTACTGGGGGAAGTGCCAGATCACCGAGGCGAGCACCGTCCCCAACGCCCAGAGGAACGCGAGGAGGGGCGAGATTTCCCGGGCAAAGGAGCTGTAGGGCCGCTCCCCGGAGGAGAGGACCACGTTGCCGAGGGCGGCGAGCATCATGATCCCCAGGAACATGGCCACCGGCTGCACCCAGAGGAGCTGGTAGCCGTAGGCCGCCCCCGCGACCACCGAGGCCACCGCGCTGCCGGCCCCGAGCGTCATGGCACTCTGCAGCCAGGCCGGGCCGGTGAGCTTGGCGTAGCCGCGGATCCGCTGGAAGAAGGGTTGGGCATTGATCTCCCGAAGGGCGGCCTCTTCGCGGGCCAGCCTCTCCGGGTCCCATTTGGCGGTCATGGGCAGCCCCTTCTCGGCATCGGCCGCCACGGGGGCCCCCAACTCGGCGTCGGGCGGAAGGTTCACGGAAGGATCGATCGGTTGCTCCGGCATCGGAACGCCTCCTGTTACGTCGGTTGATTCGGGTGCGGGCATCCGGTGCCGCCGCCGTTGCCGCTCGCAGGCAAGGCACGTGCCCTCCGTCGGCGCCTCTCCCCCCCGGCGCTCCCTCAGACCTCGTCGAGAGCGCGAGTTGGCCCAATTATCCACAGAACCCCAGGCCGTGCAAGCTGCCGAGCATTACCGGCGGCAGCGGACCAGCGACTGGATGGCCAGGGCCGTACCATACTGCTGGTGGTAGTCGTAGAAGGGGAAGTCCCACCAGGAGCCGTCGCGCTCCTGAAGCCGCAAGAGGATCCGCGCCATATGGTCCTGGTAGAAGGGACGCTGGTCCTCGGGAAGCTGCTCCATGCAGAGCGCCGCGTAATAGTGGCCGTAGTAAAAGAAGTATCCGGCGATCTGGAACCAGGTCTCGTGGGGAATGGGCCGCTTGCGGCCGATGTCCAGCCAGAGATTGCGAGCGAAGAGGCGATCGAGCCACGCCGAGAGGATTTCGTCGCTGATCGCTTCGTCGCCCCAGAGCCGCAGCGCCAGGTTGCACACCTGGGAGCGCCCCAGGCTACCCGCCGGACGGTTGATGAGCGAAGCGGGGTGGGTGCGGAAGTTGGCGCTGTACTGGTAGCCGAAGTCGGGGTTCCGCTGGCGGATGATGGAGTCCACGCCGCGGCGGACCAGCCGTTCGGGGATCTCGATGCCGATCTCCTCGGCCTCCTTGAAAGCCACGAGGACGGTGGCCGTCACGAAACTCACCGTCGGCCCCCCCGGCTGTTGGGTCCCGAATCGGAAGTCGTAGTAGTTCCAGCCGCCGTCGACGCATTCGTAGCGGGCGAGCATGTCGAGCTGCTGGTAGAGGGCCGCTTCGATCGTCGCTCGCCTCTCGGCGTCGCCGGTGCGGCCATGCATGCGAACCAGGGCCTGGATGGCGTAGGCATGGGCCCAGTTGTTGTAGATCGTATCCGAGGTGGCGCGGCGGACGGCGGGCAAGTGCTCCAGCAACCACGTCTCGGCACGCTCCAGCGCCGAAGCCGCTTCCGGACGCGGGTCGCCCGACTCGATGAGCGCCGAGACGCACAGGGCCGTCACCGCGGCCCGGAAGGCCTGGTGGGCGCCGGGGACGGGGGCGTAGATGTTCAGCCCCTTCGTGTTCCGCGGCGAGCCGAAGGAGCCGTCGGCGTTCTGCCGCTCGAGGAGAAAATCGACCCCGCGGCGGATCGATGTCTCGAGCGCCGCAGCGGGCACCGGCTCAGCCGGCCCGGGCCGGGGAGCCTCGGTGGCCAGCGGCGGCGGCTCGGGAGGTGCGGGAGCCTCGGCGGCGAGTCGGGGCGATAGCCAGAAAACGGCAGCGACCGCAAGCGGCAGGACGGGCTTCATGGCGGAATGTCGACCTCGGTTTCTCGATCACTCGGTTCGGCTCCCCAACTCCCGCCCGGGAACGGGCCAACAGCATCGTTGCCGCGGGGGGAGCTTTGCCAATCCCGCCGACCGGGGCGGAGCTGGAAAGGGGTCGGCGGTGCCGGGGGGAGGGCGATCATCGGATCGTCTACGAATCGTCGTCTTCGTCCTCTGGATACTCCTCGAGCACCTGGTCGCCTTCGTCGAGACCTTCGAGGATCTCCACGCGCTCCTCGGTGCGGCGGCCGACCTCGACCTCGCGCTTGGACCGCTCGCCCTCTTCATCGACCAGGTAGACGAAGTGCCTCGTATCGTCCTCGGGATCGGTGCCCAAGGCGCTCGGCGGCACACAGAGGGCGTCCTTCTTGTCGTAGGTGGTCAGCGTCACCGAGCCACCCATGCCGGGGACGATGGCGTCGGCCTCCGAGGGGGCTCCCTCACATGCCAGGGTGAGCACGGCCTCGTAGGTCCCGCGCGCCGTGGGGAAGGCGTCGTTCTCGCTGACGATCCCCTCGAGCCTCAGGTCGGGGAAGGCGGTCGGCTGCACCCGCCCCTTCAGGCCCGTCCCCATCTGGTGGATCTCCCGCTCGGGAACCGTCACCCGCATCCGCAGCGGACGGAGCTGCACGATGGTCATCATCACCTCGTTCGCGGAGACCGTGCCTCCGCGGCGGAGCTTCGGCGTCACGGTCGCGCCCGTCGCCCAGCGGCCATCGCGGTACTCGCCGTAATAGACCACCCCATCGGCCGGGGCCGTGACGGTGAGCATCTGCCGGTCGGCCTCCAAGAGCTCCAGGCGCTCCCGGTTCCGCTCGGCCTGGATCCGTTGCTTCTCCAGATCGATCCGCTGCCGCTCCAGCGTCATGGGAATCGTTTCCTCGGACAACTCCACCGCGAGCTCCTGCCGACGGAAGGAGTCTTCCATGAGCTCCTCATCACGCGGCAGCGAGAGCCGCACGGTGGCGTCGTGATTGGCCTTGGCCCGCTCATACGCAAACTCGGCCGCCTCTACGGAATTCCGGGCCCGGGTGAGCACGATCTCCTCGGTCTCCTCGGTGAGCTCATCAGCCCCGTACATACGCTCCAACTGGCGGAGCTCCTCCCGCTGGTATTCGAGCGACTGCTCTGCGCTGCGGAGAAAACGCTCGGCGGTGCGGCGGGCCAAGGGGGCATCCACCTCGACAAACTGCTCGCGATCCTCCTCGAGCATCCGCCGCCGCTGCTCGACCCGCTCCAGTGCCCACTCGGTGGTGGTCTCCAGCGACTTCAGGTCCAGTTCCGCCTCCTTCATGGCCAACTCGCCGAGATGGAGGTCGCGGCGGAGGTCGGTGATCGACCGGTCGAGCCGCTTCAAGTCGAACGTCACCAGGGAATCGCCGCGGCGGACGCGGGTGCCGTGAGGCACGGCCGAAAGGACGTTCAACCCCGTGAAGGCCTCCGGAGCCACCGAGATCTCCGTCATGTTCTCGGCCTCGAAGGTGCCGTCGAGCTTCAGCTCGATGCGAACCCGCTCCCGCGCTACGGTGTGCGTGGCGGGCTCTTCCTCCTCCTTTTCCTCCTCCTCTTCCTTGGCTTCCTTCTCCTCTTCCTTCTCCTCTTCTTTCTCCTCTTCCATTTCTTCCCCGCCGGCCTCCTTCGGCTCGCCGTTCGAGTCGGCTACCTCCGACTCCTCGCTCGGGTCGCCTTCTTCGGACTGCGGCGAGTCCTCGGCCTCCTCGTCGGCGTCGGCGTTGCCCGCAGCACCATCCGCGACGGCACAGGGATCGTCGATCGGGTCAGCATATCCCTGGGCTGTGCCGAGAAAGACCACCGTACCCAAGACCAACGGGACGGTGAGCCATGGGAGGTATTTCATCGAGGCACCTCTTTCTTGGGGGGTCTTCGAAACGGACTGCACGGCCAGCCGGACTCGATTCAGCCCGCATAATCGCTTCATTTTCGCCAGCCGGACTTCACCTTGCAAGCGCCGCAGCCCCGCCGACCAGGGCATTCTCCGCCCCTCCCCAGCCGCCAGGTGGCGCCCTCGCGAGCTGGCGAACTAGCCGCAGGAGGGTTCCGCTCGCCGTCATTCGCACGTTGCGCGCGCGATCGGAGCGTTCGGCGAGACGCCCGCAATGCCACCGACCGCACAGCCCGCGCGCAAATCGGCGAGCTCGCTCGAGAGGGCCGGCCTCGCATTACGAGTCTACGTTGTGCGAACCGCAATGGGTCAACGACACGGGCCGTTGGTATCGGGCCACGGTTCGGCACGGCCCAACCCCCCCCTCTGAAGCCCAGAAACCCTACCACCCAGCGAGGCCCCCAGATGGGTGCCTTCGCGCACTGCGTAGGCGAGTAACCCCCGCATCAGGGACGGCATCACCTTGCCGGCACACCGGGCCGTTCTTTGACGGCTCGGCGTGGACCCGGACGAGCCGAAACCTGTCGGCCTCTCGGTACCATCAGAGGGCATCCTGGCCTACCTCACCGGTGCGGATGCGGACGGTCTCGGCCAGGTCGGTGACGAAGATTTTCCCGTCGCCCACCTGCCCCGTCCGGGCCGCGCGCACGATGGTCCCCAGGGTCGCCTGCAGGTCCTCGGCCGCCACCACGACTTCGATTTTGACCTTGGGAACGAAGTCGACGGTATACTCCGTTCCGCGGTACATCTCGGTATGCCCTTTCTGGCGGCCGAAGCCGCGGACCTCGGTGACCGTCATCCCCCGGATTCCCAGTTCGGACAGGGCGTTCTTGACCTCTTCGAGCTTGAAGTGGCGGATGATCGCCTCGATCTTCTTCATCAGCGGTCTCCAAGGGGAGGGGCGTTTCCGAATCTCGAGAGAGCGGCGTCGAAGAGGGCGAGCACGTTCTCGGGGGGAACGCCCGCCTGGATATTATGGACGGGGGCCAGGACGTAACCGCCCCCCGCCGCCAGGATGCCGACGTGCTCCTCCACCTCTTCAGCGACCTCGGCGGGGGTGCCGAAGGGGAGCGTCCTCTGGCAGTCGCAGGCGGCGCCCCAGAAGACGAGGCGGTCGCCGAATTCGGCCTTCAGGCGCCGCGGGTCCATCCCCTTGGCCGTCGTCTGTACGGGGTTGAGGATGTCGACGCCCATTTCGATCAACGCGGGGATCAGCGGATAGACGGCGCCGTCGTTGTGCATGAAGACCTTCATGCGCGTGTGTTCGTGGATCCAGTCGAGGCCGCGGCGATAGTGGGGCATGATCCGCTCGCGGAACATCGGCGGAGAAAGGAACGGCGCCTCCTGGGTGCCCAGGTCGTCGTTGAACTGGAGGATGTCCACGCCGTCGCCCACGGCGGCGGCGAAGCGGCGGAGGTTCTCCAGCCAAGCCTCGCTGATCCTCCCCAGCAGGGCGGCGACGTAGTCCGGCTCGCTGGCCAGGGTGATCATCCAGGCGGTGAAGTCGCCGGTCCCCAGTCCGAAGAAGAGCTCGTAGGGAGGACTCACCTGGGCGATTACGGCGAAGTCGGTATTCTGGCGGTAGGCCTCGGCCTGGGCGCGGAAGTGGTCGCACTCCTCGCCGGTCAGCAAGGGAAGGTCGAGGGTCTCGGGATCGGCATGGGCGGCGCCGGGATAGGTGTCGAGACGGTCGAAGTAGAAACCGTCTTTGGGCATGCGGGCCATGGGGCGGCCGTCGCCGTGGCGGAGGAGCAGATCGCCGTTGGGCTCGGCCTCGGGGGCGAAGTCGCCGGGCACGAGGACGGGGGTACCGTCGAAGAGGGTCCAGGGCTTCCAGCGCTCGTTGCGGATGTCGAAGGCTACGCTGGGCCGGGTCAGCCCGACGACGTCGACGCCGAAGCGCTCCAGGACGGGCCGTTCCACCTCGGCGAGCATCTGGTAGAGGTCGAAGACGCGGGTGGGGGTGGCCAGACCGAGGCGCGCCTTGAGCCGGTGGTACGTCGAGGCAGCGATCCCGGAGACCCGCGTGGCGCCCAGGTCGATGGGCACACGGTCCGAGGGGCGGTGTTCGAGGGCCGCCCGCACGCGCTCGCGGGAGTTCATTCGCCGAGCCTCCTGCACAGGGCGCGGACGAACTCGGGGGTCGTGCCGCAGCAGCCGCCGAGGAAGCCGGCGCCCGCCGCGACCAGTTCCGGCGCCGCCGCCGCGAAGTCCTCCGGGGTCTGGCGGTATTCGATGCCGTCCTCGACGATCACGGGCATCCCCGCGTTCGCCTTGATCCAGACGGGCCGTCCCGAGGCGGCGTGGAGCCGCTGGCAGATGGGGAGGAAACCCGCGATCCCCTGCCCGCAGTTGGCCCCCACGATATCGGCTCCGGCGTCCAACAGCACTGCAGCGCCCTGCTCGGGAGTGGTTCCCATCATCGTGTGGCAGCCGTCCTTCCCGGAATCGAAGGTCATGCATCCGACGACCGGCAGCCCCGTGGCGCGGCCGGCAGCCACGGCGAGGCGGGCCTCGGCCGGATCGGCCATGGTCTCCACGACGAGGGCGTCGGCTCCCGCGTCGGCCAGCGCCGCGGCCTGCTCGGCGAATGCGGCGTAGAGCGCCCCCTCGCCGACCTGGCCGCTCATCATCATCAACCCGCTGGGGCCCATGGTGGCGAATACCCATACTTGGCGTCCGTCCGGGGCCGCGGCGGCTGCCTGCCGGGAAAGGACCACACCCGCCCTGTTGACGGCGGCGACCTCTTCGGCCAGGCCGTGGCGAGCGAGAACGAAGCGGTTGGCACCAAAGGTATTCGTGAGGATGATCCGGCTCCCCGCCGCCACATACGCGCAGGCGACCGCTTCGACGCATTCCGGCCGCCCCAGATTCCAGGCATCGGGGCACTCGCCGGGCTCGAGGCCGCGTTGCTGCAACTGCGTTCCCCAAGCACCGTCGGTCACCACCGGCCCGCCGGCGGTCAGGTGGGCGATCAGTTCATGCATAGTGAGGCATCTCTCGCTGGCGGGGCAGAGAGGCGGTGAGGAGCGGGTTCCGGGGGGGAGACGCGCCGGCGCGCGTACGCCGGCGCGCAGCTTCGGGTGCCATTGTAGACGCCGCCCGAGCGGTGAGAAAGCCTGCCACGATGAGGCTATTGCCAGAGGTGGCCCAGGAAGGTCATCTCCATGAGCGCCACGTACCTGCGGAGCGGCGTCTGGGGAACGCCGAGGGTGCGTGCTATGTCGGCGAGGTTGAACGATCCGCTCGTGCGGGCGGCTAAGAGGAGCAGCATCCGCGGCAAGTCGGCCGACCGCTCGATGTTGGCCAAGTCACGAACATCCCTTTGGAGGAGCGTCGTGACACAGGAGTCGAACCAGGCGCGGCGTCGATGGCGATCGAAGCGGGCGTGTGCCTCCGGGAAGCCCCCGGCGACCATGCGCTCGGCGAGTTCCATCTCCTCGATGATTACCAGCCACAGCGCGGACTGTTTCCATGGCCGGGACCGCCCCCCCGCCGGTCAAAGCGCCGCCCGCTGGGGGCGGAGGGCGGGATTGGTGAGCGTGATGTGCTGGAGCAGGCGCTGCCAGTTCTGCGGCGACCCCGGGGTGAGGCGGCCCAGGACGCAACGCGCGTCGCTTCCGCTGACGGCTGGGAGGTTGGCCGGCTCCCGGTCCACATGCAGGAGCGCCAGAACGGCAGCCGAAGCGGCATCGAGGGCGTCGCTGGGGACGCCCGCCTCCGCCGAGCGGACCATGGGGATGTCGCCCAGCCCGGCGGCGATCTCCCGCAGCAACATGCCATTGTGCTGGCCACCTCCGGCGAGAACCACCTCGTCGATCCGCGCCTCGGGGAGAAAGGTTCGCCGAACGGCTCGCGTCACCGCCTCGGCGACGAGGTGCGTCGCCGTACAGAGCAGGTCGCGGACCGACCAGTCGTGGGCCAGGGCAAGCTGGAAGGCCCCGGTCAGGAACCGCTCCGGCGGCAGGCCGCGAGGACTCCACCGGGGCAGCGGGCGATCGAAATAGGGGTCGGCCAGCCACTGCTCGAGCAGGGGGACGATCTTGTGCCCCTGGACGGCCAGCCGGCCACCGGGGTCGAAGGCCTTCTCGCCCCGGGTGAGCCGTTGCGCCAAGATATCCAAGAGCCGAGTTCCGGGCCCGACGTCGAAGGCGAGGATCTCCGCCGTGGCCGAGCGATGTCGCGCGGCGGGGAGGTAGCTCAGCCGCGTCGTGTTTCCGAGGTGCAGCAGGAGGCGGTTGCGGAGCGGCTCGTGGAGCAGGATCCACTCGGAAAGGGCGGTGATCGGCCCACCCAGGCCACCGAGGGCGAGGTCGCGGGCGGGGAAAGCGTCGACGACGTTCAAACCGCTGGCCTCCGCCAGGAACGCCCCGTCGCACAGCCCCAGGTAGGTCACCGGAAGGTGGTTCCCCCCGCTCCAGAGTCCGGGGTCGTGAACGCCCGCACAGAGGATGCGATTTCGGGCCACGCGGGCCTGGTCGGTCACGTGCTCGATGAGACCGACCTGAACCTCGGCCAGGTGCCGTCGCAGGCGGCCGATCGTCCCCGGCGAGGGATGATCGGTCGCCGGGGACGAGATCAACTGCCGGTAGAGGGCCGCAACGGAGCCGGGGATCTCGCAGCGACCGATGGCCACGACCTCCGGGGGCGATCCCGCCTGTCCGGGAGAGTCCGCCACGAGGGCGGCGTCCACACGGTCGCAGCTCGAAGCCACCGCGAGACCGAGACTCCACCGCGGCCCCGTGCCGGGCGAAAAACCGGCCATACGCGCCGTCATCGAGGGATTCCTTTCCGCGGCGGCCGGCTCAAGCCACCATCCGCATCTCGTAGACCCGGTCGGTGATCCCGAGGACGAACTCCTCGAAGATCTTGACGTCCAGCGCCGAGGCGGACTCGGCCTCAGGGTGAAACTGGGTGCCGAGAGCGAACCAGTCCTCCATCACGCTCTCGATGGCCTCGATGACCCCGTCCGGACACCGTGCGGTGACGCGGAATCCCAGGGCCACGTCGTCGATGGCCATGTGGTGCATGCTGTTGACGCGAATCTCCCCCTCCCCATAGACGCGCTCCATGAGCGAGTCGGGCTCGATGACCAGGGCATGGCGGTGCGCCTGGTCGGTGGGATCGCGGTGCGGCAGGGCGCGGGGGAGATCCTCGGCGATGTGCAGGAAGAGGTTCCCTCCCTGCAAAACGTTGAGGAGCTGCATCCCTACCCCGACGCCCAGCACCGGCATCCGCCGACGGGCTACCAGCCGCATCAGCTTGCGGTCGAACTGCTCGCGGCGGCGGTCCAGAGGGCGAACCGCGGGATGCAGCATGAAGCCGTCGAAGCGGGGATCGAGGTCGGCGCCGCCGACAAACACGATCCCGTCCAGCAGGTCGAGGACCCGCTCCACGTCGGTTTCATCATCCAAAGGGGGGACGACCAGGGGCACTCCGCCCGCCTTCGTCACCGCTTCGTAATAGCCGGAACAAAGGTAGCTGAACGCCGGCGTCTCGCGCCCGGAAGCCCGAAAGTCAGCGTTCATACCGATCAACGGCTTCGACCTCATCTGCACTCCTCCTTCGTACATCCTGTATCCGGAAAAGGGTGACTGAAACGGATTGGCCGCGATAGGCTGACCGCCCTGGCTTGGCAGGAGAAGCGAACCGGTGGCACAAGAGGGCCCACGACCGAAGCCTGCGGAGGAGAACCCGCCATCGGCCTCTGGGGACAATGGGGCACGTCACTCGTTGACGCCCAAGTCCACTGGCAGTTTCCGCCGGGCTGCCCGCGCCGTTGCGCACGGCACAGCACCGGGGCGATGTCCTTATCGATACAGCCGGAAACTCCTTTCCCGGGCGCCGCGCCCGAATGGGAGGGATGCAAGTCGCGTGGGAGTGTACTGAAGCAGTGCCGGCCGATACAACCATGCTGGAACATTTTGTGCTGCCGCCGGGACCACCCCCAAGATCGTGTGCTGCTAGCACTGCTAGCAAGGGGGTTCCGGAATGCAGTTGGTCCGGAATGCCGCTAAGACCGCGGGGATTGTTCGTACGTAACTCGTGGATGGCGTTGGAGATCGAGCACCGAGCCCTCGTCTCCGGCGCCCGCGGGCGTCTTTACCGCTTTCCGGCGCCGCGGTAGGCTTGAGTATTCCTCGAGCCTATCCGCCGGACTGCGTGCGGGCGGCGCCCCCGATTCTCCCTGACGACGGTTTCTCTCCCCCTGCTTTGCCCCACGATGCAACTGACCTACCGCCACGTCTGCCTCGAAGCCTTCGCCCACACGCTGCCCGAGCAGGTCGTCACCTCCGCCGAGATCGAAGCCCGCTTGGCGCCGCTCTACGAGCGGCTGCGGCTGCCCGCCGGGCGGCTGGAGCTGATGACCGGCATCCGCGAGCGCCGCTTTTGGCCTCCGGGGACCCTCCCCGGCGAAATGAGCGCGGCGACGGCCGCCAGGCTCCTGGCCGCTTCAGAGCTCGAACGCCGCCACGTGGGCGCCTTGATCCACGGTTCCGTGTGCCGCGACTACCTGGAGCCGGCCACGGCGGCGGGCGTCCACCAGCGGCTGGGGCTGCCCTCTTCGTGCCTGCTTTACGACGTCTCCAATGCCTGCCTGGGGCTGCTCAACGGCATGGTCCAGGTGGCCAACATGATTGAACTGGGGCAGATTCGCGCGGGCATCGTGGTGGGGACGGAGAGCGGCCGCGCCCTGGTCGATGGGACCATTGCCGAGCTCAACGGCGATTTCTCTCTGCACCGCCGCGATACGAAGCGCGCCTTCGGCTCGCTGACCATCGGCTCGGGGAGCGCCGCCGTCCTCCTGGTGCACCGCGAAATCAGCCGCACCGGCAACCGCCTTCTCGGCGGCGTGGTCCGGGCCCGCACCGCCCAGAACCACCTCTGCCGCAGCCGCCTCGATGCCTCGATCGGCGGTCCCGAGGGGCCGCTCATGGACACCGATTCGGAAACCCTCATGCACGAAGGCATCCAGGCCGCCGAAGACTCCTTCGCCGAGTTCCTCGACCTGCTCGACTGGCCGGGCGACGCCATCGACAAGACCTTCTGCCACCAGGTCGGCAAGGCCCACCGCAAGCTCCTCCTGGAGACGCTCGACCTCCGCGACGGCGGCGACTTCTCCACCCTCGAATTCCTCGGGAACACGGGCGCCGTCGCCCTCCCCATGACGGCCTCGCTGGGAATCGCCGCCGGCCACCTGGTCCCCAACGACCGCGTGGCCTTGCTCGGCATCGGCTCGGGGATCAACGTCATCATGCTCGCTGTCGACTGGCAGCGGAGCCTGGTGGGCGATGCCGCGGCCTCCCGCGGGCGCCGCGAGACCGGTCCCCGGGGAGGAGAGGACGGCAGGGAGCGGCGGGGAGTTGCCGGCGTGGCGGGCTAGTCGAACATGCCGTCCATCCCCAGCCGGGTCTTCAGCTCCTCGAAGGCCTGGATGAAATGATCGCTCGAGGAGTGGACGTGCTCGGCTTCGGTGATGAACTTCATCGTGTCGTCGCAGACGACGCCCCGTACGTCAAAGGCACGCTCGAAGGGCTGCAATTGATCGCCGTAGACGATCAGCAGCTTGTGCTCGTCGAACTGCACTTCCTGGGGAATGCCGGGGTTCAGCACGGCCAGGCCCGTGCAGCCGTCGTTGACCAGCAGTTCCTCGAACTCCCAGAGGACGCTCTTGAGGACCGGCAGGTCGATGTGCTCGCGGTAAAGGTCCACGTGCCCGCGGCGGTCGCGGTTGTGGCTCGTCTCCAGGACGACGTCGACAACGTGGCCCAGCGGGTCGATGAGCTCCATGAAGACGTCGAAGAGGTCTTCGCGGGAGACGGCCGCCATGAGGACCGGGACCTTGGTGCCGCTCTCTTCGTCGCGGTAGGCGTCGTGGCGGTAACCCTGAGCGGGGACCACCTGGAGGTCGTAGGAGGGGCGGACGGCGTCGGTAAGCGCGAAGTTCCCGTAGCGGTTCACCCCGAGGTGGGCCTCCAACTCCTCTTCGCTCAGGTGCGCGAAGCTGCTGGTGCCGACGGGGGCGTCGCCGTCGCGGAACACGTTGCGGAAGAATCGTTTCAGAAAGCCCATGGGCGACTCTCGAGAGTTCGCGGACTCGCTCAGAGGAGTATCTTCGTTCGCATCCTAACCAACCCGGCGGGAGCCTGGGCCGAAGTACGGTCGCTTCGCGCCCTGCCTGCTAGGCATCGCCCCAGCGGCTGTCCGGGCCTCCCGGCTGCCATGCTGCCACGAAGGCTCGCTGAAGGGCTCGCGTCTATCCAACCGTAGGTCACGCCTTGCACGGTGGTGGCCGGCAACGGCGAATTTGCCGCCGCGGCCGCATCCGTCGTTTTCCGAAAAAACGGCAGAACCCCCGCTCGCTGGAAAGGCCGGAGGAGGCAGTGCAACGCCCTGGTATCGCCGGGGCCGCGGCAGCGAGGGGGAGGCCCCGTGCCGCCGCCGACTAGGATTAGTCTAGCACTCGAATTCGCCACGCGGCCGGCCCGCCCGCGATTTGCCGAAGATCGTGAACCACCGCGCGGGAACCCTTGCGGTCTCGGCTGAGTTTCCCTTGGAAAGCAAGGGGCGGCACCGCGCCGCGGCACCGGCTTGCCCTCCACTGGAATCGCGAATCCTGGTACATTGCAGGGAGAGAGGCGGCCGGGCAAGACGTGCCGGCGGCGTCGAGTCGCCTGCCTGCGCCGACCGTGACCGGGCGGGGTGCCGCCGCGGCGACCATCCGGGAAGCAGCAATAGGAAGAGGTTGGTTTATGGAGAAGGGATGCCTGGCCTGCCGGTTGCAGGGCAGCGGTCGAGACGGGTTCGCGATGGTGGCGTGGGCCGCTGCGCTGGCGGCGCTGGTGCCGGTGGCCGGCTGCGGCAGCAAACCTCCTCCCCAGGAGCCCGCTCCTCCGCAGGCCGGCCGCGAGGAGGTGCGCGAGGAGTACTTCGTCCACTACCTCGACGGGAGTCGCGTCGGCCGCGGACGGACCACGATCCGGCCGCTTGACGAAGACGGCTCGATCCTCCACATCGAAGGGGCGACGACCTCCATCTTCGCCCGCTTCGGCGAGCCGCTCGAACAGACGATCCGCTTCACGAGCCGGGAGAGGGCCGACGACGGCACCGTGCTCGAGTACTCCACGGAGATGGACCTCGGGCCCACGCCCGTCCGCGCGCAGGCCCGCCTCGAGGACGGCAGCCTCGTGGTGGTCGCCGAGACCGAGGGGCACACGTCGCAGACGAGCATACCCTGGCGCGAGGGAGACCGCGGCTTCCTCGGCATCGAGCAATCGCTCCGCGACGAGCCCATGGCGCCAGGCGAGAGCCGCACCGTCCGCTGTCTGGAACCGTC
>SLBP01000114.1:0-21307 GCA_007126245.1 Planctomycetales bacterium
AGAACCCGTGTGATCATCGGATTCCCCCCTTCCACGCGTTGGCTCAGCAGCCATCGGGGCAGGGGCGATGGACTTGAAAGTAGCTGAAAGGCGGGGGCCTTTCGTGGCCCCCGCGATCCCCGTTGCATTAGGGGTCTAGCTCACCGTTAACGTCGGCGGGCTGATCATCAGCTTCGTCTTCCGGTTCCTCCTCGAGTTCCGGTTCCTCTTCCGGCTCTGCGTCAGCCTCCTCCAAGGCGTTGCGGATCTGCTCCAGCTCAGCCTCGCGCTCGGCGACCGCTGCCTCGGCCGCTTCGGCGCGCTCCCTGGCCGCCTCCAACTCGGTGCGAAGCTCCTCGAGCTCGGCCTCACGGTCGGCCAACGCCTCCTCGGCGGCTTCGGCACGCTCTTCGGCGGCCAGGCGCGCCTCTTCGGCCTCCGCCAAGCGGTCGGCGAGCGTTTCCATCTCGGCCTTACCCTCGGCAAGCGTCTCCTCGGCGGATGCCACCCGCGCTTCCATGGCTGCCAACTCGTCGCCGAGCTTCTCCAGGTCGGCCTCGCTCTCGGCGAGCGCTTCTTCGGCCGCCTGGCGGGCTTGCTCGGCCTCCTCCACTGCCACCCGGTCGGGACATCCGGTCAGCAAGAGGCAGAAAAGGCCACAGGACAGCGTGGCAATCGCTCGTGACATGGTCGTCTCCTTTTCGAAAGACACTTGCCTCGTCGTCAAGTAGCGGCAGGCGCCGCCACTTCCGCAGAATCTTGGTGATGCAAATGGCGTGCCCAAAGCGGTGGCCGCGGAGAAGAGCCGAGGTCATTCGTCGGGCGGTTGTCCACGGCCCCCCTTGTGCGGCACTCGGAAAGGTCTCGGCCGGGCTATTCGCCCTCGCCTCCTCCTCCGCAGCCCCCGAAGCGGAATCGCGGTAACGTGTCGAGAATAATGTGTGGAGAATAAACTGCACTCAGCAACAACACAATAAGCGCCAGGCTAATTTCCCACCAAGCAATGCCTCGCCAAAACCAAGGCACACCCTCATTTCAGGGGACCCTAGGTGGAATGGCTCACTCCCGGTCGCAGGCGGGCCGGAGACGCAATCTTCAAGCGCCCGGGTATCGGCGTCCCGTGGCGGCGCCGGCCCGCCCGCGGGGTGGTGGATTCTCCTACATCGAAACCGGAAAACCGAGGATGGACGTTGTTCTTCTCGGTGCGACAATCGGAAGGACGTTTCGGTGCTCTCGAATACCGTTCGCAACCGCCGACGGAGAAGGCATCTGAAATCGACTCGCACGTCACGGAAGATCGGGCCGTGCTGCCCACTCGCGGACCGCCCCGGTATGCAGGCCGCGCTTCGAAAGGCTGGTGGTCCACAGCGTGTGCATTCCCCCGCGGCGGTCGAGGCGACGGAGCCCCCGGCGCCGAACGAACATTGCCCACGGCCCGGCCGCGGAGCACTCCCGATGGTTAAACAAGACCCGAAAAAAAGCAGGAGGCTGGGAATGAAGGCCACATTACTCCGAACCGACGGCGGATCGCCGTCGCCCGATGCCCTGACGCGTTTCTTTTCCCACTGTGGCTTTTGCGTGGAGACTGCCCGCAGCCGGCGAGAATGGCTGGCCAAGGTGCAGTCGCTGGAACCCGAGGTCGCGCTCGTCGACTTGGACGTGCCGTGGGGCTGCCACGATGCGGCCGCGGCACTCTCGCCCGCTGTGCGCCGTGGATTCGCGCTGCCGGCCGTCTTCGTGGTAGGGACCGCGCCGGCGGAGACGCTCTCGCGCCTTACGGGCGTACCCTTGGACGCATGCTTCCAGAAACCACTCCAGACGGAGAATCTTCTGGACCGGGTTGGACTGGCCGTTGCCCTGATCGACCTGCTCCGCAGGCAGGGAGGGCTTCCCGCGCGACGTCCGCCTATCGCCCGCCCGGCGGAGAGGCCGCAGCGTCGCGTCGCGCATCGTGCATCGCGCATCGTATGGAGATGCGAAACGCCGTAATCTCGACGGATTGTCCGCAGGAGGGTGTCTTATGATTCGGCGCACGAATCGCCCGCCGTCGCCCGCGGTCCGCTGCGGGCCGCGAAAAGAGGCGATAGAACTGGTCCCGCCGCCGGCGGGCTCGGTGACTACGTTTTTCCAGCAGGAATGTCCCGTCTGCGGTCGTCCGCTGCGGATCCTCGTGGAGCACTTGGGGCAGAAGGTCAATTGCTCCCATTGCTGTTGCGAGTTCGCCTGCCGCGATCCGTCGCAGAACCGCCATGACGGCGGGGAGGCCCACCGCTCTACCCTGGACCGGGCGGAGCGGCTGCTCGCCCTGCTCGACTCGCCGAGCCGAAGGTCGCCGCGACGGCAGTCCGCCGGCCACCGCGACGAAAGCCTTCGCCGCTGAGACATGAAAGGAGGTCACACCATGCATAACACACCCCGCCAGACGCCGGAGGGCCAATTCCCACCGCCTGCCGAGGAGGCCCGCATGCTTGGCGCGGTCGCCCAAGCGCTCCGAGCCACCGGCCGCCTCTCTTCGGGGCAAGTCGACGTCTCGGCCTCGAACGGGACCGTCAAGCTGCAAGGCCGGGTCGGCAGCTATTACCAGAAGCAGGTGGCTCAGACGGCGGCGCTCCAACTGATCGGGAATCGCCGGCTGGTGAACGAGGTCGAGGTGGAATGAGCATGCCTGACGAAAGCCCCGTGCCAATGCGGCGCGGCAGCACCCTGGGAACCGCGATTGCTTGGGTGATGATTCTGGCATTCACGGGGCTGGTGGCGAGGGTGCAGATGTTCCAGCCTGACCCGGCCGTGGAGGCCGGCCGCCTGGAACAGGCGATGCTGGAATTCCAAGCTCGCTATCTGGTGGGTTCCGCGAGCCTGTTGGGCGAGCAGGCCGCCGAGCCGCTCGAGCGACAAATCGAATCCTGGCGACCGCCGTCGGCCTGGCAGCAAACCCGCGTGGCCATCCTTGCTGGCGAACTGATCGGCGCCGAGGCCGCACTGGAACGTCTGCGTGCTGTCGAGACCTCCCCGCAGGTTGCCGACGATCCCATCCACGACCCCGCTGTCCACGACGCGCTCGTGCGGCTGTATGAGGACTATTCGGCAGACCGCCTCGGCGGCCCGTCGGTCGCCGAGGAGGAACGCGAGCAGCTCCGCCGGCAGTTGGGCTGGCTCGGAAAACTCGCCCTGGCCCCGCCGGGGAGCGATACCCCGCAGCGCCAGCAGGTAATCGCCACGGCCCGGCGCACATTCTATGCGGTAATCGGCGGCGTGGCGGCGATCGGTCTCGTCGGTTTGATTGGCTCCGTCGTGCTGGTGGCCTTCGTGGTCCTTCTGCTGAGGGGCGCGGTTTCCGGTCTCCAGCCCGCGCCCCAGCGCAGCGGAGTGTACGCGGAAGGGTTTGCCTGTTGGCTGGTGCTCTTTCTCGCGCTCAGCGCCGTCGCCGGCCTGCTCTTCGGTCCCGAGGCGGTCGGGGCCGCCGCCCTCCTGCCGATGGTGGGGAGCATGTTGGCATTCGGCTGGCCGCTGGTACGCGGCGTATCCTGGAAGCAGCTGTGCGAGGACGTGGGATGGACAAGAGGCCGCCGCTTGGGCGTGGAACTGGCGGCCGGTTTCGGCTGCTATGCAATGGCCATACCCTTGGTATTCGCGGCCGTGATCCTCACGGGAATCGCCCTTGGCCTGGCGGGTAACGGCGCCCCGTACAACGGCACGCGCGGTCACCCCGCCGCGGACTGGCTTGCCTACGGGACCTGGTGGGAACAAGCGCAACTCCTGCTGCTCGCCTGTGTGATCGCCCCGGTTGTGGAGGAGACCGCTTTTCGGGGTCTGCTTTACCGGCACCTGCGCGACGCCACCCGCCGGATGCGACTTTGGAGCAGCACCCTGCTTAGCGCCCTCGTATCGAGCTTGCTCTTCGCCTTGTTGCACCCGCAAGGGATCCTGGCCGTTCCGGTGCTCACGGGTATCGCACTCGCCTTGGCATTCATGCGGGAATGGCGCGGGACCTTGGTGCCTTCGATCTTCGCTCACGGGCTGAACAACGCGTTGGTCATGGCGGTCTTGATTATGACGCTGTCCGCCTAGAAGGAGGATCACCACGTGGCCAGGCCGCATCGTCGACGCTCAGGGCGGGCGAAGGCGATCCGCACCGCTCTGCGGCGACTGGGGCGCCACGCTGCGGCCGGCGACGTGGTCGCCTGGTTGGGTCGGCAGGGGATCGAGGTGACGGAGGAACTCGTCAGGAGGATCCAGATGGAAGCGTTGGAGGGGAGCGAGGCCATCAGGCGCCACAGGGATCGTGCCAAGCAGAGCGACAAGCGACGGCGGCGGCCGATGAGCCGGAAGACGCCCCCGCCCCGGACGTACCGGCGATAGGGGCTGATATCGCATCCGAAACGCAGGACGCTCGATGACGTGGTGAGACTCTTTCTCTCCGGCGACGTAATGACCGCTCGCGGCGTCGATCAGATTCACGGCAACCCCGTCGACCCCCAGTTGCACGAGATCTACGTGAAGGATGCACGCGGGTACGTGCAGCTCGCCGAACAGGCGCACGGCCGCATCCCGAAGCCGGCGAACGATCGCTACGTGTGGGGTTTCGCGCTCGACGTGCTCGACAAGGCCCGGCCCGCGGCACGGATCGTCAACCTCGAGACGGCGGTTACCACGAGCGAGAGGTACTGGCAAGGCAAAGAGGTGCATTACCGCATGTCGCCGAAGAACCTTGGCTGCCTCAAGGCCGCCCGAATCGACTGTTGTACGCTGGCCAACAACCATGTACTCGATTGGGAACGTGAAGGGCTGCGGGAGACCCTGGCCTCGCTCGCCGGCGCGGGTTTTGCGATTGCCGGGGCGGGCCGGAACGACCGCGAGGCGCGCGCGCCGGCAATCCTTCCGCTTCCCGGCGGTCACCGTCTCCTGGTATTCGCGTTCGCCGGACCCGATTGCGGCGTGCCGCCCGACTGGGCCGCAGACGGCGATCGAGCCGGTATTGCACTGCTGCGCGCATATTCCGGTGAGACTTTGCGCCGGATCGCCTCCGCCGTCAAGGCCGCACGCGGCACTGCCGACCTCGTGATCGTCTCCATTCACTGGGGCGGCAATTGGGGCTACGAATTGCCGGACGCGCATCGCCGCTTGGCGCATGGGTTGATCGATGCTGCCGGCGTCGATCTGGTGCACGGCCATTCCTCGCACCATGTCAAGGGAATCGAGGTGCATGGCGGGCGGCTCATCCTCTATGGTTGCGGCGATCTGATCACCGACTACGAAGGCATTGCCGGCAAGGAGCAGTTCCGCGGAGACATCGGCCTCTTGTATTTTCCCGAGATGGACGAATCCGGCCGTCTGCGCGCTCTCCACATGCAACCAACCCGCATTCGCCAGATGCAGCTCCGCCGGCCGCCCATGGATGACGTTGCCTGGCTCCGGGACACGTTGAATCGTGAAGGGGAGCAGTTGGGCACACGCGTCGCAGTCCGCGAAGACGGGATGCTTCACTTGCAGTGGGAGGAGTAAGGGCGGGGTGCGTCCGGCAAGATGTCCGTCGCCGAGGCGGAAAGTCGGCTTCGGCCCCCCCGTCTGGAAAAGAGGCGCGCGGTGTGCAGGGAGCGACTCCGAGACCCCCCGATGGCGCCCCGGCGAGCCGTCGAGGGGATGGAAGCCGAACCCGCCGATCATCCCTTGGACGTGTACCGGGCCGAGCAAGGGACCACTCCACATGGCCTTTTGGGGGCCGTGGAACGTGGCCGGAGCGGGCTTCGACCGGGCGGATCCGCGGCCCCCCATGCCGCGACGTCCCGCCCGCCCCAACCGCCGACTGGGCAGCCGGAGAGCGTCTCGCGGCGGCTTTGCCCCTCAGACAGGGATCGTCAGCTTGTCGCGAACGTCCACGACACCGGCCGTGCGCACCGCGATATCCCGGACCGTGCGGCGCACCAACCAGTTGGGGACCGATCCCTCGAGCGTCACGATGCCGTTGGCTACGCGGACGTCCACTTGCTCGGGATCGACCAGCGTATTGCGTTTCAGGGAATCGACAATATCGGTGGCGATGGCCTCGTCGTCCACGGAGCGCGTCGGCACGACCGCCAACCGATTCTGGACTTCCGCCACACCCGCCACGTCGGCGGCGACCTCCTCCGCGTGAAGCTTTTTCCAGAGGGACTCGACCGTACCTTCCAGCGAAACCACCCCGTCCATGACGTCGATGTAGATTCGCGTGACATCGATATTGGGATTCCAGCGCAGCGCGCGGTCGACGTCGTCCCACAGATCGTCGTCGCTGGGCGTGTAGACGGGGGGCCATCGGACCGCCAACTGATCCTCAACCCGGTCCACGCCCGGCATCATTTCCGTATCCTCGATCGCCGCGAGCTTCGCTTGGTAGTTGGGCACGGAGCCGCGCAACGTCACCGTGCTGTCGCGGACTTCGACGTCAATGGGTGCCACGTTCACGCGGTCGTCCCACGCCAACTGGTCAACAACGTCCTGCTTGATTTCTTCTTCGATGCGAGGCACGATCCTTCCTCCTGGCCGCGTGGGACCTGTTGAGGGCGAAAAAAGCACAACTCCCGACGGGGGCGTTGAGGGCCGGGGAGTCACCCCTTGACCCAAAGCGCGCCGTGAGCCCTGTCGCCCCTGCAATACGCATGCCGAACAGTGGGAGGCACCGAATGCTCTGCACGGAGGCGGGGCACAAGGGACGCGACGCGAAGCCCTTCCGCCAACCCATTATGCAACTCGTATACCGGGCCGAATGGAAGCGGTCCCGGTGCGGCGGGGCGATACTCGGCGGTAGAACGTCGCCCGACCGTGCCGAGTCGGTGCACCACAACGGCACGGAATTTGCTCCTTTTGCACTTATGCGCCCGTCTCGGCCTTGGCCGGGTCGGTGCCCGCTGGTAGGGGGGCAATGGCTCTCGTACCGGAAGGGTTGGAGCGCGCCGCCGATCCAATGGCCACGGGGCTTCCGGTGCTGCTGGAGACCGGGAGGTACTTCCGCCGATCCCCACACCGGAGAATATCCTCGGCATGGGCCGGACTTCGCGGACCACGCGTCTTTCTGCAGCCGGGGGATTTGGTTTTGATGACGAAGACCTCGGCTCGAACGACGCGGAAGGACGACGTGCCGCGTGACCTCCAGAGTGAAGAGGACCAGTTCGGGCTGGACTTCCGGCGGCAGTATCCGGCGATCTGGTGGCTCACGCTGGTGGGTCCCTTCGCGCTCGCGGCGGTCCTCCTCGGTGCCGGCTACCTCGCCCGGGGACCCGGCTTTGTCGGGCACCTGATCACCACCGCGGTGCTCACCTTCTTCTTTTTCGGACGCTTCGCGATCCTCGGCGGCGCCGACGTGGCCGCCGTCCCCAACCACCTCACCTCCGGCGAGCTCTTCTGGATGGTGGTCACGATGGACCTGATGACTGCCTCCCTGTTGGTCTTCCACAGCAGCTTTCTCTTCCGCTTGCCGTTGATCGGCGACAAACTGCTCGAGGTCGCCGAGGACGGGAGGACTGTCCTCGCCTCCAACCCCTGGATGAAGCGGGTCACCTTCTTCGGTCTGGTCGCCTTCGTGATGTTCCCCCTGGCGGCCACCGGCGCCGTGGGAGGGTCGATCTTCGGCCGCCTGCTGGGGATGTCGCGGCTGGCGACCTTCATCGGGGTGATGACCGGAAGCCTCCTCGGCGGCGCGCCGATGTACTTCGCCGCGGCCGCCATACGCCGCTTCATCGACCCGAACGATCCCCTGCTGACCATTGTCGGAGCAGCCGTTCTCGTGGGGGTGATCCTCCTTCTGAACCGCCGCTACCGGAAGTACCAGGCCCGCCACGGCGCATCGCGCCGCCACCCTTCGAGACAGCCAACCGACAGGTGAACGGCTGGACCGGAATTCGCTGCGCCCGCGAACGATAAATGGTCGTTCCAGCAACCGCGACAAACTGGCGTTACCGCGAATCGTTGTCGGGGGATCGAGTCGCGAGAGCCGGCTCCGCGGATGGCCGCGCGAGGTCCCTTACGAGGAAGTCGCGCACCAGACCGAAGCCCCGCCCTCCGGTTCGAGCAGTCCGCCCCGGGCACGTGCACCGGTTCGGGCTGCCCACCAACGGCACGGCATTTGCCTTCCACTTGCAACAGCGTACATGCCCGCGGATGCACCGACGAGAAGGGGCGACGGGAACCATACGAGGAAGGGCTGCCATCATGGAGAGTCGCGAGGTCCCCCGGCAAGACTGGCAGACCTTCGCCGGCGCTTTCAGCCGGCAGCATAAGGGTTGGCTGACCTCGCTGGAAGTCAGCACTTCCGAACGGCCCGAGGAGATGGAGGACGAGAGGGCGGCGGTTGCGGTCCTCGCCGAAGACCAACCGTTCAAAGGCTTCGCGCTGGTCCAGGAGGACGATCGCACCCGCTGGCAAGTGGTGATCGACGACGGCCCCGGCCGCGTGGTGCATCAGATTGACGATCCCAAGGCGGTGCGGTTCGCTGTGAGCGAAGACGGCGCGCACGCGGGCGCCGATTTTGTGGCAGCGTCCGGCGAGATCGCCCACCTCCGTTTCCGATCCGCGGCAAAGCCGGAGGAACTCGACGAGATCGCCTGAAACAAGAAGACGAAGGAGTGGAAGGTGAGATTCCAAGACCGGCATGATGCAGGGCGGCGGCTGGCTGCCTGGTTGGAAGGCTACCGCGACGCACCGGACAAGCTGGTGTTGGGAATACCTCGTGGCGGGGTCGTGGTCGCCTACGAGGTCGCCCGGGCATTGAATGCGCCCTTGGAGCCCTTCGTGGTGCGGAAAGTCGGCGTGCCGGGTCAGGAAGAGCTGGCCATGGGAGCCGTGACGGCCGGCGGTGGAGTCGTCCGCAACGAAACGGTGCTCCGCAGCCTGGGGATTGGCGGGGACGTTTTCGACCAGCTCGCCAAGCACGAACGCCGCGAAGCCGAGCGCCGTGCCGAGCGCTACCGGGGGGGCAACGAGCGTCTCGAACTGCGGGGTCGGACCGTCCTCCTGGTCGACGACGGCCTCGCCACCGGCGCCACGATGACGACTGCCGTCCAGTTCGCCTTCCAGGAGGATGCCGAAAAGACCGTGGTCGCGGTGCCCGTGGCGGCGAGGATCACCGCCAACCGGCTCCGCACCCTGGTCAACGAGGTCGTCTGCATCGAGGAAACGGACGAGCTGGACGGCATCGGGGCGTGGTATGAGAACTTCCGACAGACGACGGACGAGGAGGTTCAACGGCTGATGGCCGAAGCGCGCGCCCGCAAGAATTCTGCGTAGTTCGGGCCGACCTCGCCGTAACGACAACAAGATCGCCCTCCATAAGGTGATCATGGAAGTCGCCGCCTGCCCGCAACCGCTACGCCTCCCGCGTACCGTCTTGGGGACCCGAGCGGAGCGCACTCACCCGGCGAAGCAGGGCAGTCAGGCGCGCTCCCTCCACGCTGAGGTCGCGCGGCTCGTCATGCAGATCGGTCTGCTGCTCCAGCCAGAGAGTCAAACGCTGGAGCTCTCGGGATTGATCGCGGACCGTCTCCACGAGCTCGTGAACGATGTCCGTCAATTCTGCGATGTGCTGCGACAGATTGTCAGATGACATGGGAGAGACCCTCTGGGATTGTCCGTTCCTAAACGTACATGGTCGCGCCGGCTGGCGCCGCGGGCTCGGCAGAAAATACGGCAGAGTGTGCCCGCCAATCTGCCGTGGTTTGCGGCTGGGAAGGGGAAATGCGGCTTTGCGGCCATGGGATTCCCGGCGGCCAGGGCAGCACCTGCCGTTCGTTTCCCGATGGGCGCCCTTCCCGGCAGGTGAAGGGGCTCCATGATTGTACTACCCTCTGGCGGTGAGGTGAAGCGGCGCCGCTGGTCCTGGCGTTTCTTCCTACGGTTCACAGGAATCCGGCGGGCCCCCGCCGGCATCGTCCCGCTTGCCTTGCCCCAGGCATGGAAGTTGCATGAAGAAGTGGGAGGCGGCCCCCTGCCGAACGCCGCCGAGGAGCGGTCTTCCATTCAGGGCCAACGCGGAGGGCAGGCGAGGCGGCTGTTCCGTCACCGCGCAGCTCCCTTCCGCCGGCAGGGGAACCCTACCCCAGCCCGATCAGCCTCGAGAAGAAGGGTAAAGCATGGCAGGCTCCGACGAGCGGATCAAGCGCGACGTCGTGGACTCCCTCTACTGGGACGATCGCCTGGACGCCTCAAACATCCAGGTCTCGCTGGAGGACGGCCGCGTCTCCCTGACCGGCAGTGTACCTTCCCTGCCGGCGCGACAAGCGGCCGTGGACGACGCCCTGGCGATTTCGGGGGTCCGTTCCGTGGAATGCTCCCTCGAAGTCCAGCACCCCCCGGAAACTACCGTACCCTCGGATTTCGAGATCCGGGAGAGGACCGAGCAACTGCTCAAGTGGAGCCCCGACCTCGACGTGGCATCCGTGAATGTCAGCGTACAGGACGGCAGGGTCTCGCTGGAGGGGACGATGGACGCCTACTGGAAGAAACACCTGGCCGAGCGCCTCGCGCGCAACGTGGCGGGGGTGACGGCGGTGGAAAACAAGTTGGCCATTACCCCCAAGGGGGACTACCTCGACAAGGAGATCGCCGCCGAAATCACGGCGGCCATGGACCGCAGTCCCCTTCTCGAACCGGGCGCCGTCAACGTGCGGGTGGAGAAGGGGGCGGTCACGCTCACGGGTACCGCCCCCACGTGGGCCTCGCGCGGTGCTGCCTATGAAGCGGCATTGTACACCCCCGGCGTTGCAGAGATCCACGACTACATCGACGTCGCGGCGCCCTAGGAGGCGCCCACGGCCGCGGCGGCCCCGCAGGTGGCCGCGCCGGAAACCAGGTGCTTCGTGAACATGAGGATACCGGATTGCCCCCTCCCAAGGAGCATGCCGATGGCACGCGATGCGGAAGAGATCAAGAAGGACGTGGTCGATCAACTCTACTGGGACGCCCGGGTGAATGCAGCGGACGTCCACGTTGACGTCCACGACGGGAAGGTCGTGCTGCGCGGCAGCGTGCCGAACTTGAGCGCGCGGCATTTCGCAGCAACCGACGCCCTGGCGGTGGCGGGAGTCACCGCCCTGGAAAACGAGCTCAAGGTCAAGCACCCCAGCAGCGTGACGGCGCCCAGCGACGAGCAGATCCGATCCAGCATCGAGAAGCTGCTGGAATGGAACTCTTCCCTCGACGCCGAGCACGTGCGCGTCGGCGTCGAGAACGGCATCGTCACCCTCGAGGGGTCCGTGGATGCGGTTTGGAAGAAGGCGCATGCCGAGGCGCTCATTTCGGAGTTGACGGGCGTCACGGCGATCGTCGACAAGCTGGCCTGCGTCCCGACGAAGGACACCTCCGACGAGATCATCTCCGAAATGGTGGTGAACGCCCTGAAAAGAAACCCGACGATCAACGATAAAGCCATCGAGGTGCGCGTAGCCAACGGCGTCGTCCGGCTTAGCGGGGCGGTTCCCGACTGGTCGGCCCGCAAGGCAGCCTACCAGACGGCCCTGAATACCTTCGGTGTCATCGGGGTCGACGACCAATTACTGGTAGCGAAATGAGCGGCGGAGAATAAGGGGCGGGCATGGCTTTTCCGGAAGCGGCTCCACGGCGCCGAGAAGCGCCCCGGAGGAGAGGTGGGAAGGTCACTTCCTTTTCGGTGGAGGTATGGTCGGGTGAGCAAGGTATCCACGGCTCGAGCCTACATTGAGAACCTCCTGACGGCGGCCGATGTCCGCATCGGCGGCAGCCGTCATCACGACATTACGGTGCACGACGAACGGCTGTTTCCGACTGTCCTCTCCGGAGGGTCGCTGGCACTCGGCGAAAGCTACATGGACGGCTGGTGGGACTGCGCGCGGCTCGACGAGTTCTTCTTCCGCGTGCTGCATGCCGGCCTCGACCAGCAGCTCCACTCCTGGTCGGCGCTCACGGCCATGCTCAAGACGCGGCTCACGAACCCTCAGACCGCCCACCGGGCCGTGCGCGTGGCGCGACAGCACTACGACCTGGGCAACGACCTCTTCCAGGCGATGCTCGACCGGCGGCTGATCTACAGTGGGGCCTATTGGGAGGGTGCCGATTCGCTCGAGGCAGCCCAGGAGGCCAAGCTCGATCTGGTGTGCCGCAAGCTGGGCCTGCGGGAGGGCATGCGCGTGCTGGACATCGGCTGCGGCTTCGGGGGGGCCGCCCAGTTCGCCGCCGAGCGGTACGGCGTGGAGGTAGTCGGTGTCACCATTTCCCAAGAGCAGGCCCGCCTGGCACGAGAACTCTGCCGCGGTCTCCCCGTGGAGATTCGCCAAGAGGGTTACCGTAGCTTGCGGGGCGTGTTCGACCGCATCTTTTCGCTGGGGATGTTCGAGCACGTGGGCCCGAAAAACTACGCCACCTTCTTCGAGGTCGTACGGCGCCTGCTCCGCGAAGAAGACGGCCTTTTCCTCCTGCAATCGATCGGCGTGCAGGCTCCGTCCCGGGGGCCAGACCCCTGGCTGGCCCGCTACATCTTCCCCAATTCGCAGCTGCCCGCGGCCGCCCAGGTCATGGCGGCGGCGGAAGAGCGACTCGTCATGGAGGACTGGCAGAATCTCGGTGCCCACTACGACAACACCCTGCTCCATTGGCACCACCGTCTCGAGGAGAACTGGGGGCGTTTGCAGCACCGCTACGACCGTCGCTTCCAGCGCATGTGGCGATACTACCTTCTCTCCTGTGCCGGCGCCTTCCGCGCCCGCACGAACCAACTCTGGCAGATCGTTTTCTCCCCCCGCGGTGTTCCAGGCGGATACAGCGCCGTCCGCAGCTGACCCTTTCCCGCTCGCGGCCACACGACTGCTACGGAGGCCCCGCCGCGGGCAGACTCCGCGCCGGACCCGCCCGCCCGGTCCAGCCGTTGCGACAGGCTGTCTACCGGCCCCGACAAAATGTCTCCACAAGCCTGTCCCCCCGCGCTCACATACCGTTTGCTTCCCCCGACGCCGGCAGAACCTCGATGGGCGAAGGCTCCGGTAAAGCGACTTGCGATGCATCCGTTTTGGCACATGAAGTGCAGCACGGGGCATGGCGTCAATCCAACGCACAACTCGCTATGCCCGTACACAATACCGATATCTCCCAGATTCTCAGCACCCTGGCCGACCTCCTGGAGATCGACGGCGCCAACGAGTTTCGGGTGCGCGCCTACCGCGATGCCGCCCGTGCCATCGAGGGGCTGCCGCGCAACGTTGCCGATATGGTCGCGGACGACGCCGACCTGAGCGCGCTCCCCGGTATCGGAGCCAGTATGGCCCAGAAGGTCGAGGAGATCGCGCGCACGGGGTCGCTCCGGCAGCTGGAGAAGCTGAAAAAGAAGGTTCCGGGCCAACTGGGCGACCTGCTCACGCTGCCGAACCTGGGCCCGAAGCGCGTCAAGACGCTACACGACGAACTGGGTATCCACGACCGTGAAGGCCTGGCTGCCGCGGCCGGGCGAGGCGACCTCCGGAAGCTGGAAGGATTGGGGCCGAAAACGGAGCGGAAGATCCTCGATGAGCTGAAGAAACACCGCAACGGCGAGAAGCGGTTGCGACTTACCGAGGTCGAAGAGATCGCCGAAACCCTGCTCGAGTATCTGCGGGACGTCGACGGAGTCAAGCAGGTGGTGATCGCGGGCAGCTACCGCCGGCGCAAGGAGACGGTCGGCGATCTGGACATCCTGGCCACCTGCAAGCGAGGTTCTCCGGTGATGGAACGCCTCGTTGCCTATGAAGAAATCGAGGAGGTGGTGACGAAGGGGACGACGCGTTCGACGGTAAGGCTCCGCTCCGGCCTGCAGGTGGACCTCCGCGTGGTGGCCGAGGTCTCGTACGGCGCAGCGCTGCACTATTTCACGGGGTCGAAGGCCCACAACATCGCTGTGCGCAAGCGCGGCGTGAGCCGCCAGCTCACGATCAACGAGTACGGTGTCTTTCGCGGCAACTCCCGGGTCGCGGGACGAACCGAAGAGGATGTCTATGACACAGTCGGCTTACCGTACATCGAGCCCGAGATGCGCGAGAATCGTGGGGAGATCGAAGTGGCCGAAAAGGGGGCGCTTCCCAGGCTCATCACGCGCCGGGATCTCCGCGGCGACCTGCACTGCCACACCAAGGCCAGTGACGGCAGGCATACGCTTGAAGCAATGGCCGAAGCCGCCAGACATCAAGGCTACCACTACCTGGCCGTTACCGAACACTCCAAGCGGCTGACCGTTGCCCACGGCTTGGACGGACGGCGCCTCCGCCGCCAAATCCTGGAAATCGATCGACTTAACGATACGTCGGGCACGTGCCGCCTTCTCAAGGGGATCGAATGCGATATCCTCGAGGACGGGTCGCTGGACCTGGAGGACGACATCCTTGCGGAATTGGACGTGGTGGTCTGCTCCATCCATTCGAAGTTCGATCTGCCGGATGACAAGCAGACGGAGCGAGTCCTTCGGGCGATGGACAACCCGCGAATGAACATTCTGGCACACCCCACCGGACGGATGATCGGCCAGCGCGGGCCAACCGCCCTCAACGTGGAACGAATCCTGGAGGGCGCCCTGCAGCGGGGGTGTTTCTTGGAGCTCAATGCCCAGCCCGACCGGTTGGACCTGAGCGATACCTACTGCAAGCTGGCCAAGGACATGGGTGTGAAAATGGCGATTTCCACCGATGCACACATAGCGGCCGGCCTGGATTACATCCGTTACGGCATTGACCAGGCCCGCCGCGGCTGGCTGGAACCTAACGACGTGATCAATACCCGAAGCTGGGGCGCATTGAAGACACTCCTCAAGCGGAGTTGAGGCAAGATGGGCAAACGCGATTTCAAGGGGCATTCCCGAAGGGAGTTCAGGCCGGTTGGAGACACCTCCCGCGAAGAAGCGCACCGCGAAGTGGAGGCGTTGCGGGAAGAAATTGCGCACCACGAGTATCTCTATTATGTAGAGATCGGCAGGTTTTTTGAGCGGCTGGCGGCGCAGCGCGAAAAACTCTCTTATGAGATCGACGGCATTGTCGTGTGTCGCCAGTTCAAGCCGTGGCACAAGGTTTGCTCCACCGAATGGATACGGAACAGTCGCCGGCGACGCCGGTGGCCCGAGGAGGTACGCGGCAACGGACCGCACGGTGCAATCGAAGGGGGTTCGCCCCTGCGTTGGAATCTGAAGAACGGAGGAAGATGATGATGTTTGACTTGGAACGGTCGCCGTATCCCGTCCAGCAGTTGCGCGATGAGGTGGATCGCCTGCTGACGGGCTTTCTGGGCAACGCTCCGAGAGCCGCCCCACGCTTCCAGCCGGCGGTCAACGTCTGGGAGAACGAGGAGGCGCTGTTCGTGGAGGTCGAGGTTCCGGGTGCGAAGGAGGATGACGTCGAACTCTCCGTGGTCGCCGACGAGCTGTCGCTGAAGGTCGATCGCCAGGCGGTCGAGGAGGATGGGGTCACCTACCACCGGCGGGAACGGCCGGCGGGAACCTTCACCCGCGTCCTGCGGCTGCCCGTCGAGGTGGATGCCGACAACGTGCATGCCGAGCTGCACGACGGTGTCCTCCTGGTCCAGCTTCCCAAAGCCCCCTCGGCCCGGCCGCGGAAGATCAAGGTCGCCGCGGGCGGCCAGGGACAGGGCGGTCCCCGAGGGGGGTAGGGCGGACCAGCCCTCCCCATTCCCCGGGACACCACCCCCAGCCCTGGGCACCTCTGTTCTCGCCGGTTGCGGCGGCGAACAGGTCATCGGACACAACTACCAGAAACCAAGGAGGATTACCGACCATGGCCACCGAGCAAACCACGATGACCCGACCGGAGACGCAAGACTTGCGTCCCGCCGAAAGCACTCGCAGCGGGTATTACTACCGCCCCAATGTCGACATCTTGGAGAAGGAAAACGAACTGGTCGTGCTGGCCGACGTGCCCGGAGCAAAGGGCGAGGAGATCGACATCGACTTCGAGAACGGTCTGTTGACGATCCACGCACGCGTTGCCGAGCGGCTGCCGGCAGAGACACAGTTTCTGCTGCGGGAGTACGGCGTCGCCGACTTCTACCGCACCTTCCGCATCGGTGAGGCCGTCGATGCGGACAAGATTTCCGCGGAGTGCGCCGACGGAGTGTTGAGGCTCCACCTGCCCAAGGGGGCGTCGGCTCGGCCGCGGAAGATCGCCGTCAAGGCCGAGTGAGCCGGCGAGCTCGACGAGGACCGGCGGCCCGAAGGGGCCGCCCCAACAAACGAACGGAGGTACGCGATGCTGAAGAATCTCATTCCCTGGGGTAGGGAGCAAGGGGACGAGGGCCGCGAGGCGCCCCCCTTGACCAATCTTCGCGGCGAACTGGATCGCATGTTCCAAAGGTTCGCGCGCGATCCATCCGCCCTGCCGGCATGGTCCGGCGAAGGGGAGGGCCCCTGGATGCCGGTGATCGACGTGGGCGAGTCCGACAAAGAGGTGACGGTGCGCGCCGAGGTGCCCGGTATCGACCCGGAGGACGTCGACGTGAGCGTTGCGGGCAATCAGATGACGATCACCGGCAAGAAGGAGGAGTCGACCGAGCGGAGCCGTGGCGACACCTACCACCGCGAGAGCCGCTACGGCGCTTTCCGCCGGGTGATCCCGCTGCCGGCCGGGGTCGACCCGGACAAGATGCAGGCGGAGTGCGCCAACGGGGTGCTCACCGTGCGGGCGGAGAAGACGGGCGCGTCTGCCGCGCGGCGGATTGCCGTGAAGGCGAAATAGGGCCGCTACAATCCGCCCATGGGTGGCAAGGCGGCGCCCCGGCCATTCGCGGGGCTGGCCGCGCGGCCTCTGCGTTCTCTAGGCCGCAGCCGGCGGCTCGACGCTACCGAGGGCGGAGGGGGGCGCTCGGGTTTTTTTCCGTTCTCGTTGACCCCGTCTTCGGGAGCGCCCGCGTTTTCGAGCGATTCGCGCGCATCCTGGTAGGCGCTTGCCCGGCGGCGAAAAGCTTCCTCCAGGTCGTCGCGAGCCGCCTCCCAAGCGTCCTTACCCGCCTCGCCGAAGGCCTCGATCCGTTGCTCCACGTCTCCGCTTCCCTGTTTGACATCTGCCAGAACGTTACGCATCCTCTCCGCGGCCGTATCCCCCAATTCGTCGGTCTGACTTGCAAGGAGCGTTCACCATGGCGATTCCCGAACACGTAGAGATCGCCAAGAACGGCAAACACGCCATCGAGACGTGGCGTGAGAAGCAGGGGGATTCTGAGGCGGCGCTCGACCTCAGCGAAGCGGAACTCGTCGAGGTTGATCTTCACGAAACGAACATCGAGGGAGCAAACCTCCAGGGGGCGACCTTCTGCAAAGCGTCCCTTCAAGGGGCAAACCTCCGCAACGCGAACCTCCAGGAAGTGAACTTGAACAAGGCGGATCTTCGGGGGGCGAACCTCCGCAAAGCCAATCTTCAGGGGGCGAACCTCCAGATGGCCAACCTCCAGGGAGCGACCCTCTCCGAGGCGGACCTGTCGGGGGCGAACTTCGATCGGGCGATCCTTCGTGCGGCGGATCTCTTCGACGCGAATCTCACGGCGGCGAATCTCTGCCGGGCGGACCTCCGCGATGCGGACGTTACGGCGGCGACTTTCAGCGGGGCGAACCTGGACGGGGCGAACCTTCAGGGGGCGAACCTCGAAGGCGCCAAACTGCCCATCTAGCGAAACCGGGTTCAACGGAAAAAAGTCGATGTTGAGCAAATGGCTGCCGTGGAGGTTTCTGGTTCGGCGTGCACTGCGCCGCCATGGGTTCATCGACCCGTTCACGGTTCTCGCGCGTTTGCGGCGGTTCGCGCAGCCCTCCGAAGTGCAGGAGCCCATCGAACTGATCCGTGCCGGCCTGGTCTTCCATGCCAGGGGTGTGTTGAATGCCCGTGCGATCCAGCACAATCTCGACTGGGTCTGGCCATACTGGGTCGAGCGTCAGTTCCGACCCGACGATCCCTCTTTCATTCCGCGTGCCTTCTCGTTCAGTCACATCAATCTGAGCCATCGCAACTGGACAGCCGTCGGGCGGCCGGACTGGCCGGTATATCCCCTCGTCGATCCCCGTGGCCTGGTCACGCCCCTCTTCGACGGCTGGTCGCTCGACGCGTGGATCGTGGGCGATGCGCGTACCCTGCTGCCTTCGAAGCTTCACGAGGCGAAGCAAGTGTTGCGGATGGAGGAGAACCTCGCCGTGCTTACCTGCGTCGAGCGGACGGGGCAGAAATTGCAAAGCGACGTGCAGGTGGTTACGCAAGATGATCGGCCGGTGCTGCAAGTGCAACTGACAGCCGAGGCGGCGGCTGGCGAATCGCTGGTTGTCGCTCTCCGCCCGTACAACCCCGAGGGCGTCCAGTTCATCGAGGCGGTCGATTACCTGGCGGACGGGCACAGCCTCCAAATCGAAAGGAAGCATCGCCTCGCCTTCAGCGAGGCACCGGATCGTGTGCTGTTTGCCGACTACCACGAAGGGGACGTGCTGCAGCATCTCAAGGGAAACAGCGCTCGGAGGCGGAAGATACGCTGCCCGGTGGGTATGGCGACGGCGGCGGCGATGTTTGATATGGGGCAGGGCGGACAGCGTACCATACACTGGCGAATGCCCCTACCCGTCGAACCGGTGGAGTCTTCCCGTAGACCTTCCTTGAGTAAGGCATCGCGGACCTGGCCGCAGGCCGTTGACGAAGCCGCCGGCCTTTCCATCCCCGACGAGCGCTACCAGTACCTCTACGACTGCGCCGTGCGGACCCTTCTGCTGCTGTCCGCCGATGAGATCGTACCCGGCCCCTACACCTACCGTCGCTTCTGGTTCCGCGATGCGAGCCTCATGATGAATGCCTTGCTGGCTCTGGGACTTGGCGATCGGTGCGTGCGGGGATTGGGGCGCTTCCCCGATCGCCAGGATCGCCACGGCTGCTTTCGTTCGCAGGAGGGAGAGTGGGATTCCAATGGCCAGGTCCTTTGGATCTATGGGCGCTACGGGCGTTGCTTCAACCAGGAGCTTCCCGACGCTTGGCGGGACGCCATCTATAAGGGGGCCACGTGGATCGGTCGGAAGCGTCGCGAAAGCGGAAGCGAGGGGGCCCATGCGGGGCTCTATCCGCCCGGTTTCAGTGCAGAGCATTTCGGCCCCATCGACTGGTACTACTGGGATGACCTGTGGGGCGTTGCCGGACTCGATGCCGCCGCCGACCTGGCTGCGCAGCGGGGCGACGCCGACCATGCGCAGCGTTTCCGCAGCGAACGTGACGACTTCATGGAAACCATCCTTCTCAGCCTCAACGCGGCGGCGGCGGGCAAGGGCAACGGCGCCTGGCCGGCTGCCCCGTACAGGCGGATGGACGCCGGCGCCATCGGTCTGCTGGTGGCGGACTACCCCTTGCAGCTGGTCGAGCCCGGCCACGAACCACTGCTGCGCACCATCGAGTACTTCCGCAAGCACTGCTTCTACCGCGGAGCATTCTTTCAAGACATGATCCATTCCGGCATCAATGCCTACCTCACCCTCACGATCGCCCAGGTCCTGCTGCGGGCGGGGCACTCGGCGTATCGAGACCTGATCGAAGCCGTTGCCGGCATGGCCTCCCCGACGGGGCAGTGGCCGGAGGCGATT
The DNA here is from genome assembly GCA_007126245.1 of Planctomycetales bacterium. Taxonomy (GTDB): domain Bacteria; phylum Planctomycetota; class Planctomycetia; order Pirellulales; family Thermoguttaceae; genus SKOZ01. The sequence continues at coordinate 19,547 of SLBP01000114.1, forward strand.
CACCCGCAGACCAACGGCGGCTGCATGGGCGACGGACAGCACGGCTGGGCGGCGGCGGAGTGGGTCCTCATGATTCGCAACCTCTTCATCCGCGAGGAAGGCGATGCGCTGGTGCTCGGCTCCGGCCTTTTCCCCCGCTGGCTGCAGAAGGAAGGAGAGCTCGCCTTCGGGCCGACGCCGACGCCCTGGGGACGCGCCCACGTCCGCTTCACCCTTCGCCCAGACGGCCTCTTTCTCACCGTCGACGCCGACTGGCACAGGGATGCCCCGCAACTGCGCGTGAACGTGCCGGGCCACCTTGCGCGAACGGTGCGCCAGCCCGTCAGAAACCTCCGGATTGAAAGGGCTCCCGCATGAGGATCGTCATGTTCACCAATACGTACCTGCCGCACGTTTCCGGCGTGGCCCGTTCGGTGGAAACCTTCCGCGACGGGCTGCAGGCCCTGGGGCACGACGTGCACGTGGTCTGCCCGACCTTCAAGAACGCCACGAGCTCGACGGAGACGGTACTGCGCGTTCCGGCGATTCAGAACTTCAACGGCAGCGATTTCTCGCTGCGCATTCCGCTTCCCGGCGCCATCAGCGGGCACCTTCACGACTTCCACCCTGATATCATCCATTCGCATCACCCCTTCCTGCTGGGAGATGCGGCGCTGCGGGCCGCACGGGAGCTGGGCAGCCCCCTCCTGTTCACGCACCACACGCTGTACGAGGACTATACGCACTACGTGCCGGTGGATCAGGATCGCCTTCGGCAGTTCGTCATTCGCCTCGGCACCGACTACGCGAACCTCTGTGACCATGTCATTGCACCGAGTGACAGCATCGCGGAGCTGATCCGGCGGCGCGGCGTAGAAACACCCATCACGACCATTCCCACCGGCATCGATCTGGACTTCTTCGCCGGCGGCGACGGCCGAGCGATCCGTGCCGAACTGGGTATTCCTCCCGACAGCAAGGTGATCGGCCACCTCGGGCGCCTGGCGCCGGAGAAGAACCTCGTTTACCTCGCCGAAGCGGTTGCCCTCTATCTCCGTCGCGAGGCAGGCCGCGGGTGTTGCTGTCTCATGGTGGGGAGCGGTCCTTCGGAATCGCAGATCACGAGGATCTTCCGGGACCGCGGCGTTGACGACCGCCTGTACATGGCCGGGCAGCGCACGGGACGGGAGCTTGCCGATTCGTATGCGGCGATGGACCTGTTTGCCTTCGCCAGCAAGACCGAGACGCAGGGCATGGTGTTGGCGGAGGCGATGGCGGCGGGAATGCCGGTGGTCGCGCTCGATGCGCCCGGCGCGCGGGAAGTCGTTGATTCGTCCGAGGTGGGACGTCTGCTCGACGGCGATGCGGAGGCTGCGACCTTTGCGGACGCCCTCGCCGAGCTGCCGCTCACGGGAAGCGCGTACCGCCGGTATGTCGAGGCCGCCAAGGAACGGGCCCGGGAGTTCGGCCGCGGGAACTGCACCCGGCGCCTCGCTGGTATCTATGAGCAACTCGGCCGGCCGGCGCGGCGCGAGGCCGGGGACCAACGGCAAAGCAACTGGGATTCCCTCCTCGCCCGCGTGCAGGCGGAATGGGACCTGCTAACCGCCAAGACCCGTGCCTTGATCTCGGCGGCGGAAAGAGGCCGCGACAAGAAACGTGCGAACTAGTCACCGTTCAGGAACGGCCCTCTTGGGCATCCGCGGGCCGTGGGGATGCGCATTGCGGGTCATCGCCACCTCCGCAACATCGCCTTTTCTGTTTCCACCGCCAGGAAGATCA
>SLBP01000031.1:0-21060 GCA_007126245.1 Planctomycetales bacterium
CCGCCTGCTTGACGAGGCCCGTACGCGTTCTGTCCGCAGGACGTAGGCACCCGTCAGAGTGGGATTTCCGCGGAATGCAGTTGACGGAAGGCCGCCGCTCGGAAATACTCACCAATACGTGGGGGCCGGACCGCGGCGCGACGGTGCCGCGACGACCGGCCTTTTCGTGAGGCGAATCGAGGTTGTGATGCCTATGGGGAGATGGAGGGGAACGGCCACCGAGCCGAACAAGCAACGGATTAACGAGCAGATACGCGTTACGCCCATCCGGGTGATCGGTGCCGATGGCACGCAGATGGGAATCATCCCCACGGACGACGCGCTGCAGCAGGCCCGCACGGCCGGACTCGACCTGGTCGAGGTAGCCCCCAATGAGAGCCCGCCCGTATGCCGGATCATGGATTACGGCAAGTTCAAGTACCAGCAGAAGAAACGGCAGGGAAAGGGGCAATCGCACCAGACGAAAGTCAAGGAAGTTCGCGTGCGGCCGAAGACCGGCGAACACGACATTACCGTGAAGGTCAACCGGGCCCGGGAGTTTCTGCTGCACAAGGACAAAGTGCTCTTGACGGTGATCTTTCGGGGGCGCGAGTTGGCGCACGTCGAGGAGGGCCATCGGGTGATTTCCGGCGTTCTGGAGCAACTCGAGGATTGTGCGAAGATCGAGTCGCCACCGGCACAGCAGGGACGTCGGATCGTCTGCACGCTGGGACCGAAATAGCCGCCGCGCTTCTCGGCGCCGGTCAGACGTTACCATCGAGCCGCAACCGGGAAGGAGCGGCGGCGTGACGCCTGCGACCGTTCCCCCTTTGCGCGATTGCCCGGGCAGCTATAATGACGGGTCTGTGTCGCTGCGGGAGAGGGTTTCCCGGTGCGGCTGGAAAGTGGCGAAGAGGCCAGAAGCACGGGCGAGACCCGTGACACCCGATTGAGCGTGATTGCCATGCCGAAGCAGAAGACGCACAAGGCTACCAAGAAGCGATTCCGCCTCACCGCCTCCGGGAAAGCAAAGCACCGCCAGGCGGGCACGAGCCACCTGGCGGCCCGGATGAGCAAGAAGCGCCGGCGGAAGCTCCGCGGCACCACGACGGCGAACAAGGCCGAGTTGCCGCGCATCCACGAGGCGCTGCGCGGAAACAGCTACTGACGGCGCGGCTCGGGCAGGTGACTGCCGCGGCGCGCGGACCGCCGGAACGGGCACCCCCGTTCCGGGCTGGTTGCAGGGGACGGGCAAGAAAACGCTGCCGGAAGGGCCGGCGGGGCCTGGTCTCCGCAAGAGATCGAGGGATAGCCATGAGGACGCTCAAGGGAGCTGCTCGGCGGCAGGCGAAAAAACGCCTCTTCCGCCGCGCGAAAGGATTCCGCGGCGGCCGCGGCAAGCTGCTGCGGACCGTCAAGGAAACGGTCATCCGGTCCGACGCCTACGCCTACCGCGACCGCCGCACGCGGAAGCGGGAGTTCCGCAAGCTCTGGATCATCCGCATCAACGCCGCCGTGCGCGAGCGGGGGATGCGCTACAGCGAGTTCATCGCCGGCCTTGTACGGGCCAACATCGCCCTGGACCGCCGCACCCTGGCGGAAATGGCCGTCCGCGATCCGGAGGCCTTCAGCCAGGTCGTCGAGGCGGTGAAGCGGGAGTTGGCCCCGGCGTAGCCAGGGAAGGGCTACGGCATGGACACCCTTTCCTCCGCCGCCCGGCAGAGGGCGTCGATATTCTCCGTGGGAACGCCCGGAGGCGTGCCGCCGCCGCAGGAGAGGATCAGGCGGCGGCCGTCGCCGAGCGGGGCAAGCATGGCGGCCACGCTGCGGCCGATGTCCTCGGCCGAGCCCTCGGCGAGGACATCGCGAGGCGGGATGTTACCCAAGAGGGTCACCGTTTCGCCCGCCAGCTCGCGGATCCGCTCCACCGGGTGCTCGAAGGAGAAGTTGAAGAGGTTGATGCCGATCGACGCGAGGTGTCTCGCCGTGATCAGGCCGAAGGCGTCGTTGTGGAATGCCTTCACCGGCGCGTCGAGTGCCGCGTAGATCTCCCGGAGATAGGGTACGGCGAACTCCTGGAAGTCGGCATCTTTGATGAAGCCGACGAGGTCGTCGAGCGCGAGCACGCCCTCGATCGAAGGAAAGCACTTCTTCTGATAGACGAGCCAGTCGACGAGGAAGTCGGTGATGATCCGCAGGAGGAGATGGACCTCCTCGGGATCGGTTCGGATGGCCAGGAGGAATTCGGTGTGGCCCAACAGGAAAGAGGCGATGTTCAGGGGTCCGCGGGCCACGGCGAAGCGGACGGCATGGCCCTCCCCTTCCATGCGATCGGCGCAGTGGACCAGCCGCTTGATCATGAAGGGGGCCAGCCCGTCACGCCGGCAGTCGGGCTTCTTCAGCCGCCGGGCGTCGGCCGGCTCGGCGAGGATTCTCTCGGCGAAGGGCAGCTCGTCCTCGGGGAAGCGGCAGAGAGCCCCGAAGGCCGAGGGCTCGGTGCACATGCCGTATTCCGACCAGAAGCCCGGCAGAAACCATACCGCCGGAAACCGCTTCTCAGCAGCGAGGTTGGCCGCCAGAAAGACCTCGTCGGACGTGTAGTAGTCGAGGATCGAGTAGCCGGCCCAGTTCGGCAGCCAGGGACTGTCGACGATCAGTCCTACGGGGAGCCGCTCGGGCATCTCGCCGCCGACCACCCGCAGCAACTCCTGCCATTGTGCATCCGTCATGGGGAGGGGGAACTCGCTGGGCTGGCCTGTTCTTGAGTCTCAGTCGCTCGTCGCGCGCATCACCGTCGCCTGGGGAGTCGTTGGAGCACCGCCGATCCCAACCCGCCGGGCGCGCCCACCCTAAGGCGGCCGCCCCTTGCCTGTCAAGCCGTTGCCGCCGCAGTGCCGAGCCGTTGGGGCTCTCTTGGGGACCGGGAACTGCGCTGGCGGTCAGCCGACCGGCGTTCGCAGCGCGGCGGCCAGGAGGAGGGCACCGTAAACGAGGGGCAGATAGAGGAGCGAAGCGCGGAGCAGCCTGCGAGCCGACGGATTGTCGCGGCGGGCAAGAAACCGCCACGACGCCGCCAGGTAGCCGGCCGCAGCAGCCGTCGCGGCCGCGCCCGCCCACCATCCGGCCGCGTCTGCCAGCGTGGGCACCAGGCCGGCAGGAATCAGGACCACGGCAGCGGCCACGGCGATCCAGCCGGCCCAGCGACCCGAGGGATCGACCACCGTCGCCACCCGCACGCCCGCCGCCGCCGAGTCGGCGCGGTAGAGCCAGGCAATGGCCATGGTGTGAGGGAATTGCCAGAGAAAGAGGATCGCAAAGAGACCCAGGGCCAGAGGACTGCCCGCAGCTCCCACCGCTGCCGCCCCGATCAGCGGAGGCATCGCTCCGGGGACGGCACCGACGAATGTCTGCCATGGGGAATGCCGCTTCAGCGGCGTGTAGATTCCGACATAGAGCACCCAGGCCAAGGCGGCCAGGAACGCCACTTCCACGGGGGACAGCCAGAGCAGGATTGCCAGCCCGGCTCCTGTGGACACTCCGCCGAATAGTGTCCCCCGGCGGGTGGTAAGACGCCCTGCGGCAAGAGGACGGTGGGCCGTTCGCCGCATATGCCGGTCGCCCTCCACCTCGAGGCGCTGGTTGAGCGCCAAGGCCCCCGCGATGACCAGCGCCGTCCCCAGCAGGGCAGGCAGCATCGCCGGCCACGCGGGTGGAAGTGCCGCGCAGAGCCAAGCCGAGGCAGCCATCGTCAGCAGCGACATGGCCACGATCCGGATGCGGGCGAGCTGCGCATAGTCGGCGGCCGTCGCCAGGAAGCCTCGCGAGAGGGGCCATCGTGAAGTCGCGCTGCCAGCATCCATCGACGCCTCCCGTCACTTGGCGGGGTCTTCAGTCTATCGTGATATACGTGATAGCGCTCTATCCGGCAAGCGTGCTGCGGCGCGGGGGCCGAGGCTCCTCGTCGCTTACTTGCCACGATATCGGAACGCGCTCTCCTTCGTACCCCCCGTGTGCATATATGCAGCCATTCGAAGCGGTACCCCGTACCCGCCGCCCCCCTCCCTCGCGCATCCCGCCGTGCTCCAGGCGGCAGCGGTGCGACGGCTCACTGGCGAGTCAGCTGGAGGTTGAGCAGCCAGTTGTGCCACCCCCGCGCCGACCGCAGCAGCCGCCCGGACCAAAGGACGACGGAGAGGGCGGCGACCAGCGTCAGCGAGCCAATGGCCACGTGCGCCGTCGTAATCCACGCCTGGAGGGCTCCCCCGGCGACGACAGTGTATTCTACGCGGAAGACGTAGTCTTCAAACCAGGAGGGAAATCCCCAGTTGACTACCCAGGTGGTCAGCCCGAGCACAACCTGAAGGCCCACCAGCCCTAGCAGCCACCGGGCCCGCCGTACGATAACGGGCTCCGCCATGCGGCCGGCGACGAGGGACACCCAGATCGCCAGCCCCAGCACCGCGAAGGCAGCGATCACGTGGAGCCAGACCCAGAGGGTGAACCATCCTGGCGGCGCGTTCGGTGGCAGGTGGCGGACCTGGGCTCCCAGGACGATTTGCACGAAGACCGCCACCAGGGCGGTCGTCGCCGCCCTGCGGAGTGTGTGGGAGCCGTGACGCCGCTGCGGCGCGTCCGCGGTCAGCCACCGCGGTGAAGTCAGCGTCACCAGCGCCGCGGTGAGGGCGAAGAAGAGCGGCGCCGTGCAGCCGTGGATGTTTGCCAGCAGAACCTCGTCGACGAGCACACGGAGTCCGCCCAGCGTCCCCTGCAGCGAGACGAAGACCACCGCCAGAACGCCCATCCATCGCATCCCGGGCCGCGGGTCCCACCGCCAGAGGACGACCGCCAGGGCAATGGCGAAGAGTCCCACGAGGGCCCCGAGCATACGGTGGCTGTGTTCGAGGAACACGTCCCAGACGCCGAGCCACAGATCGAGCGGATAGAGAAAGAAGAGGAGGTAGCCGTAGGTCCCGGGCCAGTCGGGCACCGCCATCCCGGCGCGATACGTCGTCACTAGGCCGCCCATCCAGATCAGGGGGAAAGTCCCCACCGCCAGCAGCCAGGCTGTCCGGTGCGTCCAACGCCGACGACGGTCGATCAAGGCTGGGGGCAGCGCGGGCATCGCCCTGCTCGCGCGCGAGGCGGAAGAGGATGATTCCTTTTTCACGGCCGTCTCCGGGTTGGCGTGCTCCCCGCCGGCGAAGCGGTGCTCGCCGGCGAATGCGGTCAAGGGGGAAGCTATTGCGAGAGGGACAGGATGTAGTGGACGACGTGCCATATCTCTTCGGGCGAGAGGACGCCGGTGGAGCCGGGGGCGGGGCCGGCGGCGGGCATGGGGGTTCCCTTGATGCCCACGTGGATCCGCCAGTATAGGTCTTCCGGGCGCCCGCCGCCCCGGAAGATGCCGGCGCGGAAGTCGCGCGGCCGGAGCTGCTGCGGCGGCAGGCGGTAGAGACGGGCGAGCCGCCGCGTCTGTTCGGCGGTCATCCCTACCTTCACCCGGTTCCATTCATCGTAGAGCTGCGCCTCTTCGCCGTCGCCGTAGCCGTAGGGGCCGTGGCATTGCACACACTGCGCCGCTGGGCTGGAATAGAGCTCGAAGCCGCGGGACACGGAGTCCTCCCAGTCCTCGGGCGTATCCACAACCGGCCGCTCCGGGGGCTCGACGACCAGTTCCTCGGCCATCTCCCACATCGCCCCGAGCGGCTCGATCCAGTCTTCCTGGACCATCCTCATGTCCAAGGGCAGGTATTCGTCTTCGTCGACCACCAAACGGAAGAGGTACAGTTCCGTCTCGCCCCGCATGCTCAGGTAGCGGACGTACTCGACCAGGGCGTCGATCTCCCGCTGGGGGAGCGTCATGTAGGAGGGCATCGCCGTGCCGGGGACGCCCCGCAGCAGCACGCGCTCGATATCCTTCGGCACCGGTTTGGCGCCGCCGGCGGTGGAGGTGAATTTGAACCAACCCGGCCGGAAGTCGCGGGGGTAGGGATTCAGAAGGGCGGCCTGGGCCCCGGCACCGTCGCCGCTGATGCCGTGGCAGACCGCGCAGTGCTGCCGGTAGAGGCCGGTCCGCAGACCCCGCTTGTCGCCCGCCACCGGGCCGGCGGCGATCTGCAGCTTCTCGAGACCGAGCGGCAGCCCCGAGGGGACCCTCGGCTCATCGGGGGTCCCGAAGTGCCGCTCGAGTGCGGCGGCAATCGCTTCCTGCTGCGACGGGCTGACGCTCTCGGGCTCGCGACCCTCGGTGTTGAGCGTGAACTCGGCTGCACCCTGATATCCGCAGCCGGCCAAGAACGCCACGAACAGCACCACCTGGGCCGGTAACCCCCGCAGCCGATGATGCGTCGATCGGGCGGGAGCCGCTCGCCCCCCCGCCCCGCGGGAGGCGTCCGCGGCACCGCAAGGCTCCGGGGGGGGCGGGCAAACGGGCGGCGAGCCGCGTAGGCCGCCGCATGGGCTGGTGCGCCGCTCGCGGTGCCCGGTGAGGTGGTGGGAAGATTGTGACATGCCCATCTGCCCCTGGCCCTCAGAAGGCCGGGGAGGATCAACCGTTGAGGAAAGAGTCACGATGGCAGAATCATGAGGCGGGTGGTCTGTGGTGATGGGTGGGGAGCCCCAGCAGCGGTTCAGGCCTCCCGGGCCAGCCGGGCGGGGGCGATCCTGATCGTCCCCAGGTCGTTGACGCCCGGGCGGATGCCGACGCTCATCCGCCCCCGACGCCACTGCGCCGTATCGAGCTGTCGAACCCGCTCGTGCCATACCTGGAACTCCCAGTCGCCCACTGGGAGCCGGGGGATGGTGAAGGTCCCGTCCATGTCCGTGATCGCCATGTAGGGGTTGTCGCGGGGGAGGATGAACGCCAGTTCCCAGGGATGGTAGTTGCAGAGAATCGTCACCGGCTCCGTCTGCGGCCGGCGAAAGCGGTGGGTGGCCGTGTCCCCGGCCCGGAGGACGAGGTTCACCGGCAGATCGCCCAGCGGTGAGAAGGCCACGTTGTCGGCGATGGGGTCGGAGTTGATGACGAACAGCTCCTGCTTCGTGTACCAGATCACCAGGCAGTGGGGCACGAAGACGCACTCGTGGCAATCGAGCGTCACCCGCTCCTCGACGGCCTCCTCCAGCTCCGGGGAAACGGGAGCGTTCCGGGAGCGCAGGTAGACGTAGGTATTCCCCAGACCGCCGTCCTCTCCGACCATGAGGGACTCGTCGCGGATGTCGAATTGGCAGCAGTAGTCCTCGTCCTGGTCGACGACGAGCTTCTCTCTCTCCGGAGGGTCTCCGTCGTAGACCAACCGTCCTGTCAGGTCGCCCCACTGCTGGGCGAAAGCACCCCGCAGCACCATCGGTGCCTGCCAACCCACGCCCAGTCCCGCTGCTGCCCCGGCCGCTCCGGCCAGGAACCTCCTTCGCATCACACGCCGCGTCATCGCAACCGACTCCCGCACGTAATCGTCATCATCGAAATTGAGGGCGCGTTGGGGAAAACCGCCGGCACCGTCGCGTGCGGCGCCTGCGCCCAACTCCACGAACACCCTAAGTATACCTGAGGAAAGGGGGGCGCACCAACGTCCCCGCATCGGCGCCGGCGCAGTCGCCCGCAACGGGGGGGTGGAGGAGGGTGGAACCCTTCTCAGGCTCCGTCGCCCAGCAGCCCCTGGGCGTTCTCGAATGCGATGGCCCGGCGGTGTCGGTCGTCGAGGTCGGATTCTCGCATCTTCAGCACGGCCGACTCCAGCACGAAGAGAGGGAGATGGGAGCCGAAGAGCACCCGCGAGGGAGGCACCTCACGTACGAGCGTGCCCAGGCCGCCGACCCCTTCTCTCGTGGAAATGTCGAACCAGACGCGGCCGGTCGCTGCCAGCTCGTGAAGCGCCTGGCCGCGGAGAGTCCCCAGGGCATTGAGCAGCACCATCCGCAAGGACGGGTGCGAACGCACGATCTCGGCGAGTGGCGCCACGTCCACATTGGGGATCCGCATGAGCCCGGGCTGCACGCGGACGTCGTCCATCCGCACCACGAGCTGCACGAGGAGGTTCTTCGCGGCAGCCAGGTCGACCAGATCCGCGAACACCGCCTCATCGAGCCGGTAGCCGTGGTAGTTCGGGTGCAGCCGGATACCCGGCATACGGAAATCGTCGGCGCAGCGGCGGAGGTCCTCCTGCCAGTCGGGCAGCATCGGGTTGACCGATCCGAAGGGGATCAGCTCCACTCCGCGCTCCTGGCGACAGGTCTCGGTGAGGCGAAGGTTCACCCTACCGAGGTCGCGGTGGAAGAGGCCATCGAGACTTCCCACCCAGGCCTGGGTCACACGGTGCGCGCAGAGCTTCTCGATCAGCGGCGGCAACTCGTCGCATGGGATGCGGCGGAACGGCCAGCGGGAAACGTTGGCGTTAACGTCGACGATCACGGCTTCGCTCCCTTCATGGCGAGGGCCGGTGCGAGCAGGCGGCGGAGATTGCCGCCAAGGACCAGCCGCCGTGCTGTCGCCGAAACGTCGGCACCGGTGACCTTGGCCAACTGCGAGGCGAAGCTCCGGCCGCCGGCGTCGCTGGCATAGATCACCCGTTCGGATCCCAACTCGCGGACGGCCATCTCCACGAACCCCGCCGTGGGATCCGAGCCGCAGACCTCGGCGCAGACGTTCGGACAGGCACGGATCGTACGGACGCCCCGCTCCCAGTCGCCCCCCGTATGGGCGCAGATCAGTGCCGCGTCGGGGTGCCGGACCGCCAGGGCAGCCATGTCGGCCGAAGTCGATTCGCCGGGGAGACCCCCGTCGACGTGATCGAAGGTGTGCTGGAGGACGGGCACCTGCAGTTCGACGCTGCGGCGAACGATCGGGTCCAGCTCCGGGCGGCTGCAGCGCATGGCGACCCAGAGCTTCACGCCCACCATGGAACCGTCGCGGATGCAGCGGTCCATCTCCGCGAGGCTTTCCTGCGCGTGCTCGGGGTTCAGATAGGCCATCCCCAGCACGCGGTCCGGCGCGTGGCCGATGGCCCGCAGGACCTCGTCGTTCTGCTGGCGGACTTCTTCGGGGGAGGGATGGCGCACGAAGCTGGTCCCCATGAAGACCACCAACCGCGCGATCCCCAGCCGATCGGCGAATTCCAGGAGCCGGTCGACCCGCTCCTCGACGGTTCCGGTAACGCCGCTCAGGTGGACGTGGGCGTCCCATATCTCGCCGTCTCCCTCCTCCGCTTGGGCGGACACGCCGGCAAGGGCGCCGGCGGCGGTCACCGCGGCGGTGGCCTGCGCCGTGCCGAGCATCATGCCGCGGCGCGTGAGCGGGCGGGCGGCGGGGGAATGGTCGCGGCTCACCGGTCGTCCTCCTCGATCGGCGCGCCTGCCGGCGACGCCAACCAATCCGCGAAGACCACCTCGCGGTCGTCCACGTCGTCGAGGGCGCGGATCAGCAGCCGGTCCTGGGCGGCGGCGTAGGCGGAGCGGACCACGGCCAGCTCTTCGTCAACCTGTTCCTCCTGGACCCTTTGACGGACCTCGTCCTGCACGTTGACTACCATCAGCGTGCGGGGTGCCAGCGTGGCGGCCAGGTCGGGCAAGTCGTAGGCCGTGAGCGCATTGAACACGACGTCAGCCACCGGGACCTCGTAGAAGCGGTTCATCACCACCGCACGGTAGGAGATCAGCGGCTCGATCAGCGCGATGCGGTCGATCGATTCCTCGAAGGCCGCCGCGTGCAAGAGCGGAACCGCCATGCTCCCGCGGGCCACGGCCGCGATGCCGGCGGGGTCGATGTCCTCGCGGCTCCGGAGGTACTGCACGCCCCGGACGACGTCGGCGGCGCGGATGCCGGCGATGCTTCGCCCGATGAGCACACCGAGGAAGGCCTCTGCATTGCCGGTCTGCCCCAGTTCCCCCATGCCGGAAAGGTCCATCGCCAGCACGGCGTAGCCCTGCCGGACCAGCCACTCGATCTCGCCGCCCGGCGCCGCGGCGGCGGACTTGCCTTCCGGGTGCAGATAGATCAAGGCCGGATGCTTCGTCCCCTCGTCCGGCACGGCCAGCAGGAAGGGGAGAACGATCTCCCCTTCGCCCTGCATGACGTGCATCTCGAGCGTATAGCCGTCGCGCTGGTAGCGGCCGCGGTAGACCAGGCCGGCGGGCCCTTGCGGGGGCCGGTAGCCCGAAATCCGCCGCGCCTCGGCCTCCACCTGCGGCAGGTGATCGTCGAGCTGCCGCCGGCGGTCGTCCAACCGTTCCAGGAGCGGCTCGGATACCTCGCGGTTGAGCGAGAAGACGGTCTCACCGCCCAGCGAGTCGATCAGTTGCCCCGTGGGGGTGACGGTCAGCTCCTCGACGCTCAGCGAATCGATTTCCCGTTCCGTCGCGTCCCCCGGCAGATTCAAGTGCTCCTGAAAGAACGCGTAGGTGGCCTCGTTGTTGCGGCGAGTGAAGCCGTGGCCGTGATCGTCTTCGACCAACTGCAGATTCTCGGCCGCTCCCAGGGCGGCAAAGGCTCCCTCCGCCTCGGCGAGCACCTCGCGAGTCCCCTGGATGCTGAAGAAGTCGCGGGTGGTGGCCACGACCAGCGTGGGGCGGGGCGCGCGGACTTCGAGGAAATCGGCGTGGTCGATCCCCTCGACCAGGCCGCCGTTGAAGTTCTGTTCGGCATCCTGCGGACCGATCGACTCGAGCAGCCGCCGGAAGCCGGTGATGTAGCAGGCGGGCGATGCCGCCACCACCCGCTCGTCGAGCGCCGCAATGTACGAGGTCTGCGTGCCGCCGCCGGAAAGCCCCGTTACGCCGATCCGCTCCGGGTCCACCTCGGGCCGCGAGACCAGGTAGTCGATGGCGCGGATGCCGTCCCAAACGAAATAGCGGGCCGCCGAACAACCGGCGAGGAACGCCTGGATGCCGAAGTAGGAGTGTTCCGCCGTGGCCCCTCCCACCACCGACCGCCCCAGCTCGGGATCGTAGTACTGCTTCCGCTCCCCCTGGCCCACCGGATCCATGGCCAGGACGATGAATCCCTTATCAACCAGGTTCAGCACCACGTTCTGGTAGCCGGCGGCCCGGAAGGCGATGTCCGTGTGCCCGATGACGTTCAAAATGGCCGGCGCCTTCTCCTGCCGCTCCTCGGGAAGGAAGAGGCACGCGGTCACGTAGAAGCCGGGCATCGATTCGAAGACGATATGCTCCACCCGGTAGCCGTCCTTCTCGACGGCGCCCAGCACCTGGGGATTGAGCGGTGTCTTTTCGGGAAACGGCCCCACGATCCGCTCCAGCGTCGTCCGCACCTCCTCCTGCCGCCGCCGCCAGTCGTCGGCCGTCTGCAGGGCCTCGATCCGCTCCTGCCGGGCGTCGAGCAGCTCGAAGGCCTGCCGGTTGAGGTGCCGCTGCAGGGAGGTCTCGGCGTGGGACCATTCGACCCAGCGGTGGAGCACGCGGAGGTCTTCCTGCTGCTGAGCGAGGCCGGGCCTCGGGCCCCAAAGGACGCAGCAGACGGTCAGTGCCGTGGCGACTGCAAAGGCGCGGACACAAAGGCGAGTGGATCTCTGGGCCGCGCTCGTCATCTCGGCGCATCGCATGATGGCATTCCTCCTCGTCGTTCGAAAGGGAACGCACCGGCGGCCTATCTGCACCGCGGCCGCCCGTTCCCGATGGCCGTTGGCGGATGCCAGCGGCTCGACAACTGTTTCCAATTCCTCGATAGGGGCTGGCGTCCGCACTGCCCGACGCCGCTTCAGCCGAGCGAAGCCAGGCCGCGCTCGGCTGCCTCGCGAACGTACACCTCGGCGTTGCCGGTCCGCGTCTCGGCAAGACGGGCGTAGACCGTGCGGGCTTCGTCGCGGCGGCCGGCAGCGGCAAGCTTCTCGGCAAGCACAAGGCAGTGCTTGTCGGCCTGAATCCGTTCCCAACCCGGCCCGGCGTCGGCCGCCTCGAGCAGCAGCGGCACCGCCGCGGCGTCGCCCAACTGCGCCAACCCCCATCCCGCCGCCAGACGCACTTCGCGATCCTCGTCGTTCAGGACCTCGCGAAGCAGGGGGGCGGACTCGGCGTCGGCCAATGCGGCCAGACCGTGGACGAGGTTCCGCCGCCTCTTCCCTTCTGCGGCCGGCAGTGCCTCGCGAAACGCGGCCGCCGCCCCGTCGCCGATGGCCATCAGCGCCATCGTGGCCGCCTCGACGAGGGCCTCCTCGGCGAGCACGGCCGCCAGCGCGCCGGCGGCCTCGCCGCGCCCGAACCACTGCAGCTCCTCGCAGAGGAAGGCCTTGACGTGTGCCGGCCGCTCCTCTGCCAGCGCCTCGGCGAGCGTCTCCGCGTAGCCGCGGCGGGCCGGCTCGTCGCCCTGCTGGAGGATGTGGTTCCCCAGGGCGTGGAGGGCGTAGCGGGGCTTGACGTCGGCCTCGCTCCCGGGCACGCCGAGCATCTCCACCAGGCCCCGCACGTACTCCCGGCCGCCCCCGTAGATTTCCGCGAGTGCGTCTTCGATGCGCGGCTTGTCGATGTTCTCCGTGAACATCCCGCGGCCGTCTGCGTCCGGCATCCGCTCGACCAAAGCGCTCAAGGATTCGGCAACTGCCATGGCTAGAGTCTCCTCATGTTCGGTTAGGGTTTCCCGTGCGCCGCGGGCGCCTACACCCGCCACGGAGCCCGCATGGGCTGGTGGACGAGCCGGTTGGCCTCCTCGTCGCCGACGATCACCTCCTTCTCCGGGTCGTAGCGGAGCTTCCTTCCGGTGCGGATGGCCACGTTGGCCAAGTGGAAGAGGGTCGCCGTGCGGTGGGCCGCCTCGGCGTGGCCGCCGGCCCGGTGACGGGTGCGGACCGCCTCGGGAAACCGCAGCAGCGGCTCGGGATCGGGAAGCTCGGCGAGTTTGCGGCGCCCCGCCTCGTCGAGGTCCGCTTCGCTCACTTGCCGCGGCTGGCGGCGGTCGTAACGCTCGCCCCATTCGCCGCTCTCCAGCACCAGCGTGAGGCCGTCGGCGTACCGCAGCTCCACCCATCCCCACATCCCGCAGGCCTCGGGGTGGGCCGGCGGGGCGAAGGGCTCGACCTCCACCGGGCTGGTGAAATCCTTGGCGTACTCGTAGTTGAAGCCGTCGAGGTGGTGCTGCGCCATGTCGGCCAGGCCGCCGCCGTCGTAGTCCCAATAGCCGCGGTGCGAGCCGCCGAAACGGTGGCGGTGGAAGGGGCGCTCGGGCGCCGGGCCGCAGTAGAGGTCCCAGTCGAGCCATTCGGGAACGGACTCGATCTCGTACCGCACCCGACCGCTCCACTCGGCCACCTTGAAACCGCCGCGCCGGACGACCACCGCCGGGCACTCCTCGAGCAGCCCGCTGGCCATCAGCTTGTGGATGCCGCGGTTCGCCCCGAAGCGGCCGTACGTGCAGATCTGAAAGATGCGCCGGTAGCGCCGCTCTGCCTCGACCACGGCGCGGCCTTCGCTGATGAAGCGGGTGGTGGGCTTTTCGCAGAGGACGTCCTTGCCCGCCTCCATGGCGGCCACGGACATCAGGGCGTGCCAACCGGGAGGCGTGGCGATGGCCACCACGTCGACGTCCGTCCGTTCCAGCACGCGGCGGTAGTCGGTGTAGTAGGTCTCGTTGTCGGCACGATCGGCGAAGCGGACGTCGCACTGGGCGAGCATGCGGACGTCCGGGCCCAGATCGCGGAACGTGCCCGGCCCGCGGCCGCCGCAGCCGATCAGGGCGCCACCCAGCGATTCGCTCGGCGGTGTCTGGCCTTGCCCGAGGACATGGCGGGGGACGAGGGTCGCCGCCGCCACCCCCGCCGCCGAACCCGCCAGGAAACGGCGGCGGTTGATTCCTGCCTTGCTTCGTCTCATGCCGTGACCTCCTGCAAAAGGAATTCGGAGCCCCGCACGTCGCCCTCCCCGCGGTGTCCGGGGTACGCAGGGGCGGCGCGTGCCGTTCCCGGCAGGTCTCATCATCGTCTCCGCCGGCGCCGGAATCAACCGCCGAGGGGTCTGGTGGCAGAGACGTGCGGCGTTGCACCGACACCCTCCGTTAGGACGGGCCGGTGCCTCCGATGGCGACGAAGGAGTCTTCCTTGGGAAGGTTGATAGGTACGACAGGGGAGGGATACTTGCCCTCGTGGCAGTACGTTCGATTGCCGCCGCTACCCTTCGCCTCGCGAAGAGCGAGCTCGGCCCGCGCCAGAAAACTGTCCGAGGTATCCTCGGTGCCGGCCGCGGTAATCCCACAACTGGTGGTCACCTGGATCTCCTCTTCGCTCGACTGGAAATGGGTCGACTCGACGACCTGACGGATCCGTTCCGCCAATTCGACCGCCTCGCGAACCAGCTTGCCGGGCAGGAGGATGGCGAAGCGGCAGCTTGCGCAGCGAGCCACGTTCCCCGCCTCTCGAACCTCCTCACGGAGAATTCGGGCCAGGACCTGGAGCACGCCGGACCCTGCTTCCATGCCGTGCTGCTCGTCGATCCGCGCGTAGTGATCGACTTCGACGAGCACCACCGCCAGCGGCTGGGTGCGGTGCGGATCATGCCTCCACCAACGCGCCAGCTCCGCCTCGAAACCAAGTCGCGCCGGCAGGCCGGTGAGGCGGTCCTCACGGAGGACCTCGGTTGCCTGGTCGAGCCAGCGATCGTGGCAGGCGACGCGGGCGGAGATCCCTTCAATGGCGTCGCGCACGCGGCGGCCGGCAGAGGCCAGCCTCGACGTCTCGGCGATCATCCGCTGGCAACGGCCCTCGAGGTCCCCGGTCGGCTGCGTCCCGCCGGCCACCCTGCCGGCCTGAGTGACCCGAGCGCCTTCCTCTTCCAGGGCGGCGTCGAGCTGCCGGTTCAGATCGCCGAGATCCTCGCGGTCGCCGTGCAGCTCGGCGAAACGGCTCCAGGCGGTCTGTCTCTCCTCGAGATAAGCCTCGGTGATTCCGCGGAAGGCCTGAAGGGCCGATTCCATGCCCCGGGCATCGCCGTTGCGGGCGCGGGCGCGGATTTCTCCATCGATCTTTCCCAGTCGATCGTGGTAACCGGCAACGTTCTCCCATAGCCTTCGTAGGACGGCCTCGCTGGCAGCCGGCTCGCCGGCGGGAATCCCGTTCTCCGCTGCCGGTGCTTCCGGCCGCTTCTCCTCGGCCGCTGCATCGGCGTCGGGAAGGCCGGCAGCGGCTTCATCCGCCGGGGGTTCGGGCGGTGCCTCCACCGCGGATTCGGCCGCGGCGGTGCCTGTGGGGGCCCAGGGGGGGACGGACGCCGATCCCGAATCGGCGGCGTGGGACCAGGGCGGTATGCCGGCCGGCACGCTTGTCGCGGCAGGCGCCCCTCCCGCCGACGCTGCTCGAGGAGAGGTCGAGCCGACTTCGATCCCGGCCGCGGCTTGGCGGTGTCGCTGCCCCAGATAGACAGCCAGACCGAATCCCACCGCCAGGTTGACCACCGCCACGAGCAGCACAAAGATGATAATGAACATGGCCATCCGTTTCCCCTACGGTCGTGCGAAGGCGGGAGGGCCGTCCCAAGCCGTCGACCCTCGTCCGCACAACTGTACTTCATGACTGCCGCCCCCGTGCGGATGGGGGCAGGGAGCGGGCAGGCCGGGGTACGTTTTCGGAAACGTTCGAGCTCGATCGGCGGCGATGGCCGCCGCGCCTTCTCAAGGGAAAGGAGAGGCTCCCATGGGTCTCCGCTCGCGAACTCGATTTGTGCTTGCATTGAAGGGCCGTCGCTGCGGGCGCTGCGGGGCCAAGCTCGCCCGCCATGTCGTCCGCTGCAGGCGGTGCAGCATCCCCCTGGCGCGGCCGAAGAAGCGGCGGTAAGCGTGACGGCTCATTGCCGCGCCGCCGGCGGGGCGATCATGAGGGCCTCGATCTCGGCGGCCACCTCTTCCGGCGGCATCTTCTCGACCAGGTAGGCGTGGGGGCCGTCGGCCTCGTCGACCCACTCGTTGGCGCCGTCGGCGGCAAGCACGATCCGTCCCCGCGGCGAGTAGTCCCAGTAGTCGCCCGTACCGCGAGCGGCGTAGAGGACCGCCGTCTGGTCCCAGCTCTGGCGGTGGGTGAGGTTGTTGTAGAGCTGGTAGGCGCGGCGGACGGGATTCTCCTCGAGCGTCTCGCGGAGCCGGGCACCGGTCATGACGCGGTTGCCCAACTCCCAGCCGCTGAAGACGATGGGCGTGGGCCAGTTCTCGATGGCCTCGACCGAGGCAGCCGCGTCGACGAGGACGTTGTGCTCCCGCCCGCTGGGGAAGCGGCCCCCCATGCAGACCCAGACCTTCACTTTGCGGCGGACCAGATCGACGCCGGTAAGGTCGCTGTGGGCGTCAGGCTCGCTCCGGAGCAGGTTCCGCATGTTCGACAAATAACCCACGGTGACGATGGTCACGCTCCGGTCCGGCCGAGCGGCGAGTATCTCGCGGTAAAGGGCCACGGCGTCCGGCGCCTCGTCTCCGCTGGCCAGGGTGCCGGGAAACTCCTCGGCGACCTGGCGGGCATACCGCGAGTCGCGGCCTTCTCCCTCGCCCTTGATGTTCCCCACGGGCAACTCGCCGCGCCCGTAGTAATGATTCACGCGGTTGGCGCAGGCGGCGCTGCGCGGGTTCGTCGAGCAGATCATCACGGCCAGGATCTCCACCTCGCCGCGGTCGGCCAGGGCATGGAGCAGGGCCAGGGCCCCTACGTCGTCGACGTCGGAGTCCATGTCGCTGTCGAAGATCACCGGTACCGGCTCGGCCGCCGCCGCGCCGGCGATGAACAGGGCCAGCCCGGCCACCAGCGGTAACACCCAGACACCGCAGTACGAAGTCCAGCGGCTGAGGAGTGCTGCAGAAAAGGGGGTACGGGGCAGGCTTCGGCGCGTCATGGCGGCTCCTCCGAGCAAAGGGGAAAACGGGTACTACCGGCTCCGATCACCCAATCGTAACCCGAATTCCAACCGGAGCCTGCACGATCCGGAGTCTGCACGGTGCTCGCCTGGATACCCGGCGCCACACCGCCCCCGAGTGATGGCAGGCGAGAAGCAGTTGCAGGTGCTTGCCCCGCCGATCTAGTGGGCCTCCGCATTCGACGATGCTGTGGAGGGGGGGCATGACTTTCGCCGCCGCCGACGGGGCGTCTTGGCGATGCTCCACTGCTTGGTGAGGGTCTCGAAGACCTCCGGCGACTCGTACCGGATGACATTCGTCCCCTCCGGAATCGGGCCGATGAGCCCGCGGATGACGGGCATCCCCCGGAGGGACAAGTTCGTGCTGCAATCGTCGATGCCGACCTGGGTGTGCCGTTTGAGAAGGTCCTCGGCGCTGTCGTAATCGCGGATGTGCACCTTGCCATCGACCCCGCGGGTCACTACACGGAAGGTATCGTTCTTCATCGGAGGTTTCCTGGTGAGAGCGGACTGGGGGCCGGCGACGGACTGCGGGAACAACCGGCCCGCGGGGCGCCCGGCCGCAGTAATAGTGGGATCACCCGAAGGAATCCCGGTCCGTTGCGATCGATGGCTATGCGGGATATCGGATGGTTCCCTTCCGGGTTCGGAAGGAATCGCCGTACCGCCACACGACAGGTCGATCCACAAGATCCGGCATTTTGGGCACGCCAGGGACTGTCGTTACCAGCCGTCGACCCGCCTCGCCCCCCGGACCGGCAGCATCGATGACTCCGGCTTTTTCGCCAAAGTTTGCTCCGGTTCGACAAGCGGGTTCGGCAAGGTGGCCAAGCGGGTCCCGGCTGCTGTTTCTGGTGGTCTCAGCAGGCGGGGAGTCGCCCACGGTGGCGGTCTCTCGAAACGGCCACCGGGAAGGCGATTTGACCGAAGTTGACGCCCCCCATAGAATGAGGGGTTCGACAGACTCAGGATTTACCCTTTTGTGGGGCTGGAACGGGTCGCCCCCGGCCGATACAACGTAACTTCAAGCACCCGATCACTCCGCAGCACCTGAGCAAGGCGGATTTCCGCCGGCAAGGGAAAGACGATGAAAAAGTCCGCTGAGAATAACCACCCCCGCAACGGCATCCATCCCGACGCCGCCCTCCGGGCCGCACAGGGCGACCCCGATCCCCAGGAGACGGCCGACTGGCTGGAGGCCCTCGAATACGTGATCCGGAAGGGAGGCGGGGAGCGGGTCTCGTTCCTCTTGGAACGGCTCAAGAATCGGGCCATTCGTCGCGGCGTCCGCTTCACCTACAGCGGTCAGACGCCGTACATCAACTCGATTCACCCCGACGAAGAACCCGAATACCCGGGCGACCGCGCCCTGGAACGGAAGATCAAGAGCATCATTCGCTGGAACGCGATGGCGATGGTCGTGCGGGCGAACAAGGAGAGTCCCGGAATCGGCGGCCACATCTCGACCTACGCCTCGGCGGCCACGCTCTACGAGGTCGGTTTCAACCACTTCTTCCGCGGCAAGCAGGGGAGCCACGCCCCCGATCAGGTTTACATGCAGGGGCACGCCGTCCCGGGAATCTACGCCCGCGCCTTCCTGGAGGGCCGCCTTTCCGAGGAGCAATTGAAGAACTTCCGCCGCGATTTAGATCCTGGGGGGGGGCTGTCCTCCTACCCGCACCCGTGGCTGATGCCCAACTTCTGGGAGTTCCCCACCGTCTCCATGGGCTTAGCTCCCATCATGGCCATCTATCAGGCCCGCTTCAACCAATACCTGGTCGACCGGGGAATCCGGCCCGACGCCGCCGACTCCCACGTCTGGTGCTTCGTCGGCGACGGCGAGACCGACGAGCCGGAGACCCTGGGGGCCATCACCCTGGCGGCCCGCGAAAAGCTCGACAACCTCATCTTCGTCATCAACTGCAACCTCCAGCGGCTCGACGGTCCCGTCCGCGGCAACGGCAAGATCATCCAGGAGCTGGAAGGGGCCTTCCGCGGTGCGGGCTGGAACGTGATCAAGGTCGTCTGGGGCTCCGACTGGGACCCCCTGCTGGCCCAGGACCCCGACGGCGTGCTGGTGCGCCGCATGACCGAGGTCGTCGACGGGCAATTCCAGAAATACACGGTCATGCCCGGCGATTACACCCGCAGCCACTTCTTCGGCGTCGATCCCCGGTTGGAGTCGATGGTGGCCGACCTGACCGACGAGCAGATCCGGAGGCTGAAGCGGGGCGGGCACGATCCGGTGAAGGTCTATGCCGCCTACAAGTCGGCCGTCGAGCACAAAGGGGCCCCCACGGTCATCCTGGCGCAGACGGTCAAGGGCTACGGCTTAGGCGAGGCGGGGGAGGGGCGGAACATCACCCACCAGCAGAAAAAGCTCAACGAGGAGGAACTCAGACACTTCCGGAGCCGCTTCAACATCCCTCTCTCTGACGAGGAGGTGGCCACCGCCCCCTTCTACCGTCCTCCCGAGGACAGCCCGGAGATCCAGTACCTCTTGTCGCGGCGGAAGTCCCTGGGTGGCCCCTTGCCGGCACGGCGGAGCCCCACGATGAAGCTCAAGCCGCCCAAGTGGGAAGACTTCGCCGAGTTCTTCGCGGGCAGCGACGGCCGCGAGGTCTCCTCGACGATGGCCTTCGTCCGCCTGCTGGCGCGCCTGCTGCGCGACCGGAACATCGGCCGCTACGTGGTACCCATCGTTCCCGATGAAGCCCGCACCTTCGGCATGGAGGCCCTCTTCCGGCAGTTCGGCATCTATTCCCACGTAGGCCAGGTCTACGAGCCCGTCGATTCCGATACGGTGCTCTACTACCACGAGGCCAAGGACGGGCAGATCCTCGAAGAAGGAATCACCGAGGCCGGCTCGATGTCGTCGTTCATCGCTGCGGGAACGGCTCATTCCAGCCACGGGATCAACATGATCCCCTTCTTCATCTACTACTCGATGTTCGGCTTCCAGAGAATCGGCGATCTCATCTGGGCCGCCGGCGACATGCGCTGCCGGGGCTTTCTCCTCGGAGGCACGGCGGGGCGGACCACGCTCGCCGGTGAGGGCCTCCAACATCAGGACGGCCAGAGCCACCTCAACGCCCTGGCCTTCCCCAGCCTGCAGGCCTACGACCCCTGCTTCGCCTACGAGATGTCGGTTATCATTCTCGACGGCATCCGCCGGATGTACTACGAAGAGGAGGACATCTTCTACTACATCACGCTCATGAACGAGAACTACGAGATGCCCATCCTCCCCATGCGGAGCGACCAGGACAAGGTGTCCGAGGGCATCTGCCGCGGCATCTATACCCTTTCCCACCGCCCCACCGGCGGCAGCCGAGGGGGGCGCAAGGCCGCCCACGCGGTTCTCTTCGGCTCCGGTGCCATCCTCCGCGAGGTGCTCCGCGCCCAAGACCTCCTGGAGGAGCGTTTCGGCATAGGCAGCACCGTCTACAGCGTCACCAGCTACAAAGCCCTCATGCAGGACGGCCAAGACTGTGAGCGGTGGAACCGCCTCCACCCCGGCGAGCCGCCGCGGACGCCGTACGTCCGGCAGGTCCTCGGCGAGGGGACTGCTCCGGTGGTCGCCGCTTCGGACTACGTGCGGGCGGTTCCCCTGGCTATCTCCCCTTATGTCGGGCGGTCCTACCTGGCCTTGGGGGCGGACGGCTTCGGGCGCAGCGAAGACCGCCAGCGGCTGCGGCGGTTCTTCGAGGTCGACGCCGAGAACGTGGCCCTTGCCGCGCTCTCCGAATTGGCCCGCGAGGGTCAGTACCCCGCGGAAAAACTGGAAAAGGCGATCTCCACCTTGGGGCTCGATCCGGACAAACCGAACCCCGTATACCAGTAGACCCCGATAGTTCACGAGCATGAGCACCGAATTCAAGCTACCGGAACTGGGCGAGAACATCACCCAGGGCGACATCGTCAACGTGCTGGTTCGCGAAGGCGAGGAGATCGAGGGGAACCAGGGCGTTTTCGAACTGGAGACAGACAAGGCCGTCGTGGAGATCCCTTGCCCGCACGCGGGAAAGGTCACGAAACTCCACGTCAAGAAGGGGGATACCGTCCAAGTGGGCCAGGTGCTGCTGAGCGTCGAGACGGAAGGCGAGGAAGCCGAGCCGTCCGCAGAGCAGGAGACCGAGCCAGCGGCGGCCGCCGAACGGCCGGAGGCGGCCAAGCGAAAGGAAGAAACCGAGAAGACCGCCCCCCCGCGCGAGACACCGCCCGCCGAGGAGAAGGCCCGGCCGGCGCCCG
>SLBP01000141.1:0-20949 GCA_007126245.1 Planctomycetales bacterium
ACCGCTCGTAAGCGGCCGCAACCATCCGCGGAGGTGAAGCGTTGGGCGCCGCCGCTCTGTCGGCGGCGGAAAAGGGCGCGCGAAGTGCGGTTAGCGGAGAGGTTCGCTTCGCTGGGCGGCGCGGAGGAGGAGCTGGCGGCGCTCCTTCTCAGCCAGGCGGCGGACCGCCGTTCGCCGCGCCGTGTCGATGAGGCCCTCGACGGAAAGATCCCAGAGCCGCACGACGCTGTCGCGGGCCCCGAAGCTGTCGCCGCTGCCCGTGGCCAGGTAGCGGCTGTCGGGGCTGATCGCCAGGGTATTGATCGGTCCCTCGTGGCCGCGGAGGACGGCCGCACCGATTGCCGGGTCGGGATCGGCAAGGTCCCAGACGCGCACCGTACGGTCGAAGCTGCCCGTCGCCAGCAGGCGGCTGTCGGGGGAGAAGACCGCCGTGCGGACGCGCCCCTCGTGGCCGGAGAGGACGTGCACGGAAGCCGCCGGATCCTCGGCCGAAAGGTCGTACAGCCGCACCGTCTTGTCAAAGCTCCCCGAGGCCAGCCACCGCCCGCAGCGGCTCACCGAGACGCAACTGACCCACCCCTGATGCCCGCGGAGGACCGCCGGCTCCAGGGGCGGCTGCGGGCTGGTCAGATCCCAGAGACGCACCGTGCCGTCGAAGCTGCCGGAGACGAGCCGGCGACCGTCCGGCGTCACGGCGAGTGCGCCCACCCACCCCTCGTGGCCGCGGAGTACGATCTGTTCGGCGGCGGGATGGCGGGCGAAAAGGTCGTAGAGGCGGATCGTTCGGTCTTCGCCGGCCGTGGCGACCCAGCGGCCGTCGCCGGAAACCACCACCGATAAGATCGGCTTGCCGTGTCCGCGAAGGACGATCGGGGCGGCGGCCGGATCGGATGCAGCAAGATCCCAAAGGCGGGCTGTATTGTCGTCGGCCTCGAAGCAGCCGCCGGCGGTCACCAGGTGGCGGCCTTCGGGGCAGAATGCAAGGGCGTTAATGCGCCCTCCATGCCCGCAAAGCACCCGTCCGCTCTTCTCGGGTTCGGCGGCGTGCAGGTCCCAGCAGATGGCCCTCGCGTCCAGTCCGGCGGTGACCAGCCAGCGTCCCGAGGGGCTCACGCCCACGGCGGTGACCCGGGCCTCATGGCCTTTGAGGACGCGGCTGCCGGCGTCGGGGTCGGTCTCGGCAAGGTCCCACAGCCGTACCGTCGTGTCGAGGCTGCCGGTGACCAGCCATCTCCCGCAGGGAGTGATCGCCAGGGCCTGAATGGCGCCCTCGTGCCCCGTCAGTTCGATCCCGCCGACGCGGGCCAGCCCGTCGCGGAGGATCTGGGTCGTCTCGGCCGGCAGCGGCTGTTCCTCCCCCTGGATCGACCGCAGAGCCTCGCCGGCGAGCAACACACTGTAGAGCGGCCGGTTGACCAGGTAGGCTTCCGCCTCGGCGGAGAGCTGATCGGCCAGTTCGCGCCGCGCGCGTTGTTGGGCCTCGTCGCGCTCGCGCTCGGCCGCGGCGAGTCGCTTCTCCGCCTGGCGAAGGAGTCGTACGGCCTCTTCCCGTCGCTGCTCGGCCTCGAGGCGCCGCGCCGTCTCTTCGGCCGCCTTCGCTTCGCCGGCGGCAACCCGCTGCGCCTGCGCCTGGGCCCTCGCTTCGGCCTGGCGACGGGCCTCGTGGGCTTCGTGGCGGCTCCGTTCCGTTCGCGCCAGCCGCGCCGCACTGACCGACCAGGCCGCGATCCCGCCCCCCGCCGTGCCCACGAGCACTACCAGCGCGATGGCCAGCGATGCGGCCAGCCACGGCCGGCGCCGGCACCAGCGGGTCAATTGAACTCGGGTCCCCACATGGTGAGGCTGAATCGGTTCGCCCGACAGCCAGCGTTCCAAAGGTCCTGCCGGGCACGCCCGCGCCGAAACGGGGAACGCTGCCTCAGCGGGGGTGAAGGGCTCGTGGGTGAACTTCAACCCGCACGACCAGCAATTCACCTCGACGGCGCGCTCGCCGCCCTCCACGTCAATGGGACTCTGGCATAGGGGACACCGTGTCCGCCGCGTTTCCGACGCCCAGCGGTCAGAACCCTCCGCACGATGCCTTTCCATTCGGTGGGTCTTTCCAGCCATGTCAGGTAACGTCTCCCCAATAGAACCCGTCTCTCGCCGAAAGCGATCGCGTTGCAATCGAGCTCCGTGATCGAGCAGCGCGCGACATCGCGTCGATCGCCGACCCGCTGGGATCGATCCTTCTGCGTATGCCTTTGGCGGCCATCCATGGCGGCAAGTTCCCTACACCCGCGAAATATCGTAGGGACCTACTACGAAGATCGGTCGGTCGATCGCCGTGAACTCGAAAATCGGAAACTACCGACACAGCCGGAATAACCTATACCGCGGGAACAACGGCTACCACCGTCATGCGGTCCGCCTACCCCCCGGGCCGAACATCGGACGTGGAATTGGATGCATTCGCAACGGACCGAGAGTTCGCGGTCGATTCCCCGGGGGGCTCGGGGGCGGTATGCTGGGCAGGATGCATGGTGGGGCGGGCATGGGGCGCCGATTCCACCGAGGATTGCGGATGGTGGGCAATTCGAAAAGAAAACGACTCAAGGTGCGAGGGCGCAGATGGTTTTCTCGCCGCGGGTTTCCCTGAACGAATTGGCGAATCTCAGCCAGCGATTGGCGACGATGCTCGAGGCGGGGGTCGACATGCGGACCATCTGGGACCGTGAGGCCGAGCGGCCCACCGGTGCCGCCCGCCGCCAATACCATGCCATCCGCAACGCCGTCCATGCGGGCACAAGCCTCGCCGAAGCCGTCGAGGAATGCGGGGCCTTTTTCCCCCTGGTCTTCCGCGAGATGGTCGCCGTCGGGGAGAAGACGGGCCACTTGAGCGAGGTCTTCGCCCAGCTCGCCGAACACTACCGGCAGGCAATCAGTATGCGGCGGGCGTTCCTGGCGGCGATCGCCTGGCCGATGATCCAGCTCACGGCGGCAGCGGTCATCATCGGTCTATTGATCTGGGCGATGGGCATCGTCAGCGCCATGACCGGCACCGAGGTCGACGTCCTCGGCTTCGGGCTCGTGGGTGCGCCGGGGCTCCTGGTGTACTTCGCCTTTCTGGGGCTGTGCGTGGGCGCCTTGTGGCTGCTCATTGCGGCTGCACGCCGGGGCGTCCTCTGGGCGCAGCCCATCCAGCGTGTCGTCTTGCGACTGCCCGGGTTGGGCCCGGCCCTGGAGACACTCGCCCTGGCGCGGGTCGCCTGGGTCATGCACCTGACGATGAAGGCGGGCATGGAGGTCCGGCGGGCGCTGGAGATCAGCCTCCGCGCCAGCCGCAACGCCCGTTACCTGGACCAGATCGACTCGATCGACCGGGATATCACCGCCGGGAACTCGATCTACGAGGCCTTCTCCGCGACCGGGGCTTTCCCCGTCGAGTTCCTCGACACGATCCGCGTCGGTGAGCAGAGCGGGCGGATCGTCGAGTCGATGCAGATCCTCTCCCGCCAATACGACGAACGGGCCCGCTACGCCATGGCCACCATCACGACCATCGCCGGCTTCCTCGTCTGGGCCCTGGTCGCCCTCTTGATCATCCTCCTCATCTTCCGCCTCGCCGCTTTCTACATCGGCGCCATTCACGGGGCGACGGAACTGTAACGGACCGAGGCCCCGGCAGCTCAAGGCAGGGGAACGTCGGTGAACTCGTAGTCGAAGGCAGCGGGCAAGAGGGCCGTGGGCGTCCGGTAGACGAAGGTGGATTCCTCGATGGGATGCTCCCCGGGGAAGAGGTAAGCCAGCCCGATCTCGTTGGGTAACCGGCGGGTGGTGTTCGTGGCGAGCGGAGCGAGCGGTTCGCCGTCGGCTCTCTCGAGGATCGCGGGATTGTCGTAGATCCAGCCCCGGTGCGATTCCAGCGCCACCCCCGCTTCGTCGAAGCGGACCGCCATCCGCACCTCCCAGAGATCGTTGTTGCGGCGGATCTCTTCGAGGGTGACGGTGGTCTCACCTATACGCTGCTCGACGTTGCGGGCCTCGGGCAACTCCGCAAACCGGAACGATGCGGCCGCGCCGGGCAGGAGCGCCGCCAGACTCCCGCGCAGCTCGGCAATGCTGCGGACGTCGCGCTCGGGCAGGGCCAGGGGCAGATTCAACTCCACGGCCGTCGAGCGGCGGTTGACGGGCACCTCGAGCGTCGCCCCCGGTGCCCGGAAGGCCAGGGGGCGCCCCGCATCGTCCACCGCCGCCACGTCGGCCACCGCCTGCCGCAGGCTGATGGGGTTCAGCCGCGGCTCCCAGGCGACCTCCAGGACGATCCGCAGCGAATCCTCGTCGGAATCGCGGAGGCTGCGGGTAGCCGATACGCGGAGAACCTCGAGGCGAAAGGGGCCGGAAACCACCGCACGACCGCTCCGCGGCGCCACTTCGCCGAAGCGCGGGACCACGGTCACCGCCTCGTCCTCTTCGGCAAACGGGTAGACGGTCAGCTCCGCCTGGTCGAGCGCTTCGTCGAGGGCCGTCCAGAAGGGGACGTCCTCCCAATCGGCATCGACGGTCACGCCCTCCACTGCCGGGGGCATCGCCCTGCGATCGCGGGCGATACGGTTACCCGTCTGCCGCTCGATGGCCTCGAAGACCTCGGCCAGCGGCATCCCCTCCCCGCGCAGGGTGACCCGCGAGGCCCGCGCAGCCTGGGCGGCCACCTCGGCTTGGAGCGCCTGGCGGACGCGCGCCAGTCGCTGGCGGGTCTCGGCCGAGTGCTGCGGCCCGGGCTCCGGAAGCGCGGCGAGGGCTTCGGGGCCGATCGCCAGCAGGGTCTCTTCGGCCGCCTCGCGCGCGGCCAGGCGGGGGGCATCGAGTTGGCGGACGAGGGTCTCGACCTCGCGGCGGAGATCGTCCCCATGTGCCGCCCCCAACGAAGTCAGGGCCGTGACGAACAGTAGTGCCTTGACCACGGGAACCACCTCTGTCGAGACGAATCGGTGAGGGGGCCGTCTCTCACCAGACCGGAGAGACAGCAGGAAAGGGAAAAATGACCTGACCCTAATGCATTCTCGCCGCGTTGCCTCGCCGGCTCAAGCCACGTGTTTTCCTCCGCCGGAATCGGGCGGCAATGAAAAGAATTGGACACAGCAGTTCGCCGTCTACCAGGATCAAACCGGGCGTGGAGGGCGACACCTGGCGGTTTAGGGCAAATGAAGCGATTGGGGTGCATGGCGGGGGTTTACGGAATGTCCCGTTACAACTGTTGCAGCCGTTACATTCGGTCGATCTATGGCATGTGGAGTAGACCGAATCTTCGTTCGAGGCGTTACGCTTGCACGGCGGCGCCCCTTCGCGACCCCACCCAATTGAGTGAGTAGTAGCCATGTCAACCCTTCGGCCAATTTGGGCAGCGTTCGGGCTGGCCGTGGTCGGGTCGCTCGCGGTGGCGACCGGCGCGAGCTTTGGCCATCAACCCGCTGCCCCTCCGTATGGTGGAAACCAAGGTGACCCCAACGGAATCGTTCAGCAGAGTTTCTTCGATGATGAGGGCTTAGCGCCTATACCCCAAGGGGATTACGGGAGCGCGCAGGCCGACAATGACCATATTGTCTACGGCAACCCCGACGGCTTCGGTCTCGCACCAGCGCCGGGACGAGTTTGGGGACGTGTAGACTACCTCCTCTGGTGGACCCGCAGTGCCCGCCTCCCTGCATTGGCAACCACGAGCGCTCCTGGGGATTTCGGAATACTCGGCCGGGATTCGACAGAAGTCCTCTTCGGCGACGGCACTGTCCACAGCGACGCGCGGCACGACTTCCGGGTCGCGCTGGGTTACTGGAGCGACCCCTGCCGCCAGCGCGGCTTCGAGGGCGACTACTTCTCGCTCAACGAGACCTCGGCGAGCTTCTTCCGGCAGTCTCCATCCAGCGAAGTCCTCGCACGGCCCTTCTTCGACGTGCTCGCGGGGGAGCAGGCCTCGCAGTTGATCGCGCACCCCGAGGTTGAGTTTTTCCTCCCGGGCCAGCCCGAGCCCTTCGACGCCGCGCTTGCGGGGTCGATCGATATCCGCGATCGCGACTACTTCCAGTCGGCCGGCCTCCGCTACCGCACCAACCTCCTCAGCCGCACCGAGCCCTGGATGGACATCTATGGCCCCCGCCGCGCCCGACTCGACATGATCGCCGGCTACCGCTACTACCGGCTGGACACGGACTTGGGGATCTCCGAGGTGATCAACGTCGTCGATGGTTTTGCGGCAGGTCATCGCTTCGAAGTCAGCGACCACTTCAGCACGAAGAACGACTTCCACGGGGCCGAGTTGGGGCTGGTGGCCGAGGTCTCCCGGGGACGCTGGACCTGGGAGTTCCTCGCCAAGATGGCCCTGGGCAACAACCGCCAGGTAGCCAACATTCACGGTACCACCCAAATCTACCACCATGACGTGCTCGAGCACGAGTACGACTCGGGCTTACTGGCTATCGAGGGAGCCAATGCGGGCAGCCACCGCCGCAACTATTTCGTAGTCATCCCCCAATTCGGGGTCGATCTCGGTTACGACCTGACCTCCAACACGCGGCTCCACGTGGGATACAACTTCCTTTACTGGGCGCAAGTCCTCCAGGCGGGCAGGCAGGTCGATACCAATATCAATCCCAACCTGTTACCACCCCAAGAAAACCCGGTCGGGCCCACCCGCCCCAGGTTCGAGTTCGTCAACTCGAACTACTGGGCACAGGGGCTCAACCTCGGCGTGGACGTCCGCTTCTAGGCTGCGGCGGTGGGCAGTGCCCATACAGAGGAAAGCATAGGAGGGCGCGCGGAACTGGGGAAACGCTGCGGCGCGCTGGACAAGGACGACGGGGGAAGCCGGCCAAGCGCGCCGGCTTCCCCCGCCTTGTTTTCTCTCAGCCGACGATGCCGCTGATATCGATCAGGTGCATCTGACGGCCCTCGCCGGTGTGAGGGGAGTCGATACACACCCAGCGGCCGTCGGGGCTGAAGCGGGGGTGCGTATCGCATCGCCACTCCCCGGTATAGGCGGGGGGGAGATGGAACCGGCCCAGGGTGACTTTGCGCCCGGTGGCCACGTGGAAGAGATAGACTTCCTGGAGCCGTTCGGGACCCTGGGGATACGTGTCGTTGAGGATCCAGGCGTTTCCCGGCAGGTAGCTGCAGTGGCCGTCGCGGGTCATCACGTCGAGGCCGATCGGCTCGACGCTTCCTCCCTCGCGATCCTCGAAGAGATAGAAGGCGTTCCCGTGGGAGGGGTGGGCGGCCCAGGCGAGGATGTGGTCGGGGTCCCGCCAGATGAAGTGGGAGACCATCCCTGCTCCGGGGTTGATCTCGCGGAGGCCGGAGCCGTCGAGTGCCACGGTGAACATTCGCGTCTGCCACCGCGATTCCCCGACCCGCCAGCGGTTGAGGAATATGGTCCGCTCCCCGTCAGGCGAGACGAGCAGGTGGTTGAACCAGTGCTTGGCCTGGCTGATGTCGCCCCCGGCGAAGGGGACCTCAACGATGTCCGCCAGAGAGAGGATCACCTCGGCCTCGCCGGTTTCCAGATCCACGCGCTGGATGCCCGAGTCGGCCGGGGCCAGCTCGCCGGCAAAGGGGTCGGGCAGGCCGGCATAGCCGTAACCGGGCCGCATGTCGTCGATGCGGCGGAAGTCGGTGGTGACGGCGTAGCGTCCACAGGGGCTCACCGAATAGACGGCGTGGGGGACGGTCCGCCGCTCGCCCGTGGCCACGTTGAGGATGTGGCATACGAAGCGGTCGCCGCGGCGGTCGTTGAAGAGAACCTCCGACTCGGAACCCGGCCGCCACTGGAGCATGCACCCCTGCTGCCAGCCCCAGGCCCGCGACTGCCCGAAGGGGATCCAGCGGTCGCCGTCGCGGAGGTCGACCATGCCCACCTCGATGACATCGTCGGCCGTGGGGGAGCGGTGCTCGAAGTCGACCTGCATCCCCAGGCAATAGCGGATCGAGGGGTCGAACTGGAGTTTGTCGTAGTAGGCGAACCAGTGGTATTTCGGCCCCCCGGTGATGGTGCGGACTGGGGCAAACTGCTCTTCGGCAGCCGGGGCCCCTGAGCCCGCGCCGCCGAGCATCAGGGCTGCGGGCAAGGTCGATTTGAGCAGGTCGCGGCGGGATAGGCGCGGCGTTGTACGGATCATCGGGATTCCCTGGGCAGGCTGGCGGCGGAGGCAAATCGACGGCGGGGAGGGCCAGCGCTCGGGCGCTCGAGGGGCGCCGGCGATGCCGTCTTTTTCCGGATCGCGGCGGCAGGGAACGAGCGATGCGCCCTCGCGCAAGTGCCACCGGCGCATGGTACTACGGCGTCTGCGGCACTGCAAGTGGCAGCGGCGTCTCTCCGGAGCGGGCTCTGGGCAGCGGCGGTCCGGCCGTAGTATACTCGGAGGCTTTACCCGCCGGGGCCGCCCGGCATCGGCACGCGAGGTACGCGGAATGGACCTGAAGCGCTTCGTCGAGGATCAGATTGCCCAACTGCGGGAGACAGTCGGCGAGGGCACGGCAATCAATGCCCTCAGCGGCGGCGTCGACAGTGCCGTGGTTACCGCTCTCGGTCACCGCGCCTTGGGGAGCCGGCTGCGGACGGTGTTCGTCGACAACGGCCTCATGCGCGAGGGGGAGCCGCAATGGGTCGTGGCGACATTCGCCCAGTTGGGGGTCCCTGTGGAACTCATCGACGCGCGGCGCGAATTCCTCGAGGCATTGCGGGGAAAGACCGACCCGGAAGAGAAACGTGAGGCGATCGCCCAGACGTTCTACAGCGGCGTCTTCGGGCGTCTGGTGCAGGAATCGGGAGCCCGCATCCTCCTGCACGGAACGATCCTCACCGACATCGAGGAGACCGTGGCGGGCATCAAGCGGCAGCACAACATCCTTGCTCAACTGGGGATCGATCCGCAGGCGGCCTACGGCTACCAGGTCCTCGAACCCCTGCGGACCCTCCGCAAGGACGGCGTGCGCCAGGCAGCGGCCGTGCTGGGCCTCCCCGCAGCGCTGGTCCGCCGCATCCCCTTTCCGGGACCGGCGCTGGCGGCGCGGATCGTCGGCGAGGTGACCGAAGCGCGTCTGGCCACCGTGCGGGCCGCCACGGCCGTCGTGGAGGAGGAGTTGGACAACAGCGGTGCCTTCCAATATCTCGCCGTCCTCTTCGCCGACCGCGCCACGGGAATCCGCGACGGCAGGCGGGAGTTCGGCGAGATCGTCGCCGTCCGCTCCGTGGAGAGCACCGACGCGCGGACGGCCGCCGCGAGCGAGATCCCCTGGCCGACGCTGCACCGCCTTTGCGAACGGATCACGGCGATACCGGGCGTCAGCCGCTGCCTGTACGACCTGACTCCCAAGCCGCCGGCGACGGTGGAATACGTGTAAGCCCTTTCTCATGCGACTACCGACCATGCCGCGACGCGACGACATCCATAAGGTACTCATCATCGGCTCCGGCCCCATCGTCATCGGCCAGGCCTGCGAGTTCGACTATTCGGGCACCCAGGCCTGCAAGGCGCTGCGCTCCCTGGGTTACGAGATCGTGCTCGCGAACTCGAACCCGGCCACGATCATGACCGATCCGGAGATGGCGGACGTGACCTACATCGAGCCGCTCACGGTGCCGTCGCTGACGGAGATCATCCGCAAGGAGCGGCCCGACGCCCTCCTGCCCAACCTGGGCGGGCAGACGGGGCTCAACCTCGCCAGCGAGCTCCACAAAGCCGGCGTGCTCGAAGAGTTCGGCGTGGCGGTGATCGGCGTGAAGCTCGACGCCATCGAGCGCGGCGAGGACCGCCAGGCATTCAAGCGGACCATGGAGTCGCTGGGGATCGAAGTCCCCCGCAGCAAGGTGGCCTACACGGTCGAGGAGGTGGAGCGGATAGCCGGACAGCTCGGATACCCGGTGGTCGTCCGCCCCGCCTACACGTTGGGCGGCACCGGAGGCGGGCTGGTGTACAACGTCGAGGAGCTCCGCCTCGTTGCCGGCCGCGGTCTGGCAGCCAGCATGGTGGGCCAGGTGCTCATCGAAGAATCGGTCCTCGGCTGGGAGGAGCTCGAGCTCGAGGTGGTCCGCGACGCCAAGGGCCAGAAGATCACCGTCTGCTTCATCGAGAACGTGGACCCCATGGGCGTTCACACCGGCGACTCGTTCTGCACCGCGCCCATGCTCACCATCGACGAAGGCCTGCAGAAGCGCTTGCAGAAGATCTCCTACGCCATTGTCGATGCCATTGAAGTCATCGGCGGCACGAACGTCCAGCTCGCGCACGATCCGGCCACCGGGCGGATCGTGGTGATCGAGATCAACCCCCGCACGAGCCGCAGCTCCGCGCTGGCCAGCAAGGCCACGGGGTTCCCCATCGCGCTGATCTCGGCGAAGCTGGCGGCGGGGCTGACGCTCGATGAAATCCCCTATTGGCGCGAGGGTACGCTCGAGAAGTACACTCCCAGCGGCGACTATGTGGTGGTCAAGTTCGCCCGCTGGGCGTTCGAGAAGTTCCCCGATGCCGTGGACAAGCTGGGGACCCAGATGCGGGCCGTGGGCGAGGTGATGAGCATCGGCAAGAACTACAAGGAGGCCTTGCAGAAGGCGATCCGCTCCCTGGAAGTGAACCGTTACGGCCTGGGATTCGCCCGCGACTTCCAGCGGCTCTCGCGCGAGGAGTTGCTGGAGCGTCTCCGCGAGCCCACCAGCGAGCGACAGTTCCTTCTCTACGAGGCGCTCCGCAAGGGGGCCACCGTCGAGGAGCTCAGCGCCCTGACGCGGATCAAGCCCTGGTTCCTCACCCAGATGCAGGAGCTCGTGGCGCTCGAGGAGGAGCTGCTCTGCCACCGCGGGGCGCTGCCGCCCGACGATCTCCTCCTGCGTGCCAAGCGCGACGGCTTCGCCGACCGTTACCTGGCGCGGATTCTCGACGTGGCCGAGCAGTCGGTCCGGAATCGCCGCGAATCGCTGGGACTCGCCGAGGCCTGGGACGCCGTGCCCGTCAGCGGCGTGGACGAGGCGGCCGCCTACTACTACTCGACGTACAACGCCTCCGTTGGCGTACCCGTTTCCGACCGCCGCAAGGTCATGGTCTTGGGCGGAGGGCCGAACCGCATCGGCCAGGGCATCGAGTTCGACTACTGCTGCGTTCACGCCGCCTTCGCCCTGCGGAAGATGGGCTACGAGACCATCATGGTCAACTGCAATCCGGAAACCGTTTCCACCGACTACGACACCTCGGACAAGCTCTACTTCGAGCCGCTTACGGTCGAGGACGTGCTCAGCATCTACCGCAAGGAGAAGCCGCTGGGCGTGATCGTGCAGTTCGGCGGGCAGACGCCGCTGAACATCGCCGCCCAGCTGGCCGCGGCGGGGGTGAACATCCTGGGCACCAGCGTGGAGGCCATCGACCTGGCCGAGGACCGCGACCGCTTCCGCCAGGTGATGGAACGGCTGGGCATCCCCATGCCGGTCTCGGCGATGGCCAGCACGCTGGAAGAGGCGCTGGCGGCGGCCGGGCGGATCGGTTACCCGTTGATGGTCCGCCCTTCGTACGTGCTCGGCGGGCGCGGGATGGAGATCGTCCACGACGAGGCCATGCTCCGCCGCTACCTGGCCGCCGCTGCGGAGATCACCGCGGAGCGGCCCATCCTCATCGACAAGTTCCTGGAGAACGCCGTCGAGGGGGAGGCCGACGCCGTGGCCGACGGCCGCGGGGCCTTCGTCCCCGCAATCATGGAGCACATCGAGCAGGCGGGCATCCACTCCGGCGACTCGGCCTGCGTGATCCCGCCGATCACGATTCCTCCCGCGCACCGGCGGACGATCTGCGAATACACGCGGCGGATCGCTGAAGAGCTGGACGTCGTGGGGCTGATGAACGTACAGTACGCCATTGCCGACGATACGGTGTACGTGCTGGAGGCCAATCCCCGGGCGAGCCGCACGGTGCCTCTGGTCTCCAAGATCTGCGACGTGCAGATGGCCGCCCTGGCCACACGGTTGATGCTCGGCGAACCGCTCGACGAGATCCCGGGCGACGATCGGCCGATTCCCCACTTTGGCGTGAAGGAAGCAGTCTTCCCCTTCACCATGTTCCCCGAGGTCGACCCGGTATTGGGCCCGGAGATGCGCTCGACCGGCGAGGTCCTGGGGCTGGCGAGCTGCTTCGGCCTGGCCTTCTTCAAGGCCGAAGAGGCCGCGAAGATGTCGCTGCCCACGGAGGGTACGGTCCTCATCTCCGTGAGCAAGGTCGATCGCCCGGCGGTCCTGCGGCCCGCCCGCCGCTTCGCCGAACTGGGCTTGCGCATCCTGGCCACGGAAGGGACGCAGCGCTTCCTGGCCGAGAACGGCATCGCCGCCGAGCGGGTGTTCAAGCTCCTCGAGGGCAGGCCGAACGTCGCCGATGCGATCACCAACGGCGAGGTCCAACTGGTGGTCAACACTCCCATCGGCAAACTGAGCGCCCAGGACGACTCCTACATCCGCAAAGCGGCCATCAAGCACCGCGTCCCTTACATCACCACCATCGCCGCGGCCCTGGCTGCGGCCGAGGGGATCGCCGCCTTCCGGCAGAGCCGCGATACGG
The DNA here is from genome assembly GCA_007126245.1 of Planctomycetales bacterium. Lineage (GTDB taxonomy): Bacteria > Planctomycetota > Planctomycetia > Pirellulales > Thermoguttaceae > SKOZ01. The sequence continues at coordinate 12,564 of SLBP01000141.1, forward strand.
TCCACTCTCTCCAGGAGTACCATGCCGAGATCCGCCGGTTGGCCGGCGGCGACCGCTCGGCCTGATGCGGTTCTCCTCCTCCGGCTGCGCCGGCCGCCCGCCGCGAATGACAACACCGGCGGATCTCTCGGTCACTCGAGCCGCAAGCCGGGGCGGACGGGGGTCTCACGAAGGAGCGAGCCGCTAGCCTCGCGGTGCAGGGAGGCCAGCATCCCGAGTGAGTAAAGGTACAGGGGCAGGTCGATAACGTAATCGCTGAGGTTCGGCGAAGGGAGCAGCCCCGCGAGCCAGGCGGCCGCCGCCGCGAGGAGGAGTACGGCGCTGCGGCTTCCGAGGACGGCGAGGAGCACGGTGGCAGCGGCCCAGAGAACAAACAAGACGGAGAACCGGTAACCCAGGTCGTAGATCTGCCAGGAAGTCTGGCCCAACGCCGAAACGTACAGGACCGTACCGAAAACGGCGTTGACAATGAAGAGGGGCACGAGGTCGCTGCGGGTGAGCCATTCCGAGGAGAGCCAATAGCGCGCCAGTCCCGCCGCCAAGAGCAGCGCCGTGGGCACGGAAAAGAGAGGGACCACGCTCAGGATGAGGCCCGCCAGGCCGATGCCACCGCACAAGGGGAGGAAGGAGAGCACCGCGGCAACGGCCGCGGTCAGCGCCAGTCCCGCCGCCCCTCGCAGCCATCGCGCCGTCAGGGGAGAAAGGAGCAGGGCCACGGCGAAAAACGGTGCCGCGCCGTCCAGGTGCGTCATGGTGGCGTCTCCCGGGTGCGGAGCCAGGCTTCGTTGAAGCTCAGGTGCTTGATCTGCCTCCGGTTGTAGGTGTAGGCGAGATGGATTCTCTGATCGTGGGCGCGGATCAGCGAGGGGTAGGAATACTCGCTGTGGGGAGGACCGTATTCGAGGACGTGGAGCAGCGTGAATTGCATGCCGCCGTCGTCGGAGATGAGCAGCGCGAGGCGGTGGCGGCCGTCTTCGGTGTCGTTGGCCACGGCGAGCAGGCGCCCGTCGGAGAGTTCGATGGCATCCAGGCTGGCGTCCGGATTGTACAGTGCGGTGGGGACGGTGGCTTCCCAGGTGCGGCCGCCGTCGCTGCTGGTGGACAGCAGGGCGCGACGCGGTGTTTGGCAGCCGAGCGCGCGCATCACCGCCGTGAGCCTCCCCTCGGGGCCCTGGACGAGGGTGGGTTGGATGGCGCGGCCGCTGCGGCTGATCCGGACCTTCTCGTAGCGGCCGCTCTCGGGATCGAAGCGGAGCGCCTCGGAGAACTTGTGGAGGAACTCGTGGTATACGGGAAGGAGGAAGCTGCCGTCGTCGAGGTCGATGGCCTTGTTGCGGACGTTGTTGGTGAGGTTGATGAAGGGGCTCAAATAGAGGCGGCGGCTCGGTCGCCAGGTGTTTCCGCCATCGTCCGATACCTTGTGGTTCAGTGCCGTGCCCGACCACCCCCCGAGCGTCACCGAGGCGTAGAAGAGGTGGAGCCGTCCCTGGTGGTCGCGATGGAGGGTTGCGTTGCCGAGCTTTCGCACCCACCGCGACAGATCCCGCGAGGCGCGCGCCGTATCGAGCAGGGCTTCAGGCCGGCCCCATTGGCCGCTCGCGGGATCGAGGCGGGCGAGATAGAGACGCACGTCGCCCGCGCCCTCGCGGCTGCCCGCGTACCAGACGGCGGCCACGCTGCCGTCGGCGAGAGGGGCGAGGGTGCAGGCGTGGCTCATGCGGCCCTCCTGCTCCTGGTGGAGGAACACCTCGGCAAAGAAGGGGGTCTCGCAGTCGGACGCAACCGCCGGGAGCACCGGCAGGGGCCAGGGATCGGGGCGGATGGCATAGGCAGCCGCGTAGACGAGGAGCGTCAAGACGACGAGGCCCCCACGGGCTGTGAGCGGCAGTCGCCGCCGAAGATGAATCGATTGCACGGCTCCATCCATGGTGTCGCTCCGGCAAGCCTGCGTGCGGTGCTTCCTCCTACCGGGAACTCGGAGTGTTCCTCGCCTCGGCACGCCGGGCAACCGGCGCCCGACCGGCAAACGGCCGGCCGGGCCGGCCTAGGCCGCCGCCTTCTCGCCCCACGATCCTCTCCCCGCCGTTTCCCGCTCTGCGAGCAGCATGAGCTTCAGGTAACGGTAGTAGCTCCCTTCGGCGGAGCAGACGGCCCACATGAATCCCGCACCGCCGTCCAGGAACCCCCCCCTGAAGACATAGGCGCGAAGGAAGCTCGTCAAGCCGTGGAGCACCGCCTTCGCCAGCGACCCGCGCCGCCCTCGCGCGTAATGCATCCGGGCGCTGAGCGTCGTATAGGTGTTCAGCTTGTGAAGCACCTCCTCGAAACCCGGCATGGAGTAGTGCAGCAGGGGGGTGCGGAGCGTGCCCACGCGGCCCTCGGCCAGCACCCGTTCGTGGACCAGATCGTCGCTGAATCGCGCGCAGCCCCGGCGGAAGAGCCGCAGGACCCGATCCGGCCAACAGCCGCCGTGCCGCAGCCATCGCCCACAGTAGTTGGTCCGCCGGGGCACGCGATAGGCAACGCAATCGCCGGGGGAAGCGGTGGCCGCGAGGATCTCCTCGCGGAGGGCGTCGGAAACCCGCTCGTCGGCATCGAGGGAGAGGACCCAATCCCCCTCGGCCAGATCGAGCGCACGATTCTTCTGCGGCCCGAAGCCGGGCCAGTCGGTCACGTGCACCCGATCGGTGAACTCGCGGCAGATTCCCACCGTGGCGTCGTCGCTCCCGGAATCGACCACCACGATCTGGTCGGCGAAAGCGACCGACTCCAGGCAGTCCCGAATACGGTGCGCCTCGTTCCGGGTGATCAAGACCACCGAGAGGCGGGGCCGCACGGGCTTGGGCTCGGCAACCGCCGCGGCCTCCACCGCCGGCCCGCGCGGAACGGCGACGGGCCCCTGGTAACCAGGATGTGCTTCTATTCTCAGGTGGTCTGCCGGACTGGACCCCTCACCGTGGCTGGGCATCATGCCGAGTTCGTCTCACTTCTCTCCGTGGCGAGCACCGCAAGACAGGGTTGCGCCGCCCGGAATCGGCCTCTATGACATACTGCTCACGTGAATAAACCCCTTATGGGGAGCGCGTATCGTACCTGGGAAGCCGCTGGCGGGTCAATTCGCATTTCCCGGGCGGAGAGGATAGGAAAGAGGGGGACGGCTTCGATGGCACGACGATGGACGGGCGGGCGGTGCGGACGAGGCCGACAAGAACCCCGCGTCACAAAGGAGAGCGAGGTTCATGCCCTGAACCGACAGAAGGGGGCGGTAGAGGGCTCGCGGCAGATACGCGTTGTCCTGGCGAGAAACGGGTAGTAGGAGAAAACCGGGTGCCGGGGCGCGTTTACGGAATCGGTGGCCATTATGCCCCCCCAGATGCGGGCCCTTGCGGATGACCAGGGAAACCGCTAGTGTAGGCACTGTGGAAGTCCGTTCTGGAGTGCTGGCGACGGCTGGAGAATGCCCCGGCCATCGGCGGGCAGCCTTGGTAAGGGGTGCGGGCTTCGCGCGGAAGAATTAAGGTCTTCACCCGAGAGGTCTTCACCCTATGGCGCGATGTGGGGGGCGGTGAGGGGGCGTTCTGCTGCACATCGCTGGGCGTTTCGTGGGGCCCTCCAATCGGCACAGACGAGGAGCAGCTCCTCTCGCAGGCGGGTTTTCGCACCCGCAACGGGAGTGGGCTCCTCGACGTACTCTCCAACGGTTTTCAAACGAGGAGCGGAACAGTGGCTCAACGGCGCTTCGTGACCGTCGATGGCAATGAAGCCACCGCGTACATAGCTCACCTGTGCAGCGAGGTCATGGCGATCTACCCGATCACCCCTTCCTCGCCGATGGGCGAGTTGCCCGACTCGTGGGCGGCGGCCGGCATGAAGAACATCTTCGGCACCATCCCCGACATCACCGAGATGCAAAGCGAGGCGGGAGCCGCCGGCGCGGTCCACGGCTCGCTCCAAGCAGGGGCCTTGACGACGACGTTCACGGCGTCGCAGGGCCTGCTGCTGATGATCCCCAACATGTTCAAGATCGCCGGCGAGCTGACCGCCGCGGTCTTTCATGTCTCCGCCCGGACCGTGGCCACCCACGCGCTGTCGATTTTCGGCGACCACAGCGACGTGATGGCCTGCCGGACCACGGGCTGGGCCCTGCTCTGCTCCAGCTCCGTGCAGGAGGCCCAGGACATGGCCATGATCGCCCACTCGGCGACGTTCGAGGCCCGCATTCCCTTCCTCCATTTCTTCGACGGCTTCCGCACCTCGCACGAGGTGAACAAGATCGAGCAGCTCAGCGAAGAGGACGTCCGCTCCATGATCGACATGGAGCTGGTCCAGGACCATCGCCGCCGGGCGCTGAGCCCCGACGAGCCCAAGCTCCGCGGCACGGCGCAGAACCCCGACGTTTTCTTCCAAGCGCGCGAGGCCTGCAACCGCTACTACGATGCCGCGCCGGGTATCGTCCAGGAGACCATGGACCGCTTCGCGGCCATGACCGGCCGGCAGTACCGCCTCTTCGATTACGAAGGGGCGGCGGACGCCGAGCGGCTGATCGTGATCATGGGCTCCGCCTGCGGTGCGGTGAGCGAGGCCGTCCGCAAGCTGAACGCTGCGGGCGAGAAGGTCGGCGTGCTCAAGATCCGCCTCTTCCGGCCCTTCGACGTGGCGGCCTGCGTGGCGGCGATTCCCGAGACGGTCAAGCACATCGCCACCATGGACCGCACCAAGGAGCCGGGCGCTCCGGGCGAGCCGCTCTACGAGGATGTGATCACGGCGCTGGCCGAAGGGTGGAAGGCCCACACCGGCAGCGACGCGCTCCCGCGGGTCATTGGCGGGCGCTACGGCCTCTCCTCGAAGGAGTTCACTCCCGCGATGGTCAAGGCCGCCTTCGATGAGCTCACCAAGGCGGAGCCCAAGCGGCACTTCACCGTGGGCATCGACGACGACGTCACCCACATCAGTCTCGCCTACGACCCGAGCTTCTCCACCGAGCCGGACGACGTGACCCGCGCCGTCTTCTTCGGCCTGGGCAGCGACGGCACGGTGGGGGCCAACAAGAACTCCGTGAAGATCGTCGGCGAGAACACCGACATGTACGCCCAGGGCTACTTCGTCTACGATTCGAAGAAGGCCGGGTCGGTGACCGTCTCGCACCTCCGCTTCAGCCCCCGCCCCATCGAGGGCGCCTACCTGGTCAGCCGGGCGAACTTCGTCGCCTGCCACCAGTCGCATTTCCCCGAACGGCTGGACATGCTCTCCATGGCCGAGCCGGGGGCCACCTTCCTGCTCAACACGCCGTACGGGCCGGACAAGGTCTGGGACACGCTCCCCATCGAGGTCCAGGAGCAGATTGTCAACAAGAGGCTCCGTTTCTTCGTGGTCGACGCCTATCGCGTGGCCCGCGAGGCCCAGATGGGCGTGCGGATCAATACGGTGATGCAGACCTGCTTCTTCAAGCTGGCGAACATCCTCCCCGAGGAGGAGGCCATCGCCCAGATCAAAGACGCCATCAAGAAGACCTACGGCGGCCGCGGCGAGACGATCCTCAACCGCAACTATGCCGCGGTCGACGGTGCCTTGGGCGGCATGGCCGAGGTGAAATATCCCCAAGAGGTCAGTTCCAAGCACCACCAGGTTCCGCCGGTGCCCGCCGACGCGCCGGATTTCGTCCGCAACGTGCTGGGCGTAATGATCGCCAACCGCGGCGACGAGGTGCCCGTCAGCGCCTTGCCGGCCGACGGCACCTTCCCCATGGGGACCACGAAATACGAGAAACGGAGCATTGCCCAGGAGATTCCCATCTGGGATGAAAAGCTCTGCATCCAGTGCGGCCAGTGCTCGCTGGTCTGCCCGCACGCCACGATCCGCATGAAGGCCTACGAGCCGGCCGTGCTGGCCGGCGCCCCGGAGGGCTTCGTCTCCACCGATTGGCGCGGCAAGGAGTATCCCGGCTGGAAGTATACCCTCCAGGTCGCTCCCGACGACTGCACCGGCTGCGGCGTGTGCGTGGACGTGTGCCCCGCGAAGGACAAGGAGGTCGCCAAACGGAAGGCGATCAACATGGAGCCCAAGCTGGAGCACCTCGAGCGGGAGCGGAAGAACTTCGACTTCTTCCTCACCATTCCCGATGTGGACCGCCGCCAGGTGAAGGTCGAGACCGTCAAGGGTTCGCAGCTACTCCTGCCGCTCTTCGAGTTCAACGGCGCCTGCGCCGGCTGCGGCGAGACGCCCTACGTCAAGCTGATCACGCAGTTCTTCGGCGACCGCATGCTCATCGGCAACGCCACGGGCTGCTCGTCGATCTATGGCGGCAATCTCCCCTGCACGCCGTACACCACCACGCCCGAGGGTTACGGCCCGAGCTGGTCCAATTCGCTTTTCGAGGACACGGCCGAGTTCGGCGTGGGCTTCCGGCTGGCCCTCGACCAACAGCTCAAGGTGGCCCACGTGCTGCTGAAGCAGTTGGCGCCGCAGTTGGACGATGACCTGGTCCGCGAGCTCATCGAGGCCAACCAGGACGAGGACGAAGGGATCGCCGCCCAGCGGGCCCGCGTCCGGGCCCTGAGGGCCAAGCTCGCCGAGATCGGCAGCCCCGCCGCCAAGGACCTGGCGGCCCTCGCCGATACGCTGGTCCGCCGCAGCGTGTGGGCGTTCGGCGGCGACGGCTGGGCCTACGACATCGGTTTCGGCGGTCTCGACCACGTCTTCTCCATGGGCCGGGATATCAACGTCCTGGTGATGGACACCGAAATCTACTCGAACACGGGGGGGCAGGCCTCGAAGGCCACCCCGCGCGGTGCCATCGCCAAGTTCGCCGCCGGCGGCAAGCCGGGCGGCAAGAAAGACCTGGGGATGATCGCCATCTCCTACGGCAACGTCTTCGTGGGCCAGATCGCCCTGGGGGCCAACCCCCTGCACGCCTTGAAGACGATCCGGGCAGCCGAGTCCTACCGGGGGACATCGATCCTCATCGCCTATTCGACGTGCATCGGCCAGGGTATCGACATGAGCACCTCGATGACCCACCAGAAGGAGGCCGTAGCCTGCGGGTATTGGCCGCTGTACACATACGATCCGCGCAAGGCGGTCGCCGGGCAGCACCCCTTCAGCCTCGACAGCCGCAAGCCCACAGGCAGCTTCCGCGATTTCGCCATGAAGGAGGCGCGCTTCGCCATGCTGACCCGCTCCCGGCCGGAAGAGGCCGAGCGGCTCCAGCGGATGGCGCAGCAGGACATCGACGCGCGTTGGCACTATTACGAGCAGTTCGCCGGTGTGGAGCGGCCCATCGCCCAAGGCGACGGCTGCAACGGCGAAAAGGCGGCCGAGCAGGCCGAGGAGGAGGTACAAGCATGAGTGTGGATCTCTCGACCAGGTACTTGGGATTGTCCCTCCGCGGACCCTTGATGGCTGCCGCCTGCCCGTTGACGATCGACCTCGACTGCCTCCGCCGCCTCGAGGCGGCGGGGGTCTCGGCCGCCGTGCTCGCCTCGCTGTTCGAGGAGCAGATCGTCCACGAGGAGGTGGCGCTGGTCGAGGCCCACGAGCGCCGCAGCCACCACTACGCCGAATCGCTGACCTACTTCCCCGAGCCCGGCGACTATCGCAGCGGCCCGGAAGAGTATCTCGCCTACATCGGCAAGGCCAAGAAGGCGGTGGGTATCCCCATTATCGCCAGCCTCAACGGCTCCTCGCGCGGCGGCTGGACCCGTTACGCGAAAATGATGGAAGAGGCCGGGGCCGACGCCCTGGAGTTGAACATCTACTTCGTCGCCGCCGACTGCGAGATGAGCGGCGCCGAAGTCGAGTCCCGGTACCTCGATCTGGTCGCCGCCGTCAAGCAGTCGGTCTCGATCCCCATGGCGGTGAAGGTGGGACCCTACTTCAGTTCCATGGCACACATGGGGAAGCGGCTTGCCGAGGCGGGGGCCGACGGCCTGGTCCTCTTCAACCGCTTCCTCCAGCCCGACATCGACCTGGACACGCTCGTGACCTCTCCGAAGGTCGAGCTGAGCACCTCCTTCGAGCTGCTCCTGCCGCTGCGCTGGATCGCGATCCTTCGCGGCCGCGTCCAAGCCTCGCTGGCGGCCACCAGCGGCATCCACTCCGCCGAGGACCTCGCCAAGATCCTCCTCGCCGGCGCCGACGTGGGCATGGTCGCCTCGGTCCTCTACCAGGAGGGCTGCGACAGCCTGGCCACCATCGTCGGCGGCCTGACGCGGTGGATGGAGGAAAAGGAGTACAGCTCGATCGCGCAGCTCAAGGGCTCGATGAGCCAGCAGAACTGTCCTGACCCCGCCGCCTTCGAGCGGGGCAACTACATGAAGGCCCTCACCTCCTTCGTCGGCGAGTTCAGCTAACCGGGCGGTGCGGGTTTGCCCGTCCCCCCCGACAAGCA
>SLBP01000028.1:0-20839 GCA_007126245.1 Planctomycetales bacterium
ATGAGCCCACAGGTAACGCCCGCGGCAGCGACCGCCGTGGGCCGCGACTTCGTCGTCTATCCCATCCGCAATGCCAGCGCCACCGCCGTGTCCGCCACGCTTCAGCAGATCTTCAACCCGCCCCGGCAGCGTCAGCAGCAGACCTGGACCCGCTTCCGCACGGCGGCCAGCCAGGCGGTGATCGTCCCCGACGAGCGCCTCAACGCGATCCTCGTCCGCGGCAGCCGGATGGACCACACGCGCATCGAACAGCTCCTCGAAATCCTCGACAGCGACGATATCCCGGAGACGCCGGCGGCACGCCGGCCGCGGTTCGTCCAGGTCGAGAACATGCGCGCGGCCGACGCGCAGCGGGTGGTCCGCGACGTCTTCGCCTCCCAATTCGCCGGCCGGGCGGCCGCGGGCCCCGGCGGCACCGTGCCCCAGGTATCCGTCGACACCGTGACGAACGCCCTGCTCGTCATGGCGCCCTCGCCGCTGGCCGAAGACATCATCGAGTTCGTCGAGACGCTGGACGAGAACGCCGGCGAGGACTCGGCCCGCCGGCTGGAATTGATCCGCCTCGAGCACGCCAACACCAGCCGCGTGCAGCAGGCCATCAACTCGATCCTCCGCGACACCCGCGGCCGCGCGCCTGCGCGGCGGCGCGGCTGGTAGGGCGGAGGGGCGCCTACCATTCCGTCTCCTGGAAGCGGAAGTCGAAGGCGCCGTCGGGGTAAAGGTCGACGACGCTGAAGCCCGCCGGGAATCCCCGGTAGGCCCGCTCCCGCCACCAGTTGCCGCTGACCGCCCCCGCGCAGATGAACGTCACGCCCCGGTACTCCACCCGGTCGACCCGGTGCGTATGGCCGGAGAGGGCCAGGCGCACGTTGTACCGGGCAAAGAGCTGCACCAGGTCCAAGGCGTCGCGGCACATCTGCCGGAGCGGGATGTGATAGGCATTCTCCTCCTCGCGCCACATGCCGGCCGTGTCGAGCACGGTGATGCTGAGTATGGGGATGTGGCACACCACCACGGCCGGCATCTCGGGCGGCTTCTCCGCCAGGTCCTTCTCCAGCCAGTCCCGCTGGGCCTCGTCGATGTAGGCCTGGTAGCGGTTGTCGTCGGTGGGCTGGATGTCGTCGAGGACGTAGAACCGCCATCCCCCCTGGTCGAAGCGGTAGTAGGTCCGCTCCAGGTCGAAGCGGTCGCGGAACATCTGCTTGCCGTACTGGGGGTGGTCGGGGCCCACGTCCCGCCGCTGCGACCAGGCGAAGACGTCGTGGTTGCCCAGGCAGGGATGCAGGGTCAGGTCGGTGTGGTCGCGGACGATCCGCTCGTAGAGGTCGAAGAGCAGTTCGGCGCGGGCGAAATCCTGGTCGTGGACGTCCATCACCAGGTCGCCGCCGGTGAGGATGAACTGGGCGTCGCTGGCGTTGGCCGCCTCGAGGCAGCGGATAAAGCCCTCGTCGGCAGCCAACTCGGGCTGCACGTGGATGTCCGTCAAGTGAAGGAAGCGGAAGGGCCGCAAGGCCGTCGATGCAGCCGCCGACTTGCCGGCAAAGGGCGCGGCCAGGGCGGCCGCCGCACCGCCGAGAAATCGGCGGCGGGGGAAGTTCGTAGACATGAGAGGCATTCTCCTCGTGATCCGGGATTCGACGCAGGCGGACCGCACCGAGGGGCCGTGGCACGCGCGCTTCTCTGGCGACGAGCCGGCAGCCATGGCCGGCACTCTCCGGAAGGCCCACACCCCTCCCAACCTACCCGGACCATCCCGCCATTCCAAGCGCCCGAGCGATTTTGGCGGCGGGCACTTACCAGTTCCCCCTTTGCCCACCGCGGCCCCCTCGGCTCAGTCCAGATTCGGCCCGCCGTTCGGTTCCATCGCCGATGGGGCTTCTCCGGGGCGCAACTTTTCGTACCCCAGGCTCCGGACGACCTCGAGGATCTCGCTGCAGGTGGGGAACATCCGTCCGCTCGCCCGCTTGTAGGCATCCAATGCTCGCATGAACTCGACTTCGTCGTTCGAGTAGTCGCGCTCGCACGTGGTAGGGTCGATCTGCCGCCGCCGCGCCACCTTGGTCCGCCGTTCCAGCGTCCGCTGCTCCACCGCCACGGGCTCGTTCCGCTGTCGGCGATCCGTCTCCTGCCGCCGGTCTTGGCCGCTGCGGCGACTGACGGTGACCTTCTCCTTGCCGGCAGCTCCCTTGGCTGTCTTGCGCGGCTGCGCGGCAGGTCGCTTTTTCGAATCGGCCTTCTTGGCCTTTGCGGGGGCCTTCTTCGCCGTCTGGGGTGTCTTCGACCGCTTCTTTTCCGTCAGTGTGTTGCTTTTTGCCACGAAATGGTCCCTCGCTCGGTTCTGGATGGGGTGACTCGGCAATGCGGGCAAGATGGCTAAACAAGGGTGGCGCAGGAGTCATCGGCCGAATCGAGCCAGCGAGTTGACCAATCGAGAAGACTGAACGGTCGTGGCGATTTTTTTGGATTGGGCAAGGTGCGCCAACGTGCGGCGGAAGCAGGCGCATCCCAACCGCCATGACCCGCTCGCTCGGTTTGCCCCCTATTCTGTTCAGTCTCGGCAGTAGAAAGGCACTTCCCTCTTTAGGGGGTGCGGCTAGAATTCAACCTCCATCCGGTCGTGAGCGATCTCGGTGGCGGGAAACACCGTCCGTGCAGTCTCGATTCCGACGGGATCCTCGGCGGTTTCCGTCGGGTTGATGTGGACGAGCAGGAGCCGTTGCACACCCGCCTCCTTGGCCACTTGTGCCACGGGGGTGGTGCAGCTGTGCCCGGTGATGGTCGCCCATTCCTCGAATCCATCGCGGAAGTAGCATTCGTGTACGAGCAGATCGACACCTTGAACGGCAGACACATACCCCACCTTAGGCCTGGCTGTGGTGTCCGTCACATAAGCCATCGAATGCTCCGGCCATTCGAGGCGAAATCCCAGCGTTCCCCCCGCGTGTGCCAGAGGGAAGTAGGTCAGCCGTCCACGCTCCGGCAGGCCGACCGGCCCGTCCAGCGGTGTCATGAGGATCTCCGGCCGTTTGGGGAAGATCGCCGCCGCAAAAAGGTGCGCTTCGATGGCGGCCAGCTTTTCCGCCTCGCCGTAAACGCGCACGCGGGAGAGCGACCGGGTCCGCATCAGGTTCAGCAGATAGGTCAAGCCCACGACGTGGTCGAGGTGTGCGTGCGTGAGGAAGATGTTCAGCGTATCGCCGGCAAGGTAGTCGGCCGCGCGGTACATCCCGGTGCCCGCGTCCAGCATCACGCCGCATTCTGGGATCAGCAGGCACGCCGTGTGCCGCTGATCGTTGGGGTGGTAGCCGGCTGTGCCCAGGAGGACGAGCTTCATGGTGGACCTCGTGCGGAGGGTGTCGTGGCGCCGCGGCGATTCGCGGCGGGCTGGGAGAGAGCATGATACCCCCCGCGTCCCCCGTGGGGGAGACGGTTGAGGTACAATAGAGGCGGTGGGCCGTCGTCGCGGGGTTTGCCGGGGAGAGACTCGATGCCGTGTTTGGATTCGCCCCTCCGGGTGGTCGCCACAGCGATCCTCGTTCTCGCGTTCACCGGAAAGCTTCGTGCTGAGGAGGCCCCCGTGGGACCCACCTCCAGCGAGGCCGCGCGCCACTGCATCGAGGCGATCGTCGCCGCGGCCGAAGCAAACGAGGCACGCCCCGCCGCCGCGCCGCGGTTCTCGAACGTTCCTGTCCGGCTGCGTGGCGATCGGCTCACCGAGCACTACGTGCGTCGCGCTGCCGCGGCGGCTGCCGAGCTGCCCGAGACCTTGGCCGCAGAGGCATTCTTGGCGTCCCTGGCCGTGGGGCTGGACGACACGGGACTGGTCCGCGGCTTCCCCCTGATCGGCGCCCGCATCGCCGAACTCGAATCCCACGCGCAGCGGCAGCGGCGGACCGGGGTGTTGGGTAGTCCCACGATCCACGGCCGCCGTGACCTCTGCCTGCACTTCGCCGTCTCCGCGGGGCTCGCCGCCTGGCTCGGCCCCCCGGCGGCCGAAGCCGCCGGCCTGGCCAAGGAAGTTCTCGATGCCCAGAGGGAATCGGGCTTCAGCTTCGCCGACCTGGCCGCGAACACGGCGGGCATCGAGTTTGCCCGCGGCGTCCTCGACGGCCGCCTGGCGCTCCCGGATATCGCCCAATCCTTCCGCATCGCCGACTACGTACCGGCCGTCCGCGGCCTCCCGGAAGGCATCGCCTGGACCCGCTTCCAGGAGGAGTTCGGCTCCCTCACCGGCGAACGCTTCCGCAGCCGCCACGACGCCATCCGCGAGCGCGTCCTCGCCCTGCCCGGCCACCGCGACGACAGCCGTTAGCCGGTAACCGTTCACGAACCGGCCGGGGACGGGGCCGTTTTCCGGGCAACGGAGGGTCGACGATGGTTCAGGTCGTGGCGTGCCGCCCGCCGCTTCCCCTGGGGCTGGGGCGGTCTGATGGACCGGGCAGGGAACGGGTGGTAGCATGGTCCGGCGGTGGAGACCCTCTTGCTGCCCTCCCCAGATGCACTCGATTCCCATTCCTCTCCCCAGGGAGCGTACCATGAATTCCCCTGCCATACCGAAGCGATGGGGAACGGCTCCTGGCAGCAGGTTCCTGTTTGTGGTCGTGGTATGGGTACTCGGCGCCGGGCGGGCCGGAGCCGTCGCGCCCACCGTCGAAGAACGGGAGACCGCCAGCCGATTCACCACCGAACGGCTCCTGAGCGAGTGCCCCGCAGACCTGCCCTTTGCCTTTCGCTACGGCGGCAGGCCGTCGCAGCAGCTTCTCGGCGAGTGGCACCGTGCGGCAACGGCCGAGAAACTCGATCCCAACCGCACGCGGCATACAGTCGAATACGCCGATCCCGAGAGCGGGCTCCGCCTGCGGTGCGAGGCCGTCGAGTACCACGACTTCCCCACCGTAGAATGGACGCTCCATTTTCACAATGAGGGAGCCGACGAAACACCTCTTCTCGAAGATGTCGCCGCGTTGGACGCTGCCTGGCAGCGCAGAGGCGACGAGCCATTCCTTCTCCATCACGCCACCGGCTCTCCGGCCAGCCGCTCCGATTACGCGCCACACACGACCCCCCTTCCGCCAGCGGCCTCGCAACGTTTTGCCGGCGCCGGAGGCCGGCCAACGAACGCCCATTGGTCGTACTTCAACCTCCAGTGGGATGATCAGGGAGTGATCGTCGTGGTCGGTTGGCCCGGGCAGTGGGCTGCCGACTTTGCCTGCGATGCGTTGCGCGGGGTCCGCGTCGTCGCCGGCCAGGAGGCCGTACGGACCAAACTCCTTCCCGGCGAGCAGTTTCGTTCGCCGCTAATGGTCCTCCAGTTCTGGCACGGCGATTATCTCCGCTCCCAAAACCTCTGGCGGCGGTGGATGATGGCCCACAGCATGCCCCGCCCGGGCGGTGAGCTGCCGCCGCCGCAGTTCGTTGCCGCCAGCTCACGGGCCTACGAGGAGATGATCGGCGCCAACGAGCAGAACCAGATCATGCACATCGACCGGTACCTCGAGGAGGGCCTAATGCTCGACTACTGGTGGATGGATGCCGGCTGGTATATTCAGCAGCACGGCTGGCCGCAGGTGGGGACCTGGGAGATCGATCCAGAGCGGTTTCCGCGGGGTTTCCGCCCCATCAGCGATCATGCCCACGCGCGGGGCGTGCAGATCCTGGTCTGGTTCGAGCCGGAACGGGTGATGCCGGGCACCTGGCTTTACGAACACCGCCCCGAATGGCTCCTGAGCCCGGGCACCGTACAGGACCATCCCCTGGCAGGGATGCGCTCCTGGCACTCCAGCGGACTGGGCGGCAGTGATCCCTGCGTGACCCACAACCCTACCGACCAGACCCGCTCCATGGCCGACATTCGCTGGGAACCGGGCCGTCTTGCCTCGCATCCCGGACCGCGGGGAGAGTACAGCGTGGTCCGCTGGCAGGCAGCCGAGAGCGGACCACACCAGATCGAAGCCCGCTTCCTGGCCCTCGATGAGCAGACGACTACCGACGTGCATCTCCTTCACAACGGGCAGTCCGTGTGGGAAGGGCGGATACGCCTGGAGGGGCATGGCCCCCAAGCTGCGTTTACGGAGCAGCTTACCGTGGAGAAAAGGGACACGATCGACTTCGTGGTCGGCTGGGGGGACGGCAGCCATATCAGCGACACAACCGGACTGGAGATTCAGGTCACGGAGCCTTCCGGCCGCATCTATGACGCCGCCGAGGAGTTTCAGCCGCACGAGAATCCCAATGGCCCGTGGAGCTATGGTTACCTGCCGCCGGGAGCTGTGCCGGATAGCAGCGCCTTCCAACTCTACGACCGGCCGGCACGGCCCGGTGAAGAGGGGCCGCGGCTTCTCGACCTGGGCAATCCGGACGCCCGTCGCTGGCTGACCGACCACATCAGCGGCTTTCTCACCGAGCAGGGGATCGACCTGTACCGCCAGGACTTCAACATCGACCCGCTCCCCTTCTGGCGGGCCGCCGATGCGTCGGACCGGCAGGGTATGACCGAGAACCAGTACGTGCGGGGCTACCTGGCCTATTGGGACGAGCTGCTCCGGCGCCACCCGGGAATGCTCATCGACTCTTGCGCCAGCGGCGGCCGCCGCAACGATCTGGAGACCATGCGCCGTGCCGTACCGCTCTGGCGGAGCGACTACGCCTACGAACCGATCGGCCACCAATGCATGACCTACGGCATCTCGCTCTGGCTCCCTTACCACGGCACCGGCACGGTGGCCAGCGCCGCGGCGCCGTACTACGGCGGCGGATGGACCGCGGTCGAGCCGTACGCCTTCTGGAGCAACGCGGCCCCCAGCCTGGGCAGCGGAATCGACATCCGAGAACGCCAGATCGACTACGAGACGCTGCGGCGGTTGTACCGGCAGTGGCGGCAGATCAGCCGGTACTACTACGCCGACTACTACCCGCTCACTCCTTACTCGCAGGATGCCGATGCCTGGATGGCCTGGCAGTTCAACGACCCGGAGGAGGGCTCGGGGGTCGTACAGGCCTTCCGCCGCCACGAGAGCCCCGAGGCGCAGATGCGATTCGCCCTGTACGGGCTGGACCCAGATGCGACGTACGCGATCGAGGCGATCGACGGCTCCGGCACGACGCACGTCGCCGGCAGCGAGCTGATGCGCGAAGGGCTGGCCGTGGCGCTTGAGGAGAGTCCCGCGGCGGCGGTGATCTGTTATCGGCGCATACCGTGAATTTCACCCCGAAGCGGGCTGGTCGACCAGAGATTTCGGAGGGGACCAACAACCATGAGGATTGCCATGTTCCGGCTTCGATGGGCACTTCTCCCGTGCCTTCTGGCACTGGCACCGGCAGCAGCCGCCGAGGAGATCCTGCTTTCTGTCGGCGGGGCGCCGCACGATGGCCTGGTGGTGGCCCGGGTGGACCTGACGGCTGCGGTGGCTGCCGGCGGGGTGGGAGCGGTGGCGCCGGCGGGGATCGAGGCCGAATCGGCCCACGATGGGCAGGCGGTGCCGTTCCAGTTCGTGCCGGACGGGGATTTCGATCCCGTGCACCGCGTCGCGGGCATGGTGATCCTCCAGATCGAGGGGAGCGAGGGTACGCTCCGGCTCCGTTTCACCGAGCCGCCGGCGGCCGAGGAGCCATGGGACGGAACGGTCGTCACCGAGCACTATCGTGTGGAGCACGGCGCTGCCGAGCACGGCGGTCTGCCGGGGGCGTTCACGATCACTGCCGCCGACAAACGCTTCGACAACCTCCGCTGGGCCGACCGTCTCCACCACCGGGAGCAGGGGAGCTTCCTGCTCGCGGGCGGTGCCCAGGCCACGGCGGAGCGGCTGGCGGCGGGGCCGCTGGCGACGGTGGTCCGCGTCCGGGCCCGCTACCGCCGCGGCGCCGAGGATCCGCCTGCGGCCGCCGGAGCGGTCTACGACTGGTACTACTTCCACGACCGCCCCTGGGCCTTCGTCACGGCCGCCATCCGGCAGCCGCAGCCGTTCACCTGGCACGAGGTTCATTTTCTCGAATTGACCCAGCCGGGAAACGACTTTCCCGCCTGGGCCGGCGGCGAGCCACTGCGGCAGGGGGAGTTCGCCGGTGCGGTGGAGACCTTCGGCTTCCCCGACTGGGGCGCGCTGGTCGACGGCACGGCGGCCATCGGCATGTTCCGCTGTGGCCAGGCGCTCTTCTACGACCACCGCGACGGAGGGGCCACGTACCTGCAGGCCCATGGCGACGCGGCATGGCAGGGTTGGGAGGGGACCGAGCTCGGCCGCTCCGCCTGGCTATGGATCGGCACCGACGACGAGCCGGCGGCCGCCGTCCGTGCCGCGGCGCTGTCTGCCGTACCCTCCGACGCCCGCGTGACGGTCGAGCTCGAGCGGGTCGGGGAGGCGATTGCCGAGGCGGCCGCGGAGATCGAGGCCCTGCCGGCCCCGGCGCGCCGCTCGCAGCGCTGGCGGGTCATCGCCGCCGAGAGCCTCCAAGCCGCAGGCCGCTTCGACGACGCCGTCCGCGCTGCCGCAGGGGAATTGCCGGCCGACTGGCATCACGTCCGAGCGGGCGAGCTGGGCCTGCTCTTCCACCGTGGCGACGACGGCTTCCGCCTCGGCTCGGTCTTCGATGCCGAAGCGGGGCGCGAGCTCTCCGCGACGGAGACCCTGCCCCTGTTCCGCCTGGTCCTCCGCGACACCGACAGTGGCGAGAACGTCCACCTCGACGCCGATCGTGGCTGGCGGCGGGTGACGGTTGCCGACATCGGCGACGATCCTGCGCGCGGCTTGGAGATCCGCTGGCGGGGTGCCGCGGAGCCGGCCGTCGAGACCCTCGAGCTCGCCGTGCGGGCGGAGCTCGATCCGGAGGAAAACGCCGTCCGCTGGGCGCTGACTGTCGAGGAACTCGATTCCCGCTGGAGCGTCTGGGAGGTTGCCTTTCCGCAGGTCGCCGTGACCGATCTCGGGCCCGGCATGGAGGTGCTCTTTCCGCGGGGTCCGGGGGAGGTGCAGGCCGACGTCGCCCGCCGCGGCTTCCGGTTCGAGGGGATCTACCCGAACGGCTGGACGACCATGCCGCTCCTGGCTGCTTACGACAGCGAGCAAACGACGGGGCTCTATGTCGGCGTCCACGACGCCCGCGGGAGCGTGCGGCGGATCCACCTCAGCGGCGATCCCACCGAGAACGCGGTGACGTTTCGCTTCACGCACCCGGCGGCCGATATGGGGGTGGGCGGCAACGGCTTCGATTTCGAGGGCGAGGCCCATTGGCAGCTCTTCCGCGGCGATTGGTTCGATGCCGCGCTGATCTACCGCCGGTTCGTCCGCGAGCACGCCCTTTGGCATCCGGCGCGCGACCGCCAGGCCGATGCGGCGCGGCCGGCCTGGATGCGGGAGCTGCCCGTGTGGGTGATGACCGGTGGGGGGCCGGAGAACGTCGAAGCAGCGGTCCGCCGCTTTGCCGAGTGGGCCGGTGTGCCGGTGGGATTCCACTGGTACAACTGGCACGAGATCCCCTTCGACAACGACTATCCGCACTACTTCCCGGCGCGCGAGGGCTTCGCCGAATCGGTCGCCCGCCTCCAGGCGGAGGAGGTCTACGTGATGCCCTACATCAACGGCCGCCTCTGGGACACCCGCGACCGGGGAACGGAAGACTACCAGTTCACCGAGGTGGCCCTTCCCGCGGCCACCAAGGACGAGGAGGGCGAGCCCTACACGGAGACCTACGGCAGCAAAGAGGAGGACGGCTCGCCCGTGAGGCTGGCCGTGATGTGCCCGGCGACCGACCTCTGGCAGGAGAAGGTGGCCGAGATCGTGCTGCGGCTCTTCGACGAGTGCGGCGTGGCGGCGGTGTACATCGACCAGGTGGCGGCGGCCCAGCCGGTGCTCTGCTTCGACGCCACTCATGGGCATCCCCTGGGCGGCGGCTGGTGGTGGAACGCGGGCTACTGGGAGATGCTCGAGGCGATCCGCCGGGCCATGCCCGCCGATCGCGCGCTGACCACCGAATGCAATGCCGAGCCCTTCGTCCGCTGGTTCGACGGCTACCTCACCTGGCACTGGCAATACGACGGCCAGGTGCCGGTTTTTCCGGCCGTCTACGGCGGGTCGATCGCCATGTTCGGCCGCGCCTACCGGGGCGGGCCGACGCGCGACCTGGCCCTGCGGATGAAGGCGGGCGAGCAATGGGTCTACGGCGAGCAGATCGGCTGGTTCCACCCCGGCGTTGCCGAGGAAGACGAAAACGCCGCCTTCCTCAGGCCGATCATCGCTCTGCGCTGGAAGCTCCGCCGCTACTTCGACGCCGGCGAGATGGCCCGCCCACCGCGGCTGGTGGGAGAAGTCCCCCGCGTGACGGCCGACTGGCAGTGGGCGGGCGTCTGGCCGGTGACCACCGACGCCGTCATGGCCGGCGCCTGGCACCTGGCGGATGAAGAGCGGCTGGTGCTGTTGTTCGTCAACGTCGGCGACGAGGCGGTCGAGACCCGTGTGGAGTTCGATGCCGCCGAATACGGCTTTGCCGAGTCGATCCTTCTCCGCGAAATCGCCCTGGACGCC
Organism: Planctomycetales bacterium; assembly: GCA_007126245.1. GTDB lineage: Bacteria > Planctomycetota > Planctomycetia > Pirellulales > Thermoguttaceae > SKOZ01. The sequence goes on from SLBP01000028.1 coordinate 10,518, forward strand.
GGCGAGGCGGGCAATGTGTCCGACGAGGCGACTGCTTCTCCAGCGAGACTTTCGCGGCAGACCACCTTCCCGCCGCGGCGGGCCTTCGCCTGGGAGCTGACGGCGCCCTGAGCGCGGCGCGAGAGGAACGCTGCACGGGCCGATCCGGCTGCATGGGTGGCGCGGCAGCGCTGCCGGACGCCGCCGCGCACCGAACCGCCACGAACCTGGCGAGGACCAGGTCTGCCGCCTACCACCCCCCCGGGTGCGCGAGGTGCTGGCGGCGGGGTGGCTGGCAGCGGCGTCGCTACCGTGTAGAATCCTCCATATGGGGCATCGGCGAGGGCGGCGCGCCCTTGTCGAACGATGTCCGCGTATCCATCGAACCCGCATTTAGAAAGGAGTCAATCCGATGCGCCGACTCGCGTGCCTTTGGATGACATGTCTCGTCACCGCGTGGGCCTGCAGCGCCGTGGCGCAGGAGGAGATCATGGATCCGGCCGAAGCGGCCAAGGATCCGGACTTCCACGTGCAAGGCGAATACCTGGGCGAAGCCGCCCACCCGGACGACGAGGAGCAGATCGTACGGATCGGAGCTCAAGTGGTTGCCCTCGGCGAGGGGCAATTCCAGGCGGTGCTCTACGGTGGCGGGCTGCCCGGCGACGGCTGGGAGCGGGGCGACCGGCGTTTCACCATAGAGGGGACCGCCGAAAAGCTCGAGGGAGAGCGGCTGGTCGGCAGCATTGCCGAGGGCGTGCTGACCCTTGCGGATCGCGAAGGCCGAACCAGAGCGGAGTTGAATCGCGTCGTCCGCGAGAGCCCCACGCTGGGCAAGGAGCCACCCGAGGGGGCCCGCGTCCTCTTCGACGGCACCAATGCCGACAAGTGGGACCCGCCCCGCCTGACGGAGCTGGGCACGCTGCACGCCGGCGTCGTCAGCAAGCCGGCCTTCAACAGCTACAAGCTGCACCTGGAGTTCTACACCTCCTGGATGCCGCATGCCCGCGGCCAGGCCCGCGCCAACAGCGGGGTCTACGTCTTCGACACCTACGAGATCCAGGTGCTCGACAGCTTCGGCCAGGAGGGGCGCCACTACGACTGCGGCGGCATCTACAGCATCCGCGACCCGGACGTCAACATGACCTTTCCGCCGATGCAGTGGCAGACCTACGATATCGACTTCACCGCTCCGCAGTTCGACGAGGAGGGCAACAAGATTGCCAACGCCCGCATCACCGTCAAGCACAACGGCGTGGTGATCCACGACGACTTCGAACTGCCCCACGGCACCCCGGGCCGCCAGGACGAAGGTCCCGGACCGCGGCCGATCCACCTGCAGGAGCACGGCAATAAGGTCCAGTACGGTAACATCTGGCTCGTCGAGAAGGACGACTGACCGCTGCACCGGTGCCGCTTTCCGCACTGGGCCGGCGCCGGCGAAGAGCGGCGCCAGAGCCGCTTCCTTGCCGGCCGCCTTGGCCCGGTCGGTGAACGGTCGGGGTAGGCAGGAACGTTTTCCTTCGGAGGGATGATGGCCACGAGGAGTGAATCGACGGAGACCGACCAGCCGGTTGTGCCGTGGACCGAGGACCTCTGGCACGCTTCGGCCCCGCGAGCGGTTCGCAGCGCGTATCGCCGGCAGCGGCATGCGGAAGGTTGGTCGGCGTGGGTCGAGCACCTTGGCGGGCGAGGAGACGGCGCGCCGCCGCTGCCCGCCGACGCCCTGGCGTGGGCCACGGGCGAGCTGCCGGCTGAACTGCGGGCGGCGCTCCGCGGTGCTCCGGCACCCTCGAAGAAATCGTCCCGCGCCGTTTTCGCCTCCCCGGGGAAGGATGGAGCAGCGGCCCGCCGTCATGTGGATTCCTGGCTCGAGGAAGCATCGGCCGCCGAGGGGGGAGTGTGCCAGGCCCTCGAGTCGCTCGCCTGGGCCCACCGCCTGCCCCACCTGGCAGCCTCTCTGCCCGCGGCCACATGGTGGAACCTCTTCGGGCATTTGGCAGCCGTGGCCGGCGAGGCTGAGGAGGCGGAGCCGGGCGACGCGGTCGTTTACCAGATCGTTGCCGGTGAGCTCGCCCTGACGCTCGGCTGCCTGCTGCCGGAGCTCCGCCCGGCCCGCGATCTGGCCCGGGGGGGGCGGCGCGTCGTGACCGAGGGCCTCGCCGAGTTGCTCGACGGCGGATCGCCCCCCGCGGAACTCGTCCCCTCGGCCCGGCTCCTCCTGGCCACCTGGACCCGCAGCCGTATCCTCAGCGCCGCGGTTCGGCCGGGCGGGCTTTCTAACGAGGCCGAGAAGCAGTACGCCCGCTTCGCCGTTCACCTGTTCCGCATGATGCGGCACGACGGCAGCCACGTCTTCTCGGCCGGTGCGGGGCTGGACGCGCTGGACCGCGGGCTCTTCGAAACGGCCGCCGGCCTGGCCGGCGGCAAGGCGCAGGCCCTGGCTCGGGTCGTCCTGCCCCACGGCCGCAAGCGCCCACCCGCGGCCACCCTCCCGGCAACGTCCGTCCACCGTGAAGAGGCTGGGGTCGCGCTGATCCGCAACCGGTGGGACGCGGCAAGTCCGCGGCTGACCGTGCTGTACCGCGGCGACGAGGTCCGCATGGAGCTCTCGCTGAAACGCGACGTCGTCTTCTCCGGAACGTGGGGGCTCTCGCTCCTTCGCGACGGGGCGCCTGCCGAGCTCGCCGGGGAGTGGGCGGAGGTCTGCTGGGTGAGCGACGAAGACGTGGACTACCTGGAGCTCGAGGCGCCGCTAACGGACAGCCTCCGCGTACAACGGCACGTCTGCCTGGCCCGCCAGGAGGGATTCCTCCTTCTGGCCGACTCGATCCTCGGCGAGCTCCACGCCGAGTTGGCGTACCGCGGCGAGCTGCCCCTCGGGGCAGGCGTCGACTGGGAGGCGGCCCCGGAGACCCGCGAGGGTCTGCTGTTCGGCCGCAAGCCGCGGGCCCTGGTGCTTCCGCTGGCGTTGCCCGAGTGGCGGATCGACTCCCGCGGCGGCGAGCTCGCGGCCCGGGATGGCTGCCTGGTGCTCGAGCAATCGGCCGGCGGCCGCGCGCTCTTCGCACCGCTGCTTCTCGATCTCAACCCGCGGCGGCTGAGCAAGCCGCGGACCTGGCGGCAGTTGACCGTCGGGCAGTCGTTGGAGTACGTTCCCCGCGACGCCGCCGTGGCCTTCCGAGCCCAGGTGGGCAACGACCAATGGCTCGTCTACCGCTCGCTGGCCCAGCGCGCCAACCGTACTTTCCTGGGGCACAACCTCTCGACGGAGATGCTCGTGGCCCGCTTCGACCGCAGCGGCGAGGTATCGTCCCTTGTGGAGATCGAGTAAGGGTAGCGGCACCTGGCGAGCAGTGCCAGGTGACTGGTGGCGCGCTGGGGGCGGATGGTGCGCCGATCGAGCTGTTCGAGGGGCAGCGAGTTCTCTGCCCGCCCCTTGCCCTTCCCCCACGCCGGCTGAAGGGGACAGTCCCATTTTCGCGGCCGAATAGCGTGATTCACGAGGAATACCTTCTACGGCCGCGAAAATTGGGACAATCCCCGTGAACGGTTGCCTCATCCCCCCTTCCCCTTCCCTGCGTTGCATTCCTCCGGAGGTAGAAGCACAATGGGGGATTGCTGTGGAATCCTGACGGGTCGCCCGGCGCGCCCCCCCGCGAACCACCAACCCTCGACGACTGCTCCGATGACTGAAAAGGTCTCCCGACGCACGATGTTGGCCTGCGGCGCTGGGGCCGCGGCCGCTCTGGCCCTACCCCACCCCGCCCATGCCGGTGTGGACACCACGGCAGGCGAGCCCTTTCGATACTGCTTGAACTCCGGAACCATCCGCGGCCAGAAGCTGGGGATCGTCGGCGAGATCGAGGTGGCGGCCCAGGCGGGCTACAGCGGCATCGAGCCCTGGGTCGGCGACATCCAGAATTATGTCGAGGCGGGCGGTTCGCTGAGCGACCTGAGGAAACGTCTCGACGACCTCGGCCTCACGGTGGAGAGCGCCATCGGCTTTCCCGCCTGGGTCGCCGAGGACGAGCGCCAGCGGGCCCGCGGCCTGGAACAGATGCGGCGAGAGATGGACCTCATTGCGGCCCTTGGGGGAAAGCGGATCGCGGCCCCGCCCGCCGGCGCGCCACGTGAGGGGGGGGTGCCGCTGATGGCCATCACGGAGCGCTACCGCGCGGTGCTGGAGCTCGGCCGCCAGACGGGCGTCGTTCCCCAACTGGAGACCTGGGGGCCTTCGCCCATCCTCAGCCGCCTCGGCCAGGCGGCCTTCGTCGTCGCCGAGGCGGACGACGCCGACGCCTGCCTGCTCCTCGACGTGTATCACATCTACAAGAGCGGCTCGGGGTTTCTCGGCCTCAGGCAGCTCAACGGCGCGGCGATGCGCGTCTTTCACATGAACGACTACCCCGCCGACCCGCCGCGGGAGACGATCGGCGACGCCGACCGCATCATGCCCGGCGACGGCATCGCGCCCATGCGGCAGATCCTCCGCGACCTCTACGAGACCGGTTTTCGCGGGGCCCTCTCCCTGGAGCTCTTCAACCGCACCTACTGGGAGCAGGATGCGCTCGAGGTCGCCCGGCTCGGGCTGGCGAAGATGCAAGAGGCCGTAGCCGCGGCGTTGGAGTCGTAACAAGAATCGCGAGGGACATACACGAGCGACTCGGTTCTTCGAGATTCCTTCCGTCGCGGAGAAGCTTACCGTCATGGGGCCCGGAGAGGTATTCGCGGATACGGACCTGACTGCCCTACACGAGGAGATCGACGTTCACGGAGGACGCTAGCGTGATCGACCAGGAGGGGTTCGCCGCGTTGGAGACGCTGGGGCGTTGCCGCTTTGCGCCCCATAAGCGTCTGCGGCTGTTCTATCTCGCCGTAGGCCGCGACCATCGCGCCGCGCGGCGCCTCATCGGCCGCCATGTGCCCGCGCGGCCCGGCGTCTACGGGATGATCGGCCGCGAGGGCGAGCTGCTCTACATCGGCAAGTCGCGGCGCCTGGTTAGCCGCCTGCTGGGGCACTTCGCCGCCGGGGGCGAGCGGGCCAAATCGCGGCGGATCGTGGAGCGGACCGCGCGGCTGGTCTGGGAGACCTGGCCCGACGAGCTCTCGGCGCTGCTGCGCGAGCTCGAGCTCATCCGCCGCTGGCGTCCGCAATACAACGTCCGCGGGCTGACGCGGTATCCGCGTGCTACGTACATCGCGGTGGGACGCGACCGCGCCCCGGGAACCTACCTGACCACCGGCAAGGGGCCCGGCGAAGCGGCGGTCTTTGGTCCCATCCGCGGCGGCCGCCGCGGGGCGGAGTGGCTGCGGGTCTTGAACGATCATTTCGGGCTGCGCGACTGCTCGTCTCGTATCCCCATCTCCTTCTCGGACGACCGTGTTTTCTTCGCCCAGCAGCGGACCGCCGCCTGCCTCCGCCACGCCCTGGGGACGTGCCTGGGGCCGTGCGCCGCCGGCTGCACCACGCGTCGCTACCGGAAACAGGTCCGCGCCGTGCGGGCGTTCCTCTCCGGCAACGGCGGCGACGAGCTCGACCGGCTCGAGGCGCAGATGCGCGCCGCCGCCGCGGCGGAGCAGTACGAGTTGGCCGCTACCCTCCGCGATACGTGGAAGACGTTGGGCGAATTGAGTGCGACTCTCCGCCGCCTTCGCGACGCCGAAGACCGCTACCGCTTCGTCTATCCCCTCCGCCGCCAGGGGGGCGGCGGGACGACCTGGTACCTGATCGACCGCGGCCGCGTCACCGCCGCCACACCTGCCCCGCGCACGGCCGGCGCGGCGCGCCGCTGCCAGCGGCTCATCGAGACCGTCTTCGGCACCGAAGGCGGGGTGCCTACCGACCGCGACGACATGGAGGTCCTCCTTCTCGTCGCCGGCTGGTTCAAGCAGCATCCCGCCGAGCTGGAGCGGACGCTCGATCCGGAGGCGGCCGGCGCCTACTGCCGCACCCTCATCGGCCGCCGACTCGCCGGCTGAAGCCCTGCGCTTCGCTCGAGAAGGGTCAGCGACAAGCCCGGCGACGACCTGAGGCACTGGGTAGGGGAGGTTCCCCTCACGGGTCTTCTCAGCACGGCAGATGCCCTGTCGCTCTTTCGGGCGGTTCTCTTGCCTTCCAATTCGTCGACCGCGAGCCAAGGGAATTCGAAGCGTTCTTCGCGCGCCCTTCACCGCACGTCGTGCCAGGTTGTCTGCCCGGCCTCGAGGCACCAGACGAGCTTCTGGATGTAGTGGAGGTCGGCGCGGCACCAGGGGACGTCGAGGAAGCCGGCCAGCGCGTCGGCCGGCTCATCGAGAATCCACGCCCTCGCGGCGAAGACGTCGGCCGCGGCGGTGGGCAGGACGACGGGGTTCTCGTTCCGCCAGTGGTACTCGATGTTCCAGGCCAGCCACCAGGTGGGCCGGTGGTAGTCGACGTAGATCTCCATGAGATGCTCATGGACCTCGCGGGCGTGTTCGGCGGCGAGACGGCCGACCTCGGGCGTCAAGTGCCGCCAGCGGCTGAAGATCGTCCGGCCGGGCGGAACCAGGTGCATGAGGCCGCCGCGGGGATGGGCCCACTCGTACTTCAGCCGGCTGCGCAGGGCCGCGCGGGCGCGCTCCAGCCCAAGGGCCAGGGCTTCCTCGTCGCCGAGCCGCTGGGCGATGCGGCAGTAGGCGATCAGCCCGGCGACCTGGCCGTTGTGGCAGTCCTCGGCGATGGGATTGGGCTGGCGATCGGCCAGCCCGCGGAGCTGCGGCCAATGGGTCTTAAGGTGGCTCCAGTCGCCGCTGACGTGGGCCCACTGCCAGAAGGGATAGAGCCGCGCCAGCGCGCTGCGGACGATGCCGTCGGACCGCTGCAGCCGCTCGGGCGGCGGCAAGTCGTATGGCGACCGGTTCTCGCCCGCCACCGGATCGAAGGTCGTCTGGCCGGTGGGGCCGGCGAGCGGGCCGCCGGACGCCGCCATCGCCGCCACGTACCGCCGTACCTCCGCGCGGAGGTCTTCGTCCAGGTGAGGGTAGGCGCGAGCCAGCGTCTCCAGTGTTTCTGTCGGCTCGACGAAGATGCGGTAGGCCTCGCGAGGGTGCTTTCCCGCGGGCATCTGCAAGGGGGCCCAAGTCTGCGAGATCAGCTCCTGAACGTGGGTGGCAAGTGCCTCCTGGAGGTGGGCGGCCTGGGCGCCCGCGGTGGACGGCTCGCGGGCCTCCCAGATGAAGCGGTCCAGGTCGGCTTCGTCGAGGGCCGCGGCACGGTGGGCAGCCTCGTCGGACAGCGGCCGGCGGAGCGTGCCCGCGGCAGGCTCGTCGAGCCCCTGGAGCACCTGCACCATGCGATGGGCCTCGAGCGTATCCCAGTCCCAGGGGAGGGTGTGGATGCGGCGCAGTTCTTCCTCGGAAGGAGTGCCGGTCACGGCGGGCCGCTCCGCGGCGGCCGTACCGCCCTCCTGCATCCGGTAGGCGATCAGCGCCACGCCGGCGTTCAGCTCGTGCGTGGGCACATAATAGAAACTGTCACCGGCAATGGCGATGGGCACCGCCATTACCGAGCCCCCCCCGTAGACCCCTGCCCCGCGGCTGATCCACTCCTTGCCCGGCGGCAGCTCCTCGCCGCGGAGCACCCGCAGCAGGATCCCCAGGGCCTCGCCGGGTTCCGGCTCGTGGATGTTGCGGCACAGCGGCTGGGAGAGGCCTGCGAGCGTATCGAGGTCGAGCCCCAGGACGGCGTCCTGGGCGGTGTTGATCAGCAGCCTGTCGGCAACCACCCACTGGCACTGCTCGTCGTGGACCATCCGCAGGCCGTCGTACCAGCCGTAGGTCCGCGTCTGGTCCATGAGCGGGGTGATATGGCCGGTGGCGGTGTCGAGATAGCCGGGGTTCAGGAAGGGGGAATAGTGTTCGTAGCGGCTCCGCAGCAGCGCCTGGTACTTCACGATCACCCGCCCGTCGGGCGCGACCACCGGCGGCATTCCCGGGCCGTTCATGCTTTCGGAATAGATGATCGGGGCGACGAACCGCGGTACTCCCGTTTCGGGCTCGAGTACGAAGAAGCTCTGCCCCGCGGGCTCCTCGGTGAGCCGGCGGCGGATGAGGCCGATCTGGTCGCGATACGTCTGCGGGTCTTCCATCTGGCGGAAGTTGGCCGCTCGCAGCCGTTCGTTCTCCTCGCGGCTGTGGCGCCAACTGGCGTAGTCGCCGAAGATCGCCAGGGCGATCTCTCGCACCAGGTCCTGGAAGGCATCGCCGCCGATGAGCGGCTGCACGGTGACCATCACGGCGCCGTCCGGGGCGATCACCGGATGGTAGCCGCAGAAGCTCATGCCGGAGAGCTTGGGGCTCTTCCAGAGGATCGCACCATCGGCCAGGGCGAAGGCATAAACGTGCATGTCCTCGCTGCCCACGTAGACCCGGCCGCGCTGCGGGTCGACGGCGGGGCTGCCGAGGATCGGTCCGCCGGTGGGCCCCCGCCAGCGGAGGCGGCCGTCGCCGGCATCGACGGCGTAGAGATAGCCGTCGCGGCTGCCGATGACCACCAGGTCGTCGTGGATGACCGGAGCATTCCAGATGGCGGCCTCCGTCTCGACCTTCCAAGCCAGTTCGCCGGAGTTGGCGTTCACGGCGTAGATCGCCCCGTCGGCCGCACCGAAGAAGACCATTCCCTCCCCGGCCGCCGCCGCGTGCAAGAGGGCCCCGCCGGCGCGGAAGACCCAGGCATCGGCGCCCGAATCGGCGTCGATGGCGTAAAGTGTCCCGGCGAGGGTTCCCAGGAAGACCTTGCCTTCGGCCACCACCGGCTGGACGCCCGACATGAGCCCCTCGTCGGTGAAGAGGCGGTACCACTTCCGCTGGAAGGGCGGCCGGAGGCTTACGGTGGTCGAGCCACTGCGGGTCGCGTCGCGGGCGAGCATCGGCCAGTCGCTCGGCGGCACAGCCCCCGCCGGTTGCCAGCACACCATCGCCGCACCAAGACCGATGAGCCCCAGGAGAGTACGAAATTCCTGCATGATCCACCCGTTCCGTCCGAAGAGTCCGGGCACGCGCCGCGCGCCGAAGCGCTGTGCCTTTACCCGATCAGTCTACTTCGCCGCCCGGGGAGGTTCCACTTGGCAGCCGTGCGCATCGCTGCGGGAAACAGGGAGGAAACCGCGACGAGACCGCCGGCGGAACCTGCACGGGGAGCGGAAACCCCGTCCTCGTGCGGGCTAGGCCGTAGCCTGGTCTTTGCGAGTTTTTCTGGTCGCGGTACTTGTCTGGACCACACTCCCTCCAAAACATTGCAGCGGCAGGGCCGGTATGGTTATGCTGGCGGCCGGGGCGGTGTTTCCTAGGACCGCGGGTTCGAAAGGCGGAAGGGGACGGAGCGGGAGCGATTCGGCCAAGAGGCACGCGATGAACGAGGAGGAATCCCAGAAGCGGCGGAGCATTCGCCGGTTGCCGACGGCCGAACTGGCCGATTTCGACGAGCAGCTCTGGCCGGTCTACGGGGTGCTGGTCATCCTCGGCGGCTTCCTGTCGGGGCTCGTGCTGGCCAACACCCGCTTCGACGAAACCGATCTGCTGCGAAATAGCTACGTGGGACTGGGGGTGGTAGCTATTTCGGTGGGGGTGAGCGTCTGGGCGGTGACCCATTTGCAGGGGCGGATCCGCCGCCGCGTGCTCCTGGGTGTGGTCTTCAGTCTTCTCGTTCACCTCCTGCTGGGCATGACGCTGCACCGCTACTACCTGGCCGTGGTAGCCCAGCGCGAGGCCGAGGCGGCCCGCGAGGAGCATTCTCGAGAACTGGTCTTCGAGCCCGACTACACCTGGCATCACGTCGAGGAGGCCGATCCGGCGCGGGCCATCGACCGCCCCGTAGAGACCCAGACCCCCGAGCCGACGGCGATCGAGCCCACCGAGCCGGCGCCGGACGACACGGAAATGGTCTTGGAGCAGCCCGAGGTTCCCGAGCCCCGTCCGCCGGAACCGCAGCCACCGGACCTGACGCAGCCGGAACGGGCGACGCTCTCCGTTCCCCGCCCGGCAGAGCGGGCTGCGGGGGCCCAGATTCGCAGGCAGGACATCCAGCAGGCCCTGCGGCCCGCCGAGCCGATCCCGCAGCCGGAGCCTGTGCCACCAACCCCGGAGGATGCGCGCGCCCTCGCTGCCCAAGTCGGCGACTTCTCGCCACGTCGCCCGGAAGTGGCGGCGGAACGGGCGGAGGTGGAAGCCCCGCAGGCTTCCGCCTCCCGCGCCGCGCAGCCGGCCCGCCGCGCCGCCGGTCCTATCCCGGCGACGCCCGCCGCATCGCTCGCCTCCCCCACCCGCCGTCCCGACGTCCCCCAGCTTGCCGTCGAGGCGGTCGATGCCGTACCCCCTCCCCCCGC
>SLBP01000111.1:0-20805 GCA_007126245.1 Planctomycetales bacterium
ACACCCGCCCCCGGTTGCTGATCCGCGCCGCGGGCCTCCCGGAGCTGCGCCGCCGGGCGGCGGAGGGTGACCTGCAGGGAGCGGCAGCGAGCCTGTTGGGCTCCGTAGCGCGCCACGCCGCGGAGGAGCTGGTGCCCGAGCCCGACTTCCTTCCTGACGACCGGGCCCTGCGCGGGCCGGCTTATACGCTGGTCTTCCGGGAAACGCGGCCCCCCATGGACGCCATGGAACGCGCCGCCCTCGCCTACCTGCTCACGGGAGACGAGGCGGCGGGCGCCGAGGCCAAGCGCCGCATCCTCCACTTCTTCTCCTGGGACCCCCAAGGATCCACCGGCTACTTTCACAATGACGAGCCTGCCATGTGGGTCATGATGCGCGGCGTCCGAGCGTATGACTGGACGTACGACGTGTTCACGGAGGAGGAACGCGCGCTGGTGGAACAGTCGATGCGGACCCGGGCCGCAGACATGTACCGCCACCTCTTGCGGCGCCCCTTCGAAAACAACCCCTTCGAGAGCCACGCCGGACGGACCATCGGCTTTTTGGGCGAGGCAGCTATCGCCTTCTTCCACGAGTGGGAGGAGGCCCCGGAGTACCTGGACTACATTACGCGCATCTACTGGGGCGTCTATCCCGCCTGGGCCCGCGACGGCGGCGGTTGGAACGAGGGTCCCCTCTATTGGGACGCCTACATGGGCTTCGCCCTGCACTTCGTCCTGGCCCTGCGCGAGGCCACGGGCATTGATCTGGCACAGCGTCCCTTCTTTGCCAATACCCCGTATTACCGCCTGTATCTTGCGCCCCCCCACTCGCAGATGTCCCCGTTCGGCGACGGGACGGAATGGCGGCCCAGGCGTCCCGGGAGCCTCATGTACTGGTTCAGTACGCTCAACCGGGACCCGGTGCTGCGCTGGTACGCCGAAGCGGCAGGTGCCGGGCCGGGATCGAGCGTCCTGGGGGTGCTGCTCCGCGATGAGGCCATCGGTGCCCGGTCCCCTGCCGACCTGCCGACCGCGCGTCTGTTTCCCGGGGTCGGTCTTGCCGTTATGCGGACAGATCTCGTCGATGGAGCCAACGACGTGGGCTTCATCATGAAGTCCAGCCCCTTCGGCGCGGTCTCCCACGGCCACAATGACCAGAACTGCTTCGTCCTGGAGGCCTACGGGGAGGCCCTGGCCATCTCTACGGGATACTACAACCGCTACGGCTCCCCTCACCACGCGAACTGGACCCGCACCACCCGCGCCAAGAACGGCATCACCTTCGACGGCGGTGAGGGGCAGGACCGCGGCTGGGTCGCCCGCGGCTGCATCACCGCTTTCGCCCACGGCGACGACTTCGACCTTGCCGTCGGGGATGCCACGGAGGCCTACGGCGGGCGTCTCACCCGCGCCCTGCGCGAGGTGGTCCACGTCCGCCCCGGCATCTTCGTGATCCGCGACGATCTGGCCGGCAGCCGGCCGCGGAGGTTCGAGTTCCAGTTGCACGCCGCCGACCGGATGACCCTGCGCCCGCAGGACAACACGGTAGTCATCACCCGGCCCCAGGCCAGCCTCACCACCCGGTTCCTGGAGCCCGCAACGGTGGCGATCAGCCAGACCGACCAGTTCGATCCGCACCCCGCCTGGCCGCCCGACCGTGTGTATGAGAACCTGTGGCACACCACGGCCGCCTACCCCGAGGCGCGGGCGGAGGCAGAGTTCCTGACCGTCCTGCTGCCCGCCCGTGCCGGAGAAGAGGATGCTCTACCGAGCACCCGGCACCTGGTCAGTGATTCGGCCCGGGGCGTGGAGTTGAACTTCCCGGATGGGCGGCGTACGGTAGTGGGGTTCGCCCTGCCGCATGCGCAGGGTCCGATCGACCTGGAGGGCTTCCGCAGCGACGCCCGCATCTTCGCCGTCGCGCTGGCCGCCGACGGCACGCCGGGCGGAACGCTGCTGCATGAGGGCACGACGCTCACGCAGAACGCCCAGGAACTGGCGGGAAAGTAAGCCGGACGCCCTGGGTCCCTTGCAGAGTCAGGGCCGGGCGGCGTCGTGCCACCCTACGCCGTGAACCCTCCTGAGAATGACAGGAGGAGGTCATTCCTGAAGAAGAACAGGAGCGGGGACGGACGATCTCTCCTCCCTTTCCTGGTATTCGATCTTCCTTGGCCCCTTTTTTCGAACATGAGGAAAGGGAGGAAACGGAGAGGAGTTGCCGATGAATGCATTGCTCGATCGAATCGCTGGGACCGCAGACGAGGGGCTTTTCGCGCCGGTAGTGCGGCAGGGCGGGCGGCTTTCCGGGAAGGCTGCTGCCGCGGCGGTGGTCGTCGTGATGATCCTGGCAGCCGCAGCACCGGGGCGGGCCGCACTGCCACTGCCGGGCACCGAGGTCTACAGGGGCGAAGAGGACCTGGCGGAGCGGACGCTCGTGGGGCTGCGCCGCTTCCTCCTCGCCGAGACGGAGCGCTCGGTCGAGGGCCGGGCCGCCTTCTGGGCCCGCGACCTCGCCTCGCCGGCGGCCTACGGCGAGTCGGTGGCGGCGAACCGCGAACGCCTTCGGCGGATCCTCGGCGTTGTCGATCCCCGCGAGCCGGTCGAGGCCTTGGAGATGTTGGAGACGACCTCGCGACCCGCGCGCCTGGCCGAGACGGAACGCTTCTGCGTCTATGCCGTGCGATGGCCGGCGGTAGGCGAGGTTCACGGGGAAGGGTTGCTCCTCGAGCCGCAGAGCCGGCCCCGGGCGCGGATTGTGGCCCTTCCCGATGCAGACCAGACCCCCGAGTCGCTCGCCGGGCTGGCTCCCGCCGTGACCGACGCCGTCCCCTGGGCTCGCCTCCTGGCCGAGCAGGGCTGCCAGGTGTTGATCCCCGTTCTCGTCGATCGGGACGACACCTTTTCGGGGAACGAGCTCGTCGGCCGCTTCACGAACCAGCCACACCGCGAGTGGATCCACCGCCAGGCCTACCAGGCGGGCCGTCACGTCATCGGCTACGAGGTGCAGAAGGTGCTCGCTGCGGTGGACTGGTTTGCCGCCGAAAACGCCGATGGTAATGGAGAGCCATTATCGGTCGCCGTGGCCGGTTACGGAGAAGGGGCGCTGGTGGCCTTCTATGCGGCTGCCGTTGACACCCGCATCGACGCCTGCCTGGTGAGCGGATACTTCGGCCCCCGCGAGGGCCTTTGGCAGGAGCCCATCTACCGCAACGTCTGGGGGCTGCTGCGGGAGTTCGGCGATGCCGAGATCGCCTCGCTGGTCGTGCCGCGGTCCCTGGTCCTGGAAGCGAGCCTGCCGCCGCGCATCGATGGTCCGCCGCCTCCCCGGCCCGGCCGCTCGGGTGCGGCGCCGGGGGAGATCGCCGAGATTCCCGCGGAGTCGATCCGCGGGGAGCTGACGCGGCTGAGGGAGCTGGTCGGCGACGAGCTGGCCGGTGCCGTGCGGTTGATCGAGAACGGGGACGACCGTCCGGTGGGCCCCGGCTCGGTGGCGGCCCTGACGGCGCTGATGGAAGGGCTGGGCATCGAGGCGGCGGCGTGGGAGGAAGCGGGCGAGGTCATCGAGCCCGCCGTGCCCCTGCCCGAGGTCGCCCGCCGCCAGGAACAGCAGGTGCGGCAGATGGAGACGCACGTCCAGCGCCTCATCCGCGAGTCGGCCTTTGCGCGGGCCGAGTACTTCTGGAAGCCGGTGGAGGCGGAGGCCGAGGCGCTCCGGGCGGCGGGCCGAACACCGCCCCAGGCCTGGGACGAGGCCGTCCGTCCCTTCCGCGCGCGGTTCTGGGACGAGGTCATCGGACGGCTGCCGCCCCCGGAAGAGCCCCGGCCACGCACGCGGCGGGTCATCGAGGAAGAAGCCTGGACCGGCTACCTCGTCGTCCTCGACGTCTGGCCGGGGGTGGTCGCCTGGGGCTATCTGCTGCTACCGAACGGCATTGAGGCGGGGGAACGCCGCCCGGTGGTCGTCTGCCAGCATGGGATCAGCGGCGTTCCAGAGGTGACCATCGACCCGGAGAGCCGAACCTACGGTGCCTATGCCGCGCGGCTGGCCGAAGAGGGCTTCGTCGTCTTCACCTCGTACCAGCCGAACCGGGCACGGGGGGCCGAGCCGTTCCTGGTCCTCCAACGGATCGCCAACCCGATCGAGGCCTCGATCTACTCGACGATCGTCGCCCAGAACCAGCAGCTCCTCGCCTGGCTCGGCGAGCAGCCGTTCGTCGATCCGCAGCGGATCGCCTTTTACGGGCTTTCCTACGGCGGCAAGACCGCCATGCGGGTCCCCGCCATGCTCGAGGGCTACGCGGTCTCGATCTGTTCGGCCGACTACAACGAGTGGGTCCGAAAGGTCACCGCACCGGACGCCGTGGTGGGCGCCGCGGCGGCCGCGCAGAACTTCAGCAGCTACATGTTCACCGGGGAATACGAGATCATGGAGTTCAACCTGGCCCACACCTTCAACTACGCCGAGATGGCCGCCATGATCGCGCCGCGGGCCTTCATGGTCGAACGGGGGCACGACGACCGGGTGGCATCCGACGAATGGGTGGCCTTCGAGTACGCCCCTGTCCGCCGCCTCTATACGAAGCTCGGCATCCCCCGGCGGACTGCCATCGAATGGTTCGACGGCGGGCACGTGATCCATGCGGAGGAGTCCTTCGCATTCCTCCGCGAGATGCTGCGACCGCACGACCACACTCGCGACGCTCGCTGAATCCACGAGCCTGCTTGCCCCCTCGATTTGGCGCCGGCGGCGATGGACGCACGGTGAACCGGGCCCAAAGCGGTTACCGCTCCGGCTCGACGAGGACGACCCACTGGCCTTCGCTGGGGGCCGCCAGACGGGCGGGTTCCCCGCCTTGCACCGTCGCTTCCTCCGCCCAGCGGTTTTCGAGGACGTCGAGCCAGCGGGCGCGGAAGGGGCCTTCACCGGCGGAGAGGTCGAGCAGGACGGAGCCGCCGTCGGGAAAGTAGACGGCGTACTGCTTGCCGGGATCGGCGGCGCAGTAGGCCTCGTTCTCCTCCCGGCCGGAGAGGAGGGCGTTGTCCGGCTCGGCGGCGAAGACGTCGAACTCCTCGAGGAGCATCCGCACGCTCGTAAGATGCGTCTGCGCCAGCTCGCTTAGGCCCGCCCCCGAGGCGGGGCGGTGGAACCGCGAACTGGCCAGGCCGCCGAGGACGTTGTGCCACATCTTGTGCGTCCCCTCCAGGAGGCCGCCGCCGTGGGGCGTGCCCCCGTAGATCTTCACGTTGTTCATCGGCCGCGGCGGATCGGCGATGATCCGGCGGGCGGCCTGCATGTTGTCCCAGTGGGTCTGGCCCACCTGGTGGTTGTTCTGCGAAGTATCGACGAACGAGTAGAGGTCGGGGTGGTCGAAGGTGCGTCGGTGCATGGGGTGGTTGAGGTCCCAAGGGTCCCACATCTCGGTCACTTCGACTCCCCGCCCCGCCTCCTCGGCCTTGGCGCGAATGAACCTCGCCCAGTGGCGGCTCCACTCCTCGGTGTCGTTCGTCTCGTTGCTGATACAGTAGAGGACATGGTCGTAGTCGAGCGCGACGGAGAGCATCTGGCCGACCAGCGCCTCCTGCCAGGCGAGAAGCCGGGCGTTGTCCTCCAGCTCGGGAAGGCTCCGGAAGAAGGGGTTCTCCCGCTGGCCGGGATGGGTGCGGATCTCCTCGGGCAGGCCGATCTCCTCCGCGGTGTAGTTGACGTTGTTCTTGGGGTTGAAGGGGTTTGCGTCCCAGGGGTCGCGGGCGTAGTCGAAGCGGTCGAAGACCTCGATCTGCACGATGATGTCCCGATCGCGGGTCATCTCGAGGAAATCGCGGAACCGCTGCCAGTAGGCACCGCTGAAGCGGTCGAGGTCGTAGAGGCCCGTGCCGCCGTCGCGGTGGTGCGGCCAGAGGTTGCCCTCATCGCGGCTGGACATCGTGTTGCGGACGTAGTTGCCCCCCACGGAGACGAGCAGGTCGAGGTGCGCTTCGAGGCCGTCCGGCGGGATGTCCGGGTGGTTGAAGAGGTTGTCCTGGTCGCTGCCGCCGAGGAGCAGGACGGGCTCGCCCTGGTACTGCCAATATCGGCGGTCCTGTTCCCAAGGGCGGATACGGCCGTCGTCGTCACCGCGGGCGGCCGGACCGGCCGCGACGGCCAGGGCCGTGAAGGTAATCAGGACAACGTGCTGCATTCGGTTGGCGGGCATCGGTCTCTCCACGGGGGTCGGGGGGATCGGGTTCCACGTTCCGACCGTCCATGGTAAGTCCGCGGCCCGCCGCCTGCCACCGTCAAGCGGCAAGCCGCCCCCGGCGAAAGCCGCCGACTTTGCCCTTGGCGGGAGGGTCAACGGCTGCCGGCGCCGCCCGGGCTGGCGGCGGTCCGCGGCTGCGGCGCATCGCCGCGGCGGTCGGCCAGGGAGCCGTCGTAGAAGTGAGTGGTCTCCTCGCTCACCAGGCGGATCCCGACAGGGCGGCAGTGGACCTCGGTTCGGTAGATGTGATTGCCTGCCGCCTCGGCCTCGGCGGTGATGGAGAGGAGGATCTCCTCACCCGGAGCGATTCGCTCGATGGCCTCGAAAACCACCTGGCCGGGGCTGAGGCGGTAGGGGAGGCCCTCGACGGAGACCGGCTCGATGCCGTGTGAGAAGTAGCCGATGATTTCCACGTTCCGCGCCGTTTCGCTCCCCCGGTTGCGAATGCGGACGCGGTAGGTTGCCGGCTCGCCGACGGGGATGGGACCGGGCGGATCGCTCACCTCGAGGGCCAGGTCGGCAATGGTCTCGACGCGGGTGGCGGCCACCGCCTCGGCAGCCAGATCGTGGGCGGCGGCGGCGAAGACCTCGAGACGGTTGGTCCCCGCGGC
This sequence comes from Planctomycetales bacterium, assembly GCA_007126245.1. Lineage (GTDB taxonomy): Bacteria > Planctomycetota > Planctomycetia > Pirellulales > Thermoguttaceae > SKOZ01. The sequence continues at coordinate 6,832 of SLBP01000111.1, forward strand.
CACTAACTGGCATTGGACGGAATAGACGCGCTCTTCGCCGGGCTCCAGGACGTCGACGCTCCAGGTGACGCGGGTCTCTTCGGCGTCGGTCTGCCCCTCATCGTCGCAGAGCATGAAGCGGGCCGATTCGGGGATGTGGGCCGTGACCACCAGGTCGCGCGCCGCGGCGTCGCCCTCATTGGCAACCACCACGCGGTACGTGGCCAGCGTGCCCAGGAACTGGAGGGCCGGACCTTCCGCCTCGACGTGCAGCTCGGGACGGCGGACCCGTACCCGCTCGGCCAACCGCACCTCGTTGCCCGATTCGCATCGGGCGAGGACTTCGATGGCCAGCTCGCCGCCCTGCCGGGGTACGAGCTCGAGATCGACGGTCTCTTTATCACCCGGATCGAGGGTCTTCAATGGATGGGTCACCGGCTGCTGGCCTGGGGCGATGGGCATCAGCGTGAGGACCACGTCCTCCGCCTCGCCGGTACCGGTGTTGCGCAGTTCCAGGCGGAAGAGCTGCTTCTCGCCGTACTCGACTTCTTCCGGCCCGGTGAGATGCATTTCGAGCCGCGGTTCGTGGACCTCGATGACCGCCTGCACGGCGACGGGGGTGTAGTTCCAACGGACGGCCAAGTCGATGGCACGGCTTTGCCGGGGGACGATCCGCAGCACGAGGCGCTGCCGTGCAGCGGCGTCCAGACGGCCGATACGCCAGACGAAGGTTCCCGTTTCGTCCTCGGCAGTCTGCGTGGCCCCCGCCGTGGCCTCGGCGGCCAAGACTTCGGCCCACTCGGGGAGGGCTATCTGCACGACGACCTCGTCGGCCGCTACGGTTCCGGTATTTTCCATCACCACCTCGTACGCCGATTCCTTGCCAACGGCGATCCGTGCGGGACCGAGGGTCTTGACGTTGAGGATCGGACCCTCTCGCGTGACCAGCAAACGGTCGTCGTTGGCCACGGCGGGTCGACGGTCGGCCGGCGCGGTCTCTACGGCGGGGCGCGGCGCCCGGCCGCCCGATGCGGCGAGGGTCGGTGTGACCTCGTTCGCCTCTCGCTGCGACCGCTCCACCGAAGTTGGAGCCGGGGCAAGAGTCGGCGCCGAGGGAGCCGTGTCGCCGGATGGGACCGGCGGGTCCGCGGCTGCAGGGCGCGACGGAGCCAGCGCGGGTCGTGAAGCGGTCTGGTAGGTGGGGAGCTCGGGCTCCTCAATCTGCATCGCCTCGGTCACGTCGGACGCGTAGACCTCCACCGCGGTGCGGTCGAGCAGGTCCTCGTCGCGAAGCGCGGCAGCACCCCGGGGACGGTCGGTCCGGCCGCCCGCGGCACCGGGGGCCCCAGGGGGGCTCGCCGAACCGAGGTCCGGATGCCGCACGGCGGAGAGCCGTCGATGGAGCGGTACGTGCCCCTCACTGCGAGGCGCCGCCAGCGTCTGCGACGGGGCCTGATCCGATGCCGCGGCAATCTGCGTGGATGAAGCGTCCCCATGCCCCCCTGCCGGGGAATCGGCGCGCGTCGCTTGCGCCATATCGAGGGGTGAGCGAAGCGATTCGCGGCGATTGGCCGATGCCGTGGGAACCTCCGGGAAGTGCCTCTGGCGGGCAAAGTTGCCCTGGACAGGAACGCCCAGGGGAGTGTTGGCCCGAGGGACTGCACTGGTCGGCAACGGCTCCCTTCGGCCCCCTGGTTCCGCGGATCCTGCCGGCCCCCGCGTGGAGATGTTCGAGCCTGCCCGGGCAGTGGCTGTTCCGGGGGTAACGGGGGGCGGAGCTGGGATTTCGGGTTCCTCTCCTGCCTCTCGCCTTTGGAAGAGGTCGCCGAGAAAGCCGTCGATCCGATCGACCAGCGTCCGTGGACCGGCCGGTGGCTGCGCGCTGGCTGCCGCGATCGGCCCGAATGCCATTACCGCCGCGAGGATGCCGCCGAGCACTGTGCGCCGCATGATGTCACCCGAAGACTTGTTGCTGTCTGGACGGAAAACCCGTTGCCGTATCGGATGAAACGACCGTGTCGGTTTAGCGATCTTTTTCGATTCGACCGACCTGTCTGATTTCGCAGCTCCGAAAATCGGCGCAGCATGAGCAGTCTGCGACGTATGACAAGTATGGGTAACCCAAGAATTGACGGGCACGGCGCTTCGGTATCGTGACGGTGCGGGCAGCCAATCACGATGGAACCGGCCTCAATCGGCCCCTGGCGGGGCCGTCTCTAGAGAGAGCGACAGCGAAGGAATGAAGAGAATATCGAGGTCTTGGTGAGATTGGGGCGATTGGGGGGAAGAGCTTTGGGTGTCCGGCTCCGCGAGGGGTATACGGAGGCCGCACCCATCTCCCGTGGTCCATGCGCACCACAATTAAGGAGGGCCCAAGGGAATCTGCAGCAGGGACTTGTCACTCGGCCGCCATCTTCCCGAATAGCGCCGGGACCGGTCGAGCGGCAGACCGTCACGCGTCCCCGCGCATCTGGCCGAGGAGCGTCCCGCTGTCGAAGATTTCCCAGGCCTCGGTCAGCTTGCCGTCGGCGATGCGGAAGGTGCTGATCGCGGGCAGGCGAATGGCATTGCCCTTCGGTTCGATGCCCGCCATCTCCCCCGTATGCCGGGCGACGAGGATGAAGTGGCAGTCGACCAGGTCGCCCTCGGCGACCATCCGCTCGATCTCGATCCGCATGTCGCTGAAGACCGAGCGGGCAAAACCCTCGAAGAACTGGCGCACCCCGGCCGGTCCCGGTGGGGTATCGGGCGGGAAATGGTGATCGACGAAGTCGTCCGTGACGATCTCGTCGATCTCGGAAAGGTCCCCCATGACCTGTTCGTAGTACCGACGCACGAGCGCTTTGTTCTCTTCCAACATGGGGTAACTCCGTCAACGGGTCTGAAACCGGGTCCCAGCCTCCCTCCGGAATGCCGCCGGTTGTAGCACGACGGTCGCCGCCGGGCAACCGTTCCCGGCCGTTGAGGGTGCGCGAACGGCGTCCCGACTTTACCACCGATGGGATCCAGGGCCTCGCAGCCTCCTCCTCGAACGCGGCAACGTCACGATGCGTGCGGCGCGCAGCCGATCTTCTCGGCGTCGGCCAAGGCAAGGGTCACCGGCACTCCTTCGCGCAACGGCAGCCGGACCCGACCCGCACCGGCGTCCTCGAGGGCCCGGCGAGCATCGCGCCCGGCGGTACCGAGCCGTTTCCCCGGGGTGATGTCTTCGGGATCGAGGGTCACCGTGGCGTCCGCGGTGGAGAGGATCGTCATCGACCGGTCATCCCAGCGCAGCATCACGTTGAACGAATGGCGCGATTCCACGCGCATTTCGGAAGAGCAGTATTCGCTGCCGCCCACGAAGAGGACCTTCTCGCCGCGGAAGACGTAACCGGTTCCGATCGGGTTGGCACAGCGCCTGAGTTCGAGATCGCCACCGATCAGTCCCTCGTCGACGCAGTCGCGGAGGAAGCGGGTCGCATAGGCGATCGGCTTGGGGCGGCCCTCCAGCGTGCCGTCCGGCCAGAACATGCCGAAGCGCCGTTCGCGCAGCCGCTCCGCCTCAGGGTTGTCGCGGTGCCAGGTCGCGAACCGCCACTGGTAGGCCGGGGTGGCATCGCAAAGCTGCCATTTCATGGCACCGTCGTAGCCCTGTGCGAGGGCATAGAGCCAGTGGACGATCTCGCCCACGGCTTGGGTGTAGACGTCGAGATGCTCGCCTTCGAGGAGGTCGCCGCTGGAGTAACCGAATTCGCCCAGGGTGATGGGACGGTCGGACCAGATGTCCCCAAGCCGGTCGAAGGTGGTGAGGTTGTGGCGGACGTGCTCCAAATCCCGAGGGTGCTCGTAGACGTGGTGGGAGACGAACTCCAGGGGCGCGTTGGCGGGCAGACAGCCGAGGATGGTGTTGTAGCCTACGGTGATCGGATGGGCGGCATCTTCGGCGCGGATGGCTTCGACCAGCCAGCCGATCCAGGTGCCCATGATGGCGTTGACGTTCTCGTAAGCCCGGCGCAGGCGGGGATCCGCGGGCAGGGGCAAGGGGCCCTCCAAGCCGGGAAAGGTCGTCGTCCAATCGGCCTCGCTCACCTCCAGGGAGCGGATGTATTCGTCCCAGGCGCCGCCGGGAACGGGGAAATGCTCGCCCAGCGCGGTTCCCCGGAAAGGCGCCTGAGCGATCTCCCACCAATACGGCTCGTTCTGCAGGTCGTAGCCGAGCAGCGCCGGTTCGTCTTTCAGCAGCCGGGCCATGCGCCTTGCTTCCGCCTGCATAGCGGTCTTGCCGTCGCGCAGATACCCGTGCCTTCCTACGTTGATGGCGGCGAGCACGTAGATGCCGTGCCGCCGGCAGAGCTCCAGGAAGGTCTCCAGCCGATGGGGCTCGCGGGCGACGGCGAACCGCCCGAAATCGTGGATGCGGACGGCGTTGATGCCGGCCCGCTCCATGCGGGCGAAGTCGTGCTGGAGCCGTCGCACGTCCCACTGCACGCCTCCCCCGTAGAACGTGTCGAAGGAGTTGAACATGTTCACGCCGATCATGAAGAACCGGCGGCCATCGGGATAGACGAAGTGCCCGTCCCGGATGGCGAGAGGCGGCGGTTTCGGCGCCGTCAGCTCCAGCCCGGTCACCGCGGTGGCGGAATCCTCCCGCCGCGCGCGTTTCAGCCACGCGCCGGAGTGAAAGCCCTGCAGGATCCGGACCAGGAGATCGAGCACCTGCTCATCGCGGTAAAAGGCGGCATCTTCAACGCCGAAGAGCCCCCATTGCGATTCGGCGTATTGCCCGGCGTGGTGGAGGAGCATGCTCGCCGCCCACCCGCGCACCCGCCCGTGCTCGTCTTCGGCGGCGAGCAGCGGCACAAAGGTCGATTCGTGCGGCGAGGCGAACCCCACAGCGGAAACCCCGGCGACCGGGCCGTCCCAACACAGTCCGGTATCCAGCCAGTCCTGCGCCGCATGGGTGCGAACGCACGTCACCTCGCTGAGGTCGTAAACGGCATAATCGTCGAAGGCCTCGCGAAACACCAGGCGTTTCCCAGCCTCGGCAGATTCCGCAGGTGTCTGCCAGTCATCGCCGCAGCGCACGACCGGCTGACGGAACGCCCTCCCCCCCATGGCCAGCAGGTTGCCGCCGCCCCGGAGAAAAGCCATGAGATTCTCGAAGGCGGCGGCCGGCAAGCAGGTGCCGTTCGTGAGGACCACCGTCTTCACACGATCGGGTGCGAGCACCGCGCGGCTGGCGAGCTCCTCAGCCGTGATCGTCCTCACGGGAACGGCCGCGCTTCGCAAACGGTCAGCGAGCATTGCCACGTACGTCTCGTCGAGTCCTGGCATCCGCTCGCTCAGCAGGCAGATCTCCCGCTCGTCCTGGGCTTCCGTCCCGGAAAGGTCGACGGCGAACGCGCCGGAGGAAATCGCGTAAGGCACGGCTGCCCCAGCGGCCGCCAGATCGGCGACGCCTCCGAAGAATAGCCGCCGAGAGACTCGTTGGGATGGGTTCATGGCTTGCCTCCCGGGCAGGGGTGACGAATAGGGAACGACCGGGCGCGTCAACCGTTGGCAACGGATCCTCGACGCGCCGCCGTTGCGTTGCAGGGCTTCCCCCGGACGAATGGTCCCACCGGAAGGTCGCCGAGCCGTTTCGCAGGAAAAGGTTTGCCGCAGAACGCGCCCGTCAATCCCACTCCTTCCGGCGAATCGCCATGAGCTCGGGATATCCGCTCGTCGGTATCGCCGATTGCCCGGCCCGAGCAAGCCGGGCTTGGACCGCCGCGGCGCATGGCCGCCGCCCCGTCCGCCGCCGCCCGTCAGTGCCGTGGCCGGCGCGGACCGGTCAGGTGGACGGCTCCCCAGGGGCAGATCTGCAGCCGGTAGCCGTCGGGCCGGCGGGCGGGGAGGCGGATGCAGAGCGCGCAGCCGGTGCAGCGATCGCCGTCGATCTCACACCACCGCCGCACGTGCGGCCCGGAGGCCTCGCGGCGGTAGGCGATGCAATCCACCGGGCAGACCTCGACACACGCGCCGCATCCCGTGCAGCGGTGGGCGTCGATCTTGGCGACCTGCCGCGGCTTCTTCTTCGGCGAGCGATGACTGGCATTCACGAGAAAGCTAATACTCGTAGTGCTCGACGTGGGGCCAGTAGGTGTCGAAATCGAAGTCCGGACTGTTGTCCAGATCGTGGCACGAGGTGCATTGGTGTTCGCGCGAGTCCTCCTTCGTGATTACCATCAGGCTGCGGTATTTCTCCTGGAGGGCGGCATCGCTGCCCATCTCGGCGGCCACGTGGTTGCCGCCCGGGCCGTGGCACGCCTCGCAGCCCACGCCGACGAGGTGGGGCGTCTGCTCCTCGCTCCAGAAGCCGCCTTCGTAGGGGAAGTATTGCGTCGGGTGCCAACCCATAACGTGGCAACTGATGCACTCGGGATCGTGCGTCCGCTGGGGATCGAGCTCGACGAGCGTCTCCCACGCCTTGGCGTGCGGCGTCCTCCTCCAGATGTCGTAGGAGATGTCGTGGCAAGACTCGCACCGTTGCGAGCCGACGAACTCGCCGTGGGTCTCCCGCTGGGGATGGGGAGCCGGACGGCCCAGCCCCAGCCCCTCCAACCCCAGTTCGCGGAGCTGATCCTGGTAGGCACTCATCAGCAGGTGGGCGTCGCGGGAACCGGCGAACCGCGAGTCGAGCGGCACCCGCTGGTACCGGACGGGGTGGACCGGGTCGTCATAGAACCCCAGCACGATCACGTTCATCCCCTTGTCGCCCACCTGGACGAGGAGGCTCTCGGTGCCGTCGATCTTCCGCGGCTCGCCGGGCGGCGTCCCGGGGCCGTCGGATGTGACCACCACGCCGAATTGCGGGAAGCGGCGCGCCAGGGCCATCGACTCCTCGACCGTGGCATGGGCGAGGAGGACGAGGACGTCGGCCTCCGCCTCGATTGTGGGAACGACCTCTTCGAGGGCCGCGGCCGGGTCGCGCAGGACGACCTCCTCGTTGCGGAGATCGGCCTGGTATTCCTCGCCAAAAACCGAGGTGATCCCGAAGCGGAGCCCGCCGGACTCCACGATGCGGACGCGATCGGTCAACTCGGCGTCGAAATCGAAGAGCGCTGCATTGGCGGAGACAAAGGGACCCGGTTCACCGTCCACGCCCAGGGCCACGGAGAGGAGCTCGGCGGCGGGGAACCTCAAGTCGCTCAGGCCGAAGGCCACGGCGTCGTAGCGCATCCGCCGCATGGCCTCCAGCGTGAGGTGGAGCTTCATTTCCGCCTGCCGGCCGAAACCCTTGACCAGCCCGCCCACGTCCACCGCGGCCACCGGCCAGCCGAACTCCTCGCGGAGCATGGCGATCATCGTTTGCCGGCGGCCGAGGCCACCCTGCATGCGGTCGAGGCCCGCACAGCCGCAGGGCTCGAGGTAGCCGTCCTGGCGGCCGGTGATCACCAGGGCCGCCTGCGGATCGGGCCAATCGACGAAGATCGGTCCGTTCTCCTTGATGGGATCGAAGGGAGGATGTCCCCGCTTTCCGAAGGCGACGCCTCCCTTCCCCACGTCTTCGTAGGGGGGGGCGTCGTCGCGGGCCTCCTCGTCCGCCGGAGGTTCGGCCTCCGGGCGGAAACCCTCAGTATCCCGAAGCGGCTGGGGCGGGAGCTCCGGTCTTAGAGGATTCGCCCGCGGCAGTGCGGGGTCGGACGGCTCGCCGTACTCGAGCGCGGAGGGCCTTTCCACCGGCGGCGCCTCGAATGCCTCCGCTGCGTCCTCAGCCGCCCGATCCTCGCCCCCCGGCTCGATGGCCGGGGTGGGAAGCAGTGTCCCCTGGGGTGCTGCGGGCGGCGCTTCGGGTAGCTGAGGAAGCGGAGCTGGGCTGGGGACCGGCGGAACCCGGGGCGCGGCAAAGCCCTCGGGATTGGCAACCGGTGGATCGGCTCCACCGTCCGGGCTGCAGCCCATCGCGAGCAAGGCGATACCCGCAGCCGCCGCGAACGTGAAGATCGCCAGCGACGAGACCAATTTACCCATCGGCCCGATTCCATTGGGGGTTGGACAACGGCGGGGCCGGCTCGCAGAGCCGCCGCCATTGATTCGTCTTTCATGCGTGGGGTACACCCCTCGGCCCGCGCGCACCGCTCCGGTTCTCGGGCGCCCTCAACCCTCGACGGCGAACTGGACGCGGATCACCACTTCCTTGGCGTCGGGGTGGTTCGTCTCCAGCAATACCTGCCCCAAGGGGGCCACCTCGGTGCCCAGCCGGCTGAGCGGGGCCGCTCCCTTGGGCACCTCGATCGTCACCGGAATCTGCGTAGCGCGGTCTCCCAACCGCCTCGGTTCGCCGAACGATACGGTCAAGAATCCCGGGTCGACTTCCTTCACGCCGAAGGTGACCGCGTCGTGCAGGGGACCGCTGACAACGAGGTTGAGCGTGCGGCGCCCCCCTTGTGCCGCGTTGACCATTCCCATCCTTAAAACGCTCAACTCGGCGTTCCAATCTCGCCCGAAGACAGATATGTCGCTGGCCACCATTCCCCTGACGGGGATCACCAGCTCCCGTTTGCCTTCCAACGAAGTATGCAGGCGGATTCTCTGCTGAAACGCCCCTAAAGGCAACCCGGGTTTTACGGTGACGTGGACGAGATACCCCCCGAAGGCGTCGTCCTTTTCCGCGACCTGTTCGGCCGGCATGGGCTCGATGTCCACTTGAAAGCGGTCGGCGGTCGGCGGGTTGTGGAAACCGACGTCCACGATCTCCACCTCTTCCGGGAGAAAGCGATAGAGGTGTACCGTCGCGGATGCCGGCTCCCCGGCGGCGATGCGGCTGAAGGTGATTTCGGGAGGCTCGGGTTGGAGGGCGGCGCGGAATTCCCCCTTCACGGTGAGGACCACACGTGGGGTTTCCGGATCGTTGGTCTCCAGCATCGCCGTCTCTTCGTAGGGGCCGAACTCGCTGTCGGCGTGCCAGTCGAGCCGAGCCGTCGTCGAGCTGCCGGGGGGTACGGTCTTTTCCTTCAGTTCGCCGATCGTGCAGGCGCACGTCGTGGAGAGGACCCTCAACTCAAGGGGTGCGTCGCCCGTGTTGCGGATGGTGAATTCATGACTCCCCTCCGCCCGGCTGTCCATCACACCGAACTCGTGGATCGGTTCGTCCACCTCCACGCGCGGCCGCGCGCCCGTGGCCGGGATCGCAGCCGGTTCGGCTGCTCTGCGCTCTGCGGTGCCGCTGCCACCGGCGAGCAGGTCGTCGCCGTTGTCGCTACGGGTCTGGTAGTAGCCGATGCCGATACCGACCACCAGCCCCAGGGCAACCGTCGAGCCTACGATTTGCCAGGTCTTCATCATCGCAACCTTGGAACGCCAAGAGTGATTGGTCCGGTGAAGCGCACCGGGCCGACTCGCGACCCAGTCGCGTTGTTGACAAGGATACCGACCGGATGGGATGCTCTTCGGCCCGCGAGCTTCAGCGGCCCCCTCCCGGCCGCCCAGCGCGCCCTCCCTATTATGGGCTATTCTCCCCAGTCGGCAAAGCGGTCGGCCGGTCCCTGCCGGATGTGCCCATTCAGCGACAAACCAGAGTCCGGGTCAGCCGGTAATACGCTCGAGCCGCTGCCGGAGTTCGGCGGGCAGCTTCTTGTCGGGATGCGGGGTCAGTCGGTCGAGGCGGAGGGCCCGGTCGGCCTCTCGGCGTGCAGCATCTCTATCGCCCGACACTTTCAGGGCCACGGCCAGTTTGCCGCGCGTGGTGGCACTGTTCGGGTAGAGCTCGACGGCGCGATGGAGACTGCCCACGGCTTCTTCGGCGCGCGAGCCATCCCCGCTGTGTTGGTAAACTGCGAGGAGCCGGGTCCCATGGAGCTCCCAGGCCCCGCTGTTGTGGGGAAGCAGATCCAACACCTTCCGGCTCGCCGCTTCAAAGCCGGCAAGGTGCTCCGCCGAAGGGGCTTCGCTCCAGCGTTGGAAGTGCCAGGCTGCCAGGTACGACCAGGGGTCTGCCGCAAGCGGATCGGCGGCGGCGGCCGCCTCCAGGAGCGCCTCGACCCGTCGGGGGTCCTGGGCCACCAGGGCCTCACCCAGAACCGCTCGGCTCCGCGTCACCGGGGCGTAGGCCGTCACGTAGCACGCCACCGTCAGGCCTCCTGCAACGAGGGCGAGAGCCCCTACGCCCCTTCGCCCCAGCCGCGTCGAGGCATGGCAAGCCTGCCCAGCATCGCTTTCGGTCGCTGCCTGCGGGGAATCGGATCCGGGCACCGTGAGGCCCACGGCCATCAAGAGCCAGAGCGTCCCTGCCACGCCCGGATAGCCGATCCCCCCCGCCGCCGTAAGGTGGATCAGGAGGACGGCCACGGCGATCGCCGGCAAATGAGGCGGCAGCCGCCCGCGGTCGACCCAGGGGTGTAGCAGTGCCAAGCCCAGCCCGCTTGCCGGCAGGGCGATGAGTGTGGCAGCGAGGTTCGGCGGTGCCTGGCTCGTCAGGCCGATGGGTAGGGCGAGCAGGAATCCCGCGGCGCAACCGGCGTAGATCGGCCACGGAGCTGCCGACCACCCCGGAGCCGTCTCGCCGCCGGTAGACTCTTGGGCGGTCCGCTTCTGCCGGCAGCAGAACGACAGGTAAAAGAAGATCCCTAAGGCCGCCGCCAGGGCCAGGGCAGCGGGCGTTCCCGCCGTAGCCCAGACTTCGAGGAGAAAATTGTGCGGGTCGGCCACCTCCTCGCTGGCCTCGGGGAGCTTGTGTGCGGTGTAGAAATCGCGGAAATTACCCGGCCCGCAGCCGAAAAGGGGGCGTTCGGCAATCATGACTGCCGTCGCCCTCCAATACTCGAGGCGGAAGAGGAGCGAGCGGCCGGCGCCGAGGAGCATCCCACGGTCCAGCGTCCCCGCAGCTGCCGCTGCCGAGACGACCAGGCTCGCCACGACGGCCACCGCCAGCAGGGACCGCAGGCCGTAACGGCGGCCGAATCGCGTGTCGAACCCCAGGAGAACCAACCCCAGGAAGGTCGCCGCCAAGGCGCTCCGCCCCCTGGTGAGCACCAGGCAGACGGCAATGACCACTGCCACAAGCGCCACGGGCCCGGTGCGCGCCGACACCTCGTTCCACAGCCGCCGCAGTCCCGTGGGCGGATCGGCCCTGGGCGCGGTCTTGTCGCCTTCCCGCGTTCGCGGCCATCCGTAGAGGCCGATCCCCACCGCCACAACGAGCCACGGGGCCAGCAGGCCCGCCAGCGAGTTCGTCAGCGCGAAGGTCGCCAGGGGCTCCGTATTGGCCAGGCGCGATTCGAAGAGCTCCCGCTGCGGCGAGTCCGGCGGGTACCATACGCCGGCGGCCCTCAGGGCGGCATCGGGATCGTTGCGGTACAACGCGCGGGAGGCCGGCAATTCCACCGCCGTCTGGTAGAAGCCGTAGACCGAAAGGCCGAGTGCCAGGGCGATCATGGTCGCCACGAGGGCACGCCCTTCGCGCTCGCTGCGCAGGAGCTGCCGCAAGACGAGGAAGGCTACGGCCATCCCCACCCACTGCCAGAGCATGTTCCATGCCGGTCGCGGGGCGGTATGGGTGATCGCCACCAGGGCCGCCAGGCTATGCCAAGCGGCCAATGCCAGCACCGCCGCGTCCACCCATCCGAAGCGGATGGGGAGCACGGCCCGCCGCGCGCCCTCGGCCCGCAGCAGCCAAAACGACTCCAGCAGCCAGAAGAGCGCCAGCGCCAGCCAGAGCATGACCAGGGCGAGCCCGTCGCCCATCGACGCCGATTCGCTGGGGAAGAGCGGACGGGCAATCAGCAGTGCGGCCGCCGCAGCCAGCATCCAGGGCCGCAAGGAGGGGTCCACCGCCGTCCGCACACCTCCCAACCGCCCCGGGAGAGCCGGCGACGGCTGTTCCCCGGCGGGGGGGACTCGAGAAGGGGCATGGCGGCGAGGGCGTTTCGGGCGGCTCATCGGTCGTGCGGGGGATCGGCGATCCGGAATACCCGTCACCAGCCCATGACCATGTTCGATTCGATCACTTTCCGCGCTCCGTCGAGGTCGGCTCCGGTGTGCTGCATATACAGGCGGATGGCTTGAACCTTGTCGCCCGAAGCCTTGGACAGGCAGTCGCGGGCGACGGCGCAGGGGTCGGTCAGCCCCGTGATACCCAGCGCGGCCTTCGAGATCACCCAGGTATCGCGGGGCCGTTTCGTGATCCGTACGGGGGCCTCCGCCGGGTAGGTGTCCTCGACGAGTTCGCGGGCGGCCCGTTCGTCATTAGCCCAGGTGATGATGATGTGGGAAGCGGTCTCCACTTCGAAAAGCGGCATGGGCGGAGGTTCCTTCGTATGGGAGATGAGCCGACCAGCGGCAGGCCAGAGGGCAGGTAGAAAAGGACCCACCAATGCCCCCCGTAATCCCGATCGTAAGGGACGCCACCGAAGGCGTCAACATGACCGCCCGGAAGGGGTAATTCAGGGGCCCAAGCCGATGTCCAGCGGCAGCTTGCCGGAGGGCGCCGTCACCGCGCCGCCGTTGTCCGTAAGGTTCTCCCCCACGGAGTAGATCAGCCAGCCCTCCGGCAGCCGTCGCATCCGCAGCGGCTCGCCGGTAAAGGGGTCAGTAATGGCTTCGGCGGGGAGGCCCAGATCGGCCAGCTCGGGCACGGCGCCCGGATGCTCCTCCTCGAACGCCTGTAAGGCATTGAGCACCCGCAGGCAGCGGGTCAGCGCCGTGGAGCGGGCGGCCAAGCGACGAACCGGGTCGAGTGCCGGTTCGAAAAGGCGGACAAGAACCAATCCGCCCGCCACTGGCCGGGAAACCGCCTCCATCGCCGCCGTCGCATCCGCGTACGTTCGATCCGCGGTGGCGAGTGACGCCTCCAGCAGATCGAGATAGTATGCGACATCCAAGTTCCAATAGCCACGCAGGTATAGCCAGACGTTGCGTGAGGGGAGCTGGCGATAACTCTCGATGCCGAGGACCCGCTCGGTCACGAGCGCATGGCGGAATACTTCCACGTCGTCGAACGCCGCCAGGTCGGCTTCGAGAATGGCGCGACGATTCTCGGAAATGGGGGCCGCGCGTAGCACCCGCGTCATGCTGTCGACAGCGATGGATCGAATCGCGTGCGATACCAGGTTGCCCACAACCATCGGTTCGCGCGCGACGTGACGCGCGAGGCGAAGCATGGCCAGCGAGGTCTCGAAGGCCTCGTCGTGCCGATCTTCCGCGAGGCATAGCAGTGCGTGGCCGTCGAGCACGCGGATTGCTGCGCGCCGCGCGCCGAGCCGCTCCATGATCTGCCCGATGAGTCGATCCGTGGGCTGAGTGTAGTCGTAGCCGGGATCGTAATCGGGCGCCTCTGCCGCCTGCTGCAAAAGGGGGAGGACCTGCGGATAGGCGGTGAAGGCAGCGCGGATCCTCGCCAGCTCGGCCTCCGTAGGCTCTCGGAGCTGGTAAGTCTCGCTCCGAAAGACCTCATCCAAGAATTCTCCCATTCCCTCGATGCCCGCCGCGGCGCGCTGCAGGTAGGTGTGGGCGTTGAATTCGGGAGGGACGGGATCGCGGGCCAGGTCGGCCAGCATGAGCGGCTCGCCGTCGGCGCGGATTGCCTCCAGCCGCCGCTCAAGCGCAGTATCGGTCCGCCAGACGAAGACCGCGTTGGCGATCAAGAGGACCGCCACCAACCCCCCCAGGACGATCCCCGTCCACTTCAACAGGCGTTTCGCTCGGCTCATAGCTCAGGCTTCCCCAAAGGGGCTCGTTTTCGGTAAGGTGTTCTTCCAGGTACCCCCAATAATCCCAATTCGGCCGGCGGCGGTGCGCCGCCAGAAGATTCCGCTCGAGTTGGTCGGCCGACGCTTCATCGAATTGCGCCCCCATTTCCACCACCTCGGCGATGGGCCGCGGAATGCGCTCCGGCCCGTACAGCTCTGCCAACCGCTGCCCGTGCCGGTGCGACTGCCACCCGTTGAGCGCTACCCCCACGACCAGTCCCACCGCCACGACCCACGCCGCCCGGCGGGCCGGGGTCGGCGCCTGCCGACAGCGGGCCGACCTTGA
>SLBP01000076.1:0-6550 GCA_007126245.1 Planctomycetales bacterium
ACCGACGACCAGGGGTGGGGGGATCTCAGCGTGCACGGCAACACGAACCTCGACACGCCTCACGTCGACTCGCTGGCCCACGACGGGGCGCGTTTCGAGGCCTTCTTCGTGCAGCCGGTGTGCTCGCCCACGCGGGCGGAGCTGCTCACCGGGCGGTACCATACGCGCAGTGGAATCCGCGGCACGTCGGCCGGCGATGAGCGGCTCGACCTTTCCGAGCGGACCATCGCCGAATCGTTCCAGGCCGCCGGCTACGCCACCGGCTGCTTCGGCAAGTGGCACAACGGCTGGCAGTACCCTTACCATCCCACTGCCCGCGGCTTCGGCGAGTTCTACGGCTTCTGCTCCGGCCACTGGGGGCACTACTTCGACTGGACCCTGGAGCACAATGGAGAGCTCGTCCAGGGGAACGGCTACGTCGTCGACGACCTCACCGACCGGGCACTGGCCTTCATCGAAGCGCACCGCGACGCGCCCTTCTTCGTCTACCTCCCCTACAATACCCCCCACTCGCCCATGCAGGTGCCGGACGCGTATTATGAGCGGTTCGCCGCCGCCGAGCCGGCCATGCGCCACCGCGACCCGGAGCAGGAGGACCTGGCGATGACGCGGGCGGCGCTGGCCATGTGCGAGAACATCGACGCCAACGTGGGCCGCCTGCTGCAGAAGCTGGACGAGCTGGACCTGGCCGGGGAGACGATCGTCGTCTACTTCACCGACAACGGCCCCAATAGCTGGCGGTGGAACGCGGGCATGCGGGGCCGCAAGGGCTCGACGGACGAAGGGGGCGTACGCGTCCCCTGCCTGATCCGCTGGCCCTCTGCGATCGAGCCGGGGACGGTAATCCCCCAGATCGCCGCCGCGGTCGACCTATTGCCCACGCTCACCGAACTGTCGGGGATCGAGATCGTGGGCGAGAAGCCGCTGGACGGCATCAGTGTGGCGCCGCTGCTCACCGGGCAGAGCGGTCCGTGGGAAGACCGTATGATCTTTACCCATTGGAACGACCGCGTGAGCGTCCGCACCCAGCGCTACCGCCTCGACCACCAGGGCCGGCTCTACGACCTGGCCGCCGACCCCGGCCAGCGCCGCGACGTGGCCGAGGAACACCCCGAGGTGGCCCGCGCGCTCCGCGAGGCCGTCGCGCAGTGGCGGCAGGAGACCATGACCGACCTCGGTCCCGACGAACGGCCCTTTCCGGTCGGCTATCGGGAGTTTCCCACCACCTACCTGCCTGCCCGCGACGGCGTGGCCCACGGGAACGTGGTGCGGAGCAACCGCTTTCCGAACGCTTCCTTTTTCACCGGCTGGGAGGATACCGAAGACCGCATCACCTGGGACGTCGAGGTGGCCACGGCCGGCGACTACGAGGCGGTGCTCTACTACACCTGCCGCGAGGAGGACGTGGGGGCCACCATCGAGCTGGCCTTCCGGGATGCCGCGGTGCGGGGCACGGTCGCCGAGGCGCACGACCCTCCGTTCGTGGGCGCCGCCGAAGACCGGGTGCCGAGGATCGAGTCGTACGTCAAAGACTTCAGGCCGCTGCCGCTGGGTGTGATGCGGCTGGAGGCCGGCCGCGATACGCTGTCGCTGCGGGCCCTCGAGATCCCCGGCGAGCGGGTTGTGGACGTCCGCTACATCCGCTTGCGGCTCCTGGAGCCGTAGCGGGCAGGTAACCATTCACGGGGGACTGTCCCTTTTTTTCGCGGCCGTAGACGGTATTCCTCCT
The DNA here is from genome assembly GCA_007126245.1 of Planctomycetales bacterium. GTDB lineage: Bacteria > Planctomycetota > Planctomycetia > Pirellulales > Thermoguttaceae > SKOZ01. The sequence goes on from SLBP01000076.1 coordinate 1,730, forward strand.
GGATAACGCTATTCAGCCACGAAGATGGGACTGTCCCCTTCGGCCGCCCCGTGAACGGTTACACCTCTACCACATCGTTCAGAACCATCCCTTCGTCGACGGCAATAAGCGGATCGGTGCAGCAACCGCCATCATCTTCCTTGCCATCAACGGTATTGAGCTTCGTGCCGACGAGGACGGGCTCGTCGCGCTGACGTTGGCAGTCGCGGAGGGTCTCGCCGGTAAGCAGCAGATCGCCGAGTTCTTTCGAGGCATCGCGATCTGAACCGCCTCCGCAGCTTGCGGCTCGGCCGCGTCCGTCCCCCGCTCGGCCTTCTTAGTCACCCCGGCGGCTGAATTCCTGACATCTTGCGAATTCGGCTAGTGTCAGTCCGAAAATACGTTTGGGGGCCGTGCCGCCCGGGAGAGCCGCGATCGTATTTTGGCTTCATGATGCCTATCTCCTGGGATTCTCCTCTCGTGCCGTCCGAAGCCGCGGTTTCATCTCGATTCGCTCAAGCGGATGATCGACTCGTATTGCTCGACGGCGAAGGGCCCCGCCTCGGCGGTGACGCGCACGCGATACTCCTCCGCCGCATTCTCCGGTACTCGCCACGAGTACGCGCAGGTGAAAGCTCATCCATAGCGGAAGACGCCGCTGACGACGACTCTTCCGTCGGGATCGAGGACCTCGAATCGCGGCGCGGGGGGCTTTGAGCCGCCGAGGGTTACATCATGTACCCGTTCGCCGCCGGCGCCCAGGAAACTCAGATAAAGATCAAGGTTGAAATCGTCCGGGTCGGCAACGGTAACCCGTTCGAGGTCCAGCGCCCCCCGCACGAACTCGATTCGCTGTGGCCAGCGGGCCTCGACCACGGGGCGAAGCGGCGGTCCGAAAGGAAACTCTTGCATTTGGTCGGCAGCAACCTCCAGCGGCGGCACCGCGGCAGGTACGATCGCCTGCAGCAGCGCCACCGCATCGCGATCCCGCCCGCGGCCGTCGCCCCCGATGGCCGCCTCAGCCATCGTCTCGGTCTCCCGGGACCGGATCGTATAGGAGTGGACCGACCACCGGCCGGCAGGGACGGCCACGGGCTCCATGCCCTTTCCCACGGTCTCGAAGACCCCCTGCTCACCGACCAGGGTCACCCTTAACTCCCCGTGAGGAGAAGTCCAAACGCCCAGGGGCCGCGGGGTGGGTGTCAGCGTGAGGCGGTCGCCCTCCGGCGCCACATACAACTCGTAGACTGTTCCTCCCAGGCTCAATAGGGGGCCCATGTGCACCGTGCGCTCACCGCTGATGCGGACCACGTCGCCGGATGACGTGCTGATTGCCGGGCCCAGCACCAGGCGGTCGCCGAGCCGTACGGCGTGGTACCGGGCCCCGGTACGCTCTTCGCTTCGAGATGCCTGATCGCTGAAGCGGCCGTTGCTGTTCCCGTCCAGTAGGGCAACGTGGATCTCCTCATCGCCCAGGTAGAATCGCCCCTGCCGGTAACAGGCCGCGCGGAACAGGAGCGTTACCGGCACGGCCGCTTCCGGGTCGATCTCCGACCTCCCCGCCCGGTTCCGGATGGCATAACCTCCGCCCCATAAGCCCGATACGCGCAGGAGATCCTCATCCTCGCTCAACCGTTGGACGTAAAGCAATTCTCTTGGCCGATCGAGACCGGCGATGACCTGGAGCGTGAAGCAGTAACGGAAATCGCTTTCGTCGCCGGGGACGGAGACTTTCACCTGCGGGAAGACGATTCCGCTAGGGACCCAGCGATTCTCCGCGCCGCCAGCTTCCGCATCCGCCACGATCGTGGTCGTCAGCTCGCCGGTGCCCGCGGTGTCGAAGTGGAGCCGGTCGAAGACCTCCCCGTCCGGCTGTGCCCTGTCGAGGGCGAAGGGAAACTCCCGGCCGCCGAACGTCACCACCGCCCGCAGCGGTTCGCCATGGTAGGCCGGCTCTTCGCGGACCAGCCGCTGGAAGGCCTGGCGCTGCCGCCGCACCTCGGCCCACGCACCGGCCCCCTCGCCCCCGGCCAGTTCGAGCAACTGCAGCTCGGGACCGCCGATGCGATCTTCGCCCCAGGAGTAGACGCCCAACTGGTTCGGCCGGTCCAACTCCACCAGCTCCAGCTCGACTTCGATCGACTCGGCCGCCCCCGCGGCGGCTGTGGCCACCGCGACGACCAGGACCATGACCGGTCCTACGCGCCCCGTAATTCTCATGATCGGCAATCCTCCGTGCGGAAGAGCTGGTGAGGCCCCCTCCGCTCGATTCTGGAGGCGATGGAACCACGCCCACCAGCCTATCGGCGACCGGAGGCCAGGGCAATGCCCATCACGCCTTTTCCATGCCCTCCGAGCATACTGCCCGATGCTCGGTTTGCATGAGCCGAATTACTTGAGTTCACTGAGGCGGATCACCGTCTCGTGCTCTTCGACAGCGAAGGGTCGGCCTGGTGCAGATCCTCGGCCGGCTCGTAGCCGGCGCGAAGCAAGCCCGCAGCCGCGAGCTCGCTGTCGAGTACGTTCATCTGGCAGCCGACCGTCTCGATGAAGAACCGCTTCGTCACTGCGTTCCCTTGAATCAGTTCACTTCGCCGAAGAGCTCGGCCTCCCTGCACCTCCGGGCCTCGTCGCGTTTTCGTTTCTGCTCGGCCTCGACCTGCTCGCGGAACTGCTGGAGCACGGCGTCGCGGCGGCGGCGCATGAGCCGCACCAGGGTCATCACGGCCACGTAGCCCGCGACCGCCAGCAGCGCCAGATCCCAGCCATCCATGACTCGCCTCCAGGGCATCGGCATTGGGGCCGCGACGACCTCTCCATCGCGGCGTCGCAACCCTCCATCCTACTCGTGGGGGCAGCCCTACGACGAGGTCCGTTCCGCGGCCGATTGCCGCCGGGGGGCGGCCCGATTATCATGCGCGGCAGCCGCGGGCGACGCCGTCCCGCTGCCGGGGCCCGATTTCCACTTGGCCGAGAGGAGTCTTCTCATGGCGCGTTGTTGGATGGTGGCCGCTCTCATCGTCGCCGGCTTCGCGGCATTCGCCGCCGCGGCCGAGGAGAAACACGTCCTCGTCCTGGCTCAAGCCCGCGACCATCCGCCGGAAACCCACGAGTACCGGGCCGGCGCCCGGATCATCGCCGAGCTCCTCGAAGGCCTCCCCGGTATCCGCGTCACCGTAGCCGATGCCGACGAGCCTTTCCCCGAGGGGCCGGCGCTGCTCGATACGGCCGACGCCGTGGTCCTCTTCCTGGGGGAAGGGGCGCGCTGGATGCAGCTCGATGCCGAGAGGCTGGCCGCCATCGAGCGGCTCGCCGAGCGGGGCGGCGGCATCGTGGAGCTCCATTGGGGAATCGGCGCCCGCGACGGCCGGTACGTCGAGCGCCACCTGGAACTGATGGGGGGCTGCCATGGCGGCGACGACCGGCAATATATCCTCTGCGAGACGACCGTCCGTGTCGCCCAGCCGCGGCACCCGGTGACGTACGGCATCGACGAGGTCTTTCGCCTCGACGACGAGTATTACTACCGCCTGAAATTCGCCCGCGAGGGACGCGTCGTCCCCCTCCTGGAAGCCGACATCGAGGACCGCTGGGAGACAGTCGCCTGGGCATTCGAGCGTCCCGACGGCGGGCGGGCCTTCGGCTTCGCCGGCCTGCACTACCACCGCAACTGGCAGCGCGAGGAGTGCCGCCGCCTGGTCCTCCAGGGAATCGCCTGGACACTGGGGATCGATATCCCCGCCGAAGGATTCATCGCCGACGTTGCCGAGGAGACGCTCACGTACATCCCTGCGGAGCCCGACGACCGCCAATAGCTCCCCACGGCGAGCTCAGGGGGCGGTCGCAATGGCGCTCGGCAACCTGCCGCCGGAGGGCCAGGAAGCGGAGCCGCTCGCCCGCGGGGCCGGCACGGGGCGCCTCGATGTGGTGGAAGTGGAGCACGGCGGCCCGGGTCGCGGGCCTCGTCGATCACGCCGCCAACCACCTCGAAGAACACCGGGTCGATGATGTAGAAGTTTGTTTATAGAATTATAGAATAGTATGGGTGGGCCTGGGAACGGCCGCGGTGGGGACCGACGCGGCCGGGACGCTCGCCAAAGAATTCCAGGAGGGCTCTGCACCGCTACCGGGGAGGAAAGGGACGCACGGCGCCGGACGGCGTCACGACCCTTTCGCACTGCCGGGGGGCTGACTGCGAATGACCGACTCCTTCGACCCATACCGCAAGTGGCTGGGAATCCGTCCCCAGGATCAGCCGCCGCACCACTACCGGTTGTTGGGACTGGAGGTCTTTGAGGCCGACGAGGAGACCATCGCCAACGCGGCCGATCAGCGGATGGCCTACCTCAAGGGGTTCCAGTCCGGCAGACACCTGGCGCTCGCGCAAAAGCTTCTCAACGAGGTGGCGGCTGCCCGCGTCTGCCTGCTCAACCCCGAGAAGAAGGCCCGCTACGACGCGCGCCTCCGCGAGAAGCTGGAGCCGTTCTCGCCTCCACCGCTGGTCGAGGAGACCTGGTTGCCGGTAGATCCTTCCCCGCCGTTACACGTCGCGCGGAGCCAGAGGGGGGGCCGCCGCGGGCCATGGGGAGTTGTCTTCTCGGCGGCTGCACTCGTCTTCCTGGCAACCTTCGTGGGCGCGGTATGGTATCTCACCCGCGAGAAGGAGGCCATCTCGGTCGCCGGGAACGGTCCCCCACTTGCCGGCGAGGTTCCGGTAGAACGGGGAGAGGCGTCCCAGGATGTGATCGCCGTACCGATCGATTCCCAGGACCGCGATCCTCACCGGAGCAGACCGGAGTCCGCGCCGCCTGGAGATTCCGAAGAGGAAGCGCCAACGCCGCG
>SLBP01000023.1:0-20679 GCA_007126245.1 Planctomycetales bacterium
CAGGTAGGGCCGGCCGGTGTAGGGGTCGGGGGGGAGCTCGTCGAGGTAGGTCCCCAGCAAGGCATCCAGCGAGTCGGGCACGTTCCCGTGGTCGGCCTGATAGGCGGCCAAGGCCAGGCACACCTGGAGTGCGCGGGGGTGACTGTCCAGCGCTATGCCTCCGCGGAGCCAATGGTCCCGTAGCGAGGGCGCGAGGGTATCACCCCACGGACCGATGAGCCGCTCCTGCGGGAATGCCTCCTGGGCACTGTCGGCGTATTCCCACGGCCACGGGTCCATCTCCTCCTCGATACGATGCCCCTGCGCCAGACGTGCCTCGTTGGATTGCGCAGCGAGAAAGTAAGGCCGGAACAGGGTGTCCACGATCCGCCGGTGGCGCACCCGCTCCCAGGGCATGAGGCGGTGCCAGAGCTGGAAGCCGTAGACATGCGTATGGCCGAGCATCGCGGCCACCGATTCCTCATCGCCGGCAATGGCCTGGGCCCGGACGACGTACTGGTCGAGATAGGGCTCGACCAGCGAAGGCCGCGCTGCGCGCACCTCCCCGAGCCGTTCGATGGCCGTGTGCAGCAGCTCCGGCTCCTCGCGGGCGGCGGCCGCGGCCCACCCCGCCAGGGCCACGCGCCCATAACGGTCGGCATCGGAAGCGCCGCCCGCATGATTGGCGATCCGCATGGCTGCCACGTAGCGGTCCAAGGCCCCGGCGAGGTCACCCTCCGTCTCGAGCTGCCTCCCGCTGACGGTTACCAGTGCAGCAAGCCGGCTAAATTGCCGGCGCAAACGCAGCGAAGCGTCCTCGGGGTAGCGAGGATCGAAGTGGCGGAATTCGTGGCGCATCGCGGCCTCAAGCGCCAGCTCCAGGGCAACGGGGTTCTTCTCCAGCCATTGCTGCTCCGCGTCGACCAGCGGGCCGCTCCGCGGCGCCAATCCCTCCCAGGGGTCCCAACCCGCTCCAATCGCTTCCCCAGAGGGATCACGATCCCGAAATGGCCTGAGATGGTTCCCCGCCACCTCGTAGAGCCGCGCCGTCTCTTGGGCCTCGGCGCTGGGGACGCGGGTGGCCTCGGCGAGGGTATTGCCCGCGTCCACCGCGGGGATCTGGGCGATGCGGACCAGGGGCACCGCCACGACCAGCCCCAGCAGGTAGACCACCACGGGTGAGAGCACGCGGGCCCACCGCGCCGCGCCCCGCCGGCCCACCATCCAATCGCCGGCGCGAAGGTACGTCGCTGCCAGAAGGACTGCCGAGAGCGGCAGCACCGACCACCACCAGCCCAGCGAGAGGAAGTAGGCCAACGCCGCCCAGGCACAGACCAGGGCGGTAAGGAACAAGCTGACTACCGCTGCGATCAGGCCGCTGCGGATGACCATCGAGGCGAACTGCCCTACCGCGTAGCTGGAAACCGTTAGAAGCGTTACCAGCACGGCTGCCTGCGGCCCGACGACGTTCTCGGGCGTCTGCAGCGGCCACGACGATCCCGCCGCCGCCATCAGCACCACAGGGAGCAGTCCTAGCGCCACGGCGGCCGTGAATCCCAATCCTACGACCTGCCGGCTCAGCCAGACGATCCCGCCGCTCAGCCCGCGCTCGGCGAGGAACAGCCGCGAGTTGCCCCGCTGGTCGGCCAGGAAGACCGCCGCCCCCACCAGTGTCCCGAACACCCCCATGATTGCCAGGAGGTAGGGGAGGCCGGGATGGATTACGTAGTACCCCTGCAATCGCCATTCGATCGCCATCCGCATCTGGAGCCCCCAGAGAGCCGTTGCGGCCACGGCCAGCAGACCGTAGAGCAGTGCCATCCCCCGAAGCTGCCGCCAATGCTGCCAGAGGAGGCGGCGGAGCCGCGGCGGCGGATGGTCGGCCGTCAGACGGCGGGCATCGGGCCGGGCGGTAGCCTCGCCCCACCAGAGCGGCGCAGCGGAGGTGGTCTGGCGATCGCGGAACCACCGCCCAGCCAGGGGCAGCGTTGCCGCCACCACCAAGGCCGCCAGCGCCAGGCGGAAGGGGACGGCGGCCAGGTAGGCCTCCTGCGACCATGGGGGGGTGACGCCGGAGAGTTCGGCAAGGGTGTGGGCCCCTGCCGAGGCGGCGAAGATGGCCAGGACCGCGGTCACCAAGGTGCGGCGGCCGAGGAGCGAGAAGAAGGTGCCCCATGCCAGCCCCTCGATTGCTCCAACGCCCCACACGCCCCAGATCATCGCCTCCGACCAACTCCGCTCGAAGACCGCATCGAAAACGAACTGCCCGAAGACGGCTACACCCCATGCCGAGACGCGCGCGGCCGCCAGCATGGCCACGATGGCCGCCACGGCCACCGCCACCTTGGCGGCATACACGGCCCAGGGAACGGCGGGCAGCACGCGCTGGAAGTCGAAGGTCCCCGTCTCCCGCTCGGCGGCGAAGAGGGTGGCCCCAATGCCCGCGGCGAACAGAGCCGTGAGCACGGGGCCGAAAGTGAAGAGATACGCCGCCCGGTCGCCGTCATGCTCGATGAGCAGCCCCAGCAACTGCCCGAGGACGATGATCCCCAGCACCGCCAGCCAAAAGGCCCGCTGCAGGCGATACTCCTTCCAGACCAGGCGCCAGACGATCGCGTTCATGGCTGAGTTCCCTGGGAGTTCCTCGTGTGATCTGGTTCGTCGGACGGGCGGGTGCAGGGACGCGTGAACCGTTTCGGCCGGATGGCCGGCCGACTCGTCCGGCGCAGGGGGACGGATCGGAGATTTGTCCTATGGAATGCGTTATTGAGTTCTGCTCGGGACGGATCAGCGATCCGTCCTACAGAGCGCGGTGTTGCGTTTTCCTCGGGACGGATTGGGGATTTGTCCTACAAGTGGGTTATGCCGGTGCCTCTTCGGTTCGGCCCTGCTGCATGTAGGCGACGAAGATCTCCTCGAGGCTGGGGTTGCGGACGTCCAGGTCGCGGACGGCGGGAGCCGACCGCTTCGACTCGATCAGGCCCTCCTCGGCGTCGCTGAGCAGATACTGCCATTGGCGGGCGTGGTGGCGGCGGCTGAGGACCACGCCGGGCATCTCCGGCGGCGGCGCCCCGTCGTGCAGGGTGAGCGTCACCTGCCGGATGCGGCGCTTCAAATCCTCGAGCCGATCGACGAGGAGCAGCTTCCCCTCGCGGACGATGGCCACGATGTCCGCCACCCGCTCCACCTCGACGATCTGGTGGCTGGAGAGGAGGACCGTCTTGCCCGTGGCGGCGCGATCGACCATGCTTTCGAGGAATTCCCGCCGCACCAGGGCGTCGAGCCCCGAGGTGGGTTCGTCGAGGACCAAGAGCTCCGGGTCGTGGGCCAGCGCCAGTGCCAGCGAGACCTTGGCTCGCATCCCCTTCGAGAGCGTCTCGATCCGCCGGTCGGGCGGGAGGTGGAACGCGCCGGCCAGGCGGAGGTAGCTCTCCAGGTAGCCGGGGCCGAAAAAGCCGGCCGTGAACCAGCCGATCTCGGCCACGGTCATCCACTCGTAGAGCGTGGGCCGCTCGGGCACGTAGCCCACCTGGCGGCGGATGGCCAGCCCTTCGCGGCGGCTGTCGTGGCCCAGGACTTCGGACCTGCCCGCATCAGGCTCGGTCAGGCCGAGGAGGATCTTCAGCGCCGTGGTCTTCCCGGCCCCGTTCTCGCCCAGGAGGGCGAAGACCACGCCGGGGGGAACTTCCAGGGAAAAGCGGTCCAGGGCCGTCTCGCGGCCGTACCGCTTGCTCACCTCCGTCCAACGGGCAACCGTCTGCATGGTCATGCCTCCGAGGGTTCGATGGCCGAAAGCTCCCCGTCCACCAGCCGGCGGATCTCTTCCGCCGTCAGCCGGCTCCGCCGCGCCTCGTCGAGGACCTGCCGCAGCCGGAGGCGGATCAGCTCGATGCGCTCCTCGCGGCAGCGTGCGGCGGCACCCTGCGCGACCAGCAGCCCGGTGCCACGGAGCGGCGCGAGGATGCGATCGCCCTGGAGTTCCCGGTAGGCGCGGGCCACCGTGTTGGGGTTGACGGCCAGCGTGCGGGCTACGTCGCGGACCGAGGGGACCAATTCCCCCTCCTGCACGGCACCGCAGGCCACCGCGAACTTGACCTGACGCACGACCTGCTCGTAGATGGCCAGGCCGTCGCTGGGGTCGATATGGAAGAACATGGCGCGTCCTCTGTACTAGCTAACTAATACGCTAGCACCACCCGTCGAATCCGTCAAGAGGGGGCCGCGACGATTTTGGATAGATTCTCTCCCTCACTCGCTCCGTTCCCTCCGCGCCCTCCTGTTCCAGAAAGGTGGGCAAGGCACCCCTTCCCTCGTCGTTCTTTTTTTGAACAGGAGGAAATCGAGGGAACGGAGATGGGGAAGGGTATTTGGACAGACCACTAGGGTCGCTTCCCGGTGGAGAGGGCCGACTCCAGCTCGTCGAGCGCCTCGCGAACGGCCGTTTGCTGCGTTTTGTCGAGGGGGGTATGGCCGAAGCGGACCTGATAGAACGCGGATGCTACCACAGAGGGGATTGCGGCCAATTCGGGCTTCTCCGCGCGCTCGGCGAGGTGGCGGCCGGCAGCGGCGGCGAACTCTTCCTGGGTCTCGGCCGGTCCACGGATCAACCCCGTCTTCCCCACGAGGTTTTCGAAGCGCCGGTAGAAGGCGACGCGGATGGCCTGCCGCGCACGAGCGGCCGCCACCCGCGCCCGGTACTGCCGCAGCGCCGCGCGGATCACCAGGCGGAGGGTACGGTAGGCGATCACGAGCACGAGGCATACGGCCATCGCCGCCAGGCCCCCGCGCCAACTAAACCATTGGTTGACGTTCCAGCGGCGGACATCGAGCGCCTGGCGGAGCTGCGCCATCGTGGCCTGCCACCACTCGGGGTCTGCCAGGTCGCTGACCCGCGCGCTCATCCATTCCCCCGCCGGCTCGTAGACGTCCTCGCGCTGCCGCGCTTCGTCCATTTCCAGGACGTAGTTGGACCAGAACCGGCCGAGGGCGTCGAGGAACCGTTCGACGGCCAACTTGGGGCCGATCCCCGCCGCTTCGGCATCGAGCCCGCCCGGCGTGGCCTCGAGCCTCATCCAGGCCCCGCGCGACCAGTCGAGGGGGGAGTCGGTCCACAGTTCCTTGGGGATGAACTCGGGGGCCACGTAGGCCTCCACCCAGGTGTGGGCGTGGAGCTGGCGGACCTGGAAGAAGCGGCCCGGCTCGTTCCATTCGTCGGTACGGAAACCGATGACCATCTGCGCGGGGATGCCTTGACTGCGGAGCATCATGGTCAGCGCGGTCGAGAAATACTCGCAGTGGCCGCGGGGGTTGTTCGTGAGGAAATCCTCCAACGGGTCGATCGACGGGTCGCGGGGAGGTCCATCCAGGCTGTATTGGAAAGCCTCGCTGTCGCGGAGGCGGAACTCGAGGTGTCGCAAACGGCCGAGGAGGTCTTCCGGGGGAATCTGCGACTCGGCGAGCCACTCCTCGGCGAGGCGCGCCACCGTGGGAAGCCCTTCGGGTCCCTCGGTCCCGGGAAACTGGAGGAGCGGGTCGAGGTCGGGCTCCGTGTCGGCGGGCTGGAGGATCGTCTGTATGCCGTTGCGGAAGGCGGTGGTGTACAGCTCGAAGGTGAGGCGCTGCGCCCGCTCGCTCATCTGGCGGAGGAGCCGGGGGCGTTGCGCGTCGAAGCGGAGCGAGTGCTGGCCATTCGTGGGGTAGAAGGGCCACACGCAGAAGACCTCGAGCCGCTCCAAGGGCTCGATGGTGATCCGCTGCCGGACCAGCCGATGCTCCGGCGGCCCCGGCCCGCTGGTGAGGGGCCGGAAGCGGTGGCGATGGCCCTGGAGGCTGTACCGCCAGGTGCCGGCGCGGTAGTCGTTGACCAAGGTCCCGTGCAGGTAGACCTCGGGTAGCGTCACGCGATAGGGTTCGTCGTTTTCCGCATCCAGAAAACGGATCCGCAGCACCTCCTGGGGGCTCTCGATGATCTGCCCCAGCTCGCCGAGGGTGATCGTGTCCGTGTAGCCGACGACGCGGCGCGCTTCGAGTTGCGGTCCCCGCCAGGCGTTGTCGCCCAACCGCGGCACGGCGATGAAAATGATCGCCGCCACCCCCAGCGTGGAGATACCCATCCCTCCCACACGGCCGAAGAGCTCCCACCCCACTCCGTGGCGGCCGCCCGTGGCACCGCTGAAGACGACAGGGGATGCCGCCAGCGGCCAGCGGCGCTGGGGACGCCCGTTGGCAGTCGCGGCTGCCACCTTGCGTACGGCGTGGAAGCGCTCCACCTCGCCGTAGAGGTGGATGAGCAGCAGGGTCGAAAGGCCGAGGAAGAGGTAGCACGTCAGCAGGATCCCGAACCAGAGCCCCTGGTTGAAGACCGCGGAGACCACCACCTGCAAGAGGCTGAGCATTGCCAGCAGGCGATAGCGGCGGGCGTCCTTCTTCTGGAAGAGGAGGATCACTTGCAGATAGACGAGCAGGTTCGCCAGGCCGAGGATGCGGACGTGGGGGGGGAGCTGCCCCAGGTCATGGAGCGTCAACAAGCCCGCTCCCAGCGCCGCAAGGTTGGCCACCAGGCGGTTCAGGGCGATCGTCCCGGTGATGTCCGTCAGCCATACCGAAACGGCGGCGGCGACGAAGACCATCAGCGGCAGCGCCATACTCTGCTGCCCCATTCCCAGCAGCAGGGTGGCCACGGCCGCCATCGCGGCCACGTGGATCTGCAACAAGCGCTCGACGTACACGGGTGGAAAGGCTCCCTGGGCGGCCGGCAGACCGGACGTTTCCGTCCGGCAGCCTTCCGGTCTTGTTCAATGGCGTCGGGTCTCCGACTTCAATAAACCCCTTTGCCCGCCCCCTCCCTTTTTCCTTCGGCACGCATCGGGCGCCGCGACCCGGAACCCGCCGGTGGCGGGCGGAGCACTACTCCTCTCGCTCGAAATACTCGTCCAATTCGTCGCCGGCGGTCGTGATGACCCTCACCCGGCGCAGCAGGGCGCGCTGAACCGGATCGGCAAGCAGGGTGGCGAAGCGGAACGGGTCGGAGAGGTCGATGCGTCGCGGGCTGATCAGCACGATCTCGCATCCCGGCGAGGCCGCCTCCGCGCCGCGGAGGAGCAGGTCCGTCAGCCCGTCGTCGTCGCTCCCTTCGGCCAGGGCCAACTGATACATGGCATCGTGGAGGAGTGCCGCCGAGGCCGCTCCCCCGGTGACGCGGAGCCGCTTGCCCGAGGAGGCCAGCACCACGTTGCCCCCGCCTCGCCGACAGAGGTCGGCCACCACCGTGGCGGCGAAGCTCACGGCCAGCTCGACGTTGTCCAGGTCGTCTTCCCGGGGAGTGGCCGGCTGCCAGAGGTCCACCAGTACCGCCACGTCGCGGTTCCGCGTCTGCTCGTACTGGCGGACCACCAGGGTCCCGTGGCGGGCCGTGGTGCGCCAGTGGATGGCGCGGGCGCTATCCCCGCTGCGCCATTCCCGGACACCGAAAAAATCGGCCTCGGTACTGCCGAGAAGCTGCTGCTGGCGCTGCGACCCCTCGAAGGCCTCGCGGTGGCGCCGCATCCACTGGCGGGTGAGCCGGCCCAGTCGCGGGCAGACGACGAGGGTGTCGCTCTGCGGCTGCACGAGTTGATGGAAAACCAGGCCGAAAGGAAACCGCGATTCGATCTGCAAGGGGCCCAGCCGGTAGCGCCCCCGCCGCGTCAGCCGGCCGCGGTAGGACTGCTGCCGCGCGCCGTTCCCCGGAACGTAGGTGAAGAAGACGGTCGGGCGGATCGGCGTATCCGCTTCCTGCTCCTCCGGGCCATCGGAGAGGCGGACGATGCGGTCCTCCACGGCCACCGCCCAACTTCCCCGGCGGCGCGGGTTGGCCAGCTCGACGTCCACCACCAGCGTGTCGCCCGCACAGATCCGCTGCGGCATCCGCCGCCGCAGGGAAAGGCGCCGGAGCACGCGCCAGGCCGCCGGCCAACTCAAGAGCAGCGGCCCGGCCATCATCCCCCCCAAGACGATCAAGAGGTTCATCCCCCGGATCATCGCGCCGCCGAAGACCACCAGCATGACCGCGAGGTAATAGATCCCGGCCGGAGTGATCATGATGCGGCGCTGCCGCCGCGCGGAGGCGAACCATCCGCCGTCCCCGGTTCGGTATTGCCATGCCGCGCGGGCCACGCCTGTCACTCTCGCAATCAACTGGGGACGGGAACCTCTTCGACAAGGCGGTCGATGAGCACTTCGATCGCCTCCCGATGCCCGCCGTGCAGATACCCCCTGGCGAGCACCCGGTGGGCCAGCACGGAGACGGCCAACTGCTTGACGTCGTCGGGCACCACGTAGCGCCGCCCCGAGACCAGCGCCAGCGCCTGGCAGGCCCGGTAAAGCGCCAGCCCCCCGCGCGTGCTCACGCCGACGTGCAGATCCTCGTTCTCCCGAGTGGCCTGGACGATGTCGAGGATATACTCGTGGATCGCCTCGTCCACCTCGACGCGGCGGACCTCCTGCTGCAGGGCCACCACCTGTTCGCACGTGAGCACCGGCTCCAGCCAGTCGACCGGCTCGCCCGGGCGGTGACTGACGAAGATCCGCATTTCGTCGTCGCGCGACGGGTAGCCCACGGAGAGGCGGAGGAGGAAGCGGTCGAGTTGGCTCTCGGGCAAGGGGTAGGTCCCCTCGAACTCAAGGGGATTCTGCGTGGCCAACACCATGAAGGGCCTGGGGAGCTCGTAGGTCTGGCCATCGACGGAGACCTGCGCCTCGCTCATGGCCTCGAGCAGAGCGCTTTGCGTCCGCGGGGTGGTGCGGTTGATCTCGTCGGCGAGGAGGACGTTGGCGAAGACCGGCCCGCGCGAGAAGGTGAACTGCTGCGTCTTCGTGTCGTAGACCGTGCTGCCGGTGATGTCCGCCGGCAGCAGGTCGGGCGTGAACTGCAAGCGGTGGAAGATTCCCGAAACACTCTTGGCCAGGGCCTTCCCCACCAGGGTTTTCCCTACCCCGGGGACATCCTCCAGCAGGACGTGCTCCCCCGCCAACAGCGCCACGACGCAGAAGCGGACCACGTCGTCCTTGCCCAGCACGACGCGACCCATGTTCGCGCGCAACTGGAGAATCAGCTCCTCGATCTCTTCGGCCACGCGTCTCTCCCAGAATAGGCGCTCGCTTTTTCCGATGCCGTGTCCACCGCCGCCGCACGTGCTCTGCGTGGTGGCCGTCTCGCCCTCGGAACATCCAACTCCTAACACAAATCGTAGTCCGCCCCGACCGGTTTGGTCTAGCCCCAAAGCGCATGGCCCTCACACGGGGGGCTCAAGAGGGAGAGCCGGAGCAGCATGGCGGACGCCCAAGCGTCAGGAAGGTCGGGTGGTCGGGTTTGGCGCAGCGACCTCACCCCTATATCCTCCCGCCGCCGGCCCCTCCGCTGACAATTGCTTTCCTCCCGCGCTCGCGCGTTCGCACAGCAGATTCACCGGAAAATCACCCTCACGGCCGGGAACTTCCCTGCCGGGGCCTGCGTCCAATTCCCATGCCGCACCGATCGTGATCGCCGGGCCAAACGTGAAAAGCGGCGAGCTACCCTTCCCTGCGCGCGGCTCCTCGCCTAATGTAAAAAGAATTGGGGGTCCGCCGGTCCGCAGCGCCACGCCCAGCGACATTTCCTTTCCTTTTCGGGAGGATTCGACGATGACATCCTGGAGGTCGTTCCACCCCACTTTGCTCGTTCTGGCGACCGCGGCCGCCGCGGCGGTTTTCCCCCTGCGATCCGCGACCGCAATGGAGCCCGACGTGAAACTCCTGGTAGGCGGTAACAGCACCTTCGCCTTCGACCTCTACGGCGCGCTGCGCAGCGACCCGGGCAACGTCTTCTTCTCCCCCTACAGCATCTCCACCGCCTTGGCGATGACCTATGGCGGAGCCCGCGGCGAGACGGAGGCGGAGATGGCCCGCACGCTCCATCTCCCCTTTGAGGGGGGGCGGGTCCACGCCGCCTTTGCGCATTTGCAGGCAGCGCTGGACGAGGAGGCCGAGAAGGGCAACTACGAGTGGAACGTCGCCAACCGCCTCTGGGGGCAGCGGGACTATGACTTCCTGCCCGCCTACCTCGAGCTCACCGAACGCTACTACGGTGCGCCGCTCGAAACGCTCGACTTCATGGGCTCGCCGGAGCCGGCTCGCCAGACGATCAACCGTTGGGTCGAGGAACAGACCAGGGACAGAATCCAGGACCTCCTCCCCTCAGGGAGCATCACGCGCGACACCGTCCTGGTCTTGACCAATGCCATTTATTTCCTCGGCAATTGGGAGCGGCAGTTCCCGGCCGAGGCCACCCGCGAGGCGCCCTTCTTCCTGGCCGGCAACGAGACCGTGGACGTATCGATGATGCACCAGCAGGGGCGCTTCCGCCATGCGGCGGTCGACGGGGTGCAGCTCCTGGAGATGCCCTACCAGGGCAGAAGACTGGCCATGGTCGTGGTGCTGCCGGAGTCCCGCGGAGGGCTGGGGGCCGTCGAGGATCGCCTCAGTCCGGCGGCGCTCGACGGCTGGCTCGGCCGCCTGGCCCCGCGGGAGGTCAGCATCTTCTTCCCCCGGTTCCGCGTCGAGTCGCAGTTCAATCTCAACGAGACGCTCGAGGAGCTGGGAATGCCGACGGCCTTCAGCCAGGATGCCGACTTCTCGGCAATGAGCAGCCGGCGGGACCTGGCGATCAGCGACGTCGTCCACAAGGCCTTTGTCGAGGTGGACGAGAAGGGCACCGAGGCCGCCGCCGCCACGGGCGTGGTCATCGGGCGGCTGGCGCTTCCCCCCCAACCCGTGGAGTTCCGCGCCGACCACCCCTTCCTCTTTCTCATCCGCGATACCGAGACGGGGAGCGTACTCTTCCTCGGCCGGGTCGCCAGACCCCAGTCGTGAACGGCGCCGGAGGAGCTGAAGGAGTGGGGAAACGCCCGGCGGACCGGAGGCCGTTTCCGCCCCGGGCTCAGGTCCCCCAGCGACGGATGAGGTTGTTCTCGATCCTCAACTGATCGCAGATCCGCGCCACGACGAAGTCGACCAGGTCCTGGAGCTTGGTGACGCCGTGGTAGAAGGCGGGCATGGCGGGGAGGATCACGGCGCCCGCCTCGGCGGCCCGCAGCATGTTGGTGAGCTGCATGATCGACAGCGGCGTCTCCCGCGGCATGAGGATCAGCGTCCGCCGCTCCTTCAGATGGACTTCGGCGGCGCGGTGGATGAGGTTCGAGCTCGTGCCCTGGACGATGGCGCTGAGCGTGCCGCCCGAGCAGGGGCAGACCACCATCCCGTCGGTCAGGTACGATCCGCTGGCCAGCGGGGCCATGGGGTCGCGGTAGTGGTGGTAGAAGACCTGTCCCGGTTCGCCCGAGGAGACCGCCAGCACGTTGCTCGACTCCCCGGAGATGCCCGCCAGCGTGCGGAGGTTGCGGAGCTTGGGGTCGCGGGGCGTCTCGCCGGTATCGAGGAGCAGGGCGGCGGTGGAGAAGTTGTCGATGTCGACGTTGATGTTCAGCTCCTGGCGGATCACCGACTGGGCCGCCTGGCTGACGGTAAGCTGGACGTCGCACCCGGCGGCGAGCAGGACCTCGATGAGCCGCGTGGCGTAGGTCGCGCCGCTGGCCCCGGTGATGGCCACGACGATATTGCGTTTCATCGCTCCCCCACGTAAAGCGTTGCGATTCCGAAGGTAAATCGATAGTACCGCGTCCGCCCGAGCCCCGCCAGGCGCATTCGCTCCAAGAGGGCCTCGAACTGCGGGAATGCCGCGACGCTCTCCGGCAGGTAGTGGTAGGCCGACTGGCGGTTGCGGGCCAGGGCCTGCCCGACCCGGGGCAGCACGCGGTGGAAGTACCAGCCGTAGATCGCTCGCAGCGGCTGCGATTGCGGCAGGGCGAACTCCAGCACCGCCACCCGTCCCCCAGGCCGGCAGACGCGTGCCATCTCTGCCAGGGCGGCATCGGTCTCGGCGACGTTCCTCAGCCCGAAGGCCACGCAGACCACGGCGAACGAGGCGTCGGCGAAGGGGAGCCGCAGGGCATCGGCCTGGACGAGCCGTACGAGGCGCTCGGCCCCGGCGCGGCGGATCTTTTCGCGGCCGACGGCCAGCATGGGCGGGCAGAAATCGGCCCCCACCACGGCCACGCGACCGTGGCCGGCGCGGGAGTACTCCAGCGCCAGGTCGGCCGTGCCCGTGCAGACGTCGAGCACGGGTCCCTCGCCGGGCGGCACCAGCCGCGTCGTCCGCCGCCGCCAGCGGCGGTCGACGCCCGCCGAGAGGAGGCGGTTCAGCAGGTCGTAGCGCGGGGCGATCTCGGCGAACATCCGCCGCACCCGCGAGCCCGACTTGTCCGGTAACCGTTCACGGGGGACTGTCCCGATTTTCGCGGCCATAGAAGGTATTCCTCGTGGACGGCGCGATTCGGCCGCGAAAATGGGACTGTCCCCTTCGGCCGGCGCGGCGGTAAGGGGGGTGGTAGGGTAAGGGAGAGCAGGGTCAGCGCCCATCATCCCCTCCCGGCAGGCCGATCCCCAGCCCGTATTCCGTCCAGCGCTCGGCCACGGCGGCGGCGATCGCCGCATCGCGCCGCCCCAGCCGGGCCGCCGGCTCCGCCGATCGTTCGCCGGGAAGCTTGCGCGTGGCGTCGACGGCCATCCGTTGCGGGAGCACCGAGGCGGCGGCCGGGTCCCAGGGATCGGGGGGGCCGGCGACGAAGAAGACGTCGCTTGCCGGGTCGACGTGCTGCGCCAGGGCCGCCCCCACGGCCGCCGCGTCGGCCAGGTCCACTCCCTCGTCCACGACGACGACGACGCGGCCGAAGAGCGTGGCCGCCTGGCTCCAGAGACCGCAGACGGTGCGGCGCGCCTGGCCGGGAAAGGTCTTGCGAACGGCGGCGAAGACGACGTGGCGGGCCGCGGCCCACTCCGGCAAGGCGTAGTCGACCAGGCCGGGCACGGCCCCGGTAACGAGCGGCTTGACGATCCGCGCCAGGGCGGCTTGCAGCCGCGTCCCCTCGTTGGGCACCGCCCCGAAGATCATGGCCGGGGCGACGGGATTGGCCCGCTGCGTCATGGCCGTCACCTCGACGACCGGCGCCGCCGCGCCATTCCGGCAGCAGCCGGTAGGCACCGCCACCGGTCCGGCGGCCGCCGCTTCGCCGGCCGGATCGACGAACCCCTCGACCACCACTTCCGCCTCCGCGGGAACGTGGAGGGGGAGAGTGCGCCCCGGGAGCACATCGAGGGCCTTGCCGCGGAGCACCCCGGCAAAGCCGCTGCGATCGATCCCGGGGGGCAACGGTGCCACCGCCGCAAAGGTCTGTTCTGGCTCGCCCCCCCACGAGGCCGCCACCGGCATTGGCTGCCCCCGGTGGCGGTGCTCCTCCCACACCGCGGCGAAGGGATCGAAGGGGGCGTGGACCACGGCCAGCCGCCGCCGATCGAGCACGACCAGCTCGTGGCGGGCCAGGTGGGTGCGGCCGTCGTGGTCGGAGAAGGTGAGCACGCCGCCGCTCAGCGCCGCCGCCTTCTCGTCGGGCCAACAGCGGAGCGCGGGGAGCAGCCCCAGATCGACGTCCTCGCCGAGACGAACCACCTGTTGCGAAGGCCCGCTGCGGACGGTCCGGGGCGCGAGCGCGGCGAACGGATCCTGTCCGGTTGCCGCCCGCAACCGCTGCAGCCAGCCCCGCGCCCCTTCCGGCTCCGCCAGGGCGGCGAGGCGGCCGGCCGCCTCGTCGAGGTCTTCGGCTCCCAGGGCGAAGAGGATGCGTTCCTGCGTACCCCACAAGCCTGCAACGAGCGGGATCTCGCAACCCGCCACCTCACCGAAGAGGACCGCCGGGCCGCCCGCTTCGAAGGCCCGGCAGGCAACCTCTGCGATCTCCAGATCGGGCGCGACCTCGACACCCACACGGGCCAGCTCGCCCGAGCGGCCCAGCCCCTCCAGCAGGTCGACCAGGCATCGATGAGACATGGGCTCCATTGTAAGCCGAAGCGGCCCGCCGCGGGAGGGAGCCGGAGGCGGGGTAACCGTTCACGGGGGACTGCCCCCTTCGGCCGGCGTAAAGACAGCGTCGGTTGGCCCAAAAAACGAACCAGTCCCCGGCCGGTGCGTGAACGGTTACGCAGCAGGGAGATCTTTAGCGCTTCCCCAGTCTATGGCCATCCGGGTCGGTTCTCAGCCCGAGACCGAAAACTGAACACCCTCTCACCCCTCGGCAACCTGCTCGGCCAGTTCCGCAGCCGTGCGGCCCGCGGCGTGAAGGAAGCGGCACTCGCTCAGCGAGCGGAACCAGGTGGCCTGCCGCTTGGCGAACTGCCGCGTCCGCTGCTGAATGAGGGCGGTGGTCGCCTCGAGGTCGCGCTCGCCGGCGAGATGCTCGAAAACCTCGCGATAGCCCAGCGCCTGGCGTGCCGTGCGGCTCAAGGGATAAGGCTCGGCCCGCAGGCGGCGGACCTCGTCGACCAGGCCCGCGGCCATCATCGCCTCCACGCGGCGGTCGATCCGCTCGTGGAGCCGATCGGCGGGCCATTGGAGGACGTAGACCCGGCAGGCCTCGGCGGGGCGGCCGCGGGCGAACTGCTGCTGCCAGCGGCTCAGGGGCACACCGGTCTTCTCGAAGACTTCCAGGGCGCGGACCACGCGCCGCACGTCGTTGGCGTGCAGCCGCTCCGCCGCCGCCGGGTCGACGGCCGCAAGCTGCGCATGGAGCCAGCCGCGCCCCTGCTGCCGCGCTTCCGCCTCGATGCGGCGCCGGAATTCCCAGTCGGCCGGCGGCCCTCGGAAAATACCCCGCAGCAGCCCCTTGAGGTAGAGCGGCGTGCCGCCGACGAAGAGCACCTCCCGGTTCCGCTCGCGGATCGCCCGGGCGGCTTCGGCCGCCGCTTCCAGGTAGGCGGCCAGGCTGAACTCCTCGTGCGGCTCGATCAGGTCGACGAGGTGGTGCGGCACCCGCTGCCGCTCCTCGACGGTCGGCTTGGCCGTGCCGACGTCCATCCGCCGGTAGAGGGCCATCGAGTCCATGGAGACGATCTCCGCCCCGATCCGCTCGGCCAACCGGATCCCCACCTCCGTCTTGCCCGAGGCGGTCTGGCCGGTGAGGAACCAGCAGTCGGCGAAGTCCGGGTTCACGGGCAGTGTCCTGCGAGTGGTGAGGCCGAGGGGTTAGGGACTAGAGGTTAGGGGGCGGGTTGGGTCGAGGAGGGGGGATGGTCGAATCGGGGATCGATACGTTTCTGAGTAACCGTTCACGGGGGACGGTCCCCTTCGGCCGCCCCCCAGTCCACGCTTCCTCGTCGATCGCGGCGAACATTCCCACCCTCGCCGAGGGCGCGGCGCGCTTGACACACGCTCGCGGGGTGGCAACCATCTTAAGAAAAGGTGCGGCCGGGACAAAGCGCTCGGAGCGGTCCCCTGGGGCGGGGGCCGGGCCATTCTCGATTCTCCCAGAGAAGCTTTCCGGAGATTCTTCCATGACTCGCCTCTGCACCATGGCCTTCGTGCTCCTCGTCTGCGTAGGACTGTTGCTGCCGATGGCGGCGGCCGACACGCCCGAGGTCCTGACCCGCCAGGCGCCCCCCTTCCCGGTGATCCTGGATCCGCCGGGAGACGAGGAGGAGGCCCGCTACCACGTCCTCCGCGGCGACTTCCACATCCACACGCCCCACTCCGACGGCAAAGTTCCCCCGGCCGACCGCGTCCTCGAGGCCTGGCGCTACGGCTACGACGTGATCGCCATCACGGACCACGGCAACTTCCGCGCCTACGACGAGGCCCTCCCCGTCGCCGAGGCCTTGGGGATGATCTTTCTGCGGGGCATCGAGACCGGCTTGAGCGGGCAGGAGCATCTCGTGGCCCTCGACTTCTCCGCCGACTACGAGCCCCGCAACCCGCACCACTGGGCCGAGGCCGAAGGGGAGGAGCGGGTATTCTACCAGGAACAGTGGCGGCGGTTGGACGATGCGGGCGGATTCGTCCTTTACGCCCATCCCCACGTGGGACTACGGGAGCCGATGCTCTGGGGGATCGAAGAGGGCCTGCTCCGGGGCATCGAGGTCAAGAACGACGTCGTGGGCACCGGCTGGGGCACCGTGGAGAGCCACGGCACGCACTGGTATCCCTTCGCTCTCGACTGGGCCCTCGAGCATGACCTCGCCGTATTCGCCAACTCCGACATCCACGGCGCCCGCGACGATACCCCGCAGGCCGTGACGCTGGTGCTCGCCGAAGAGCAGTCGGTCGAGGGCGTGGTCGATGCCTTCGAGAGCGGACGCACGATCGCCTACTTCAACGATATGCTCGTTGCCCGCGAGGAGCTGCTCGCGCTGCTGATCGGCAATCTCGTCGACGTCCGCCTGAGCCCCGTAGACGACGAGCAGACCTGGCTGCGGATCGAGAACCGCGGACCGATCGCCCTCGAGGCCTCGGTCGAGGCCGCCGGCCTCGCGGCGGAGACCGTCGAACTCGGCCCCTACGCGCAGGTCCTCGTCGGTCCGGCGTTCCCGCCCGCCGATGTGACCATCGAGTGGACCAACCTCTGGACCCGCTCGACCGAGAACCTCACCACCACCCACACCGTCACCGTATCTGACGCTCCGTAGGTCAGGCACCTTGTGTGCCTGACAGCGCGTAGGTCAGCTCCTTGCTTGGCCCGAAGCGTAGGTCAGGCACTTCACGTGCCTGACAGCTCCCCGCTCAGGCCGGGGCCTCCCGGCTTCGACGTATCGGCTCTCCGTCGGCGGCAGCGGCGGACCTCGAACGCGAACCAGAGGACAACGGCCAGCATGAGAAATGGCCATACACAGGTCCCTGCGAAGGCCCGCCATGCCGCCCACTGTTCCTCGGGAGTGTGCAGCACGTCGAGCGTGGCATGCAGGCTGAGGAGCCGCGCCAGCCGCTCCCCTTCGCTCCCCTCGTGGAGAAAGCCCACCGAGCCGTCGAGGAAGAGAGTATGGGCGCCGTGGGGGTGGTTGCTGGAGATGCCGAAAACGTCCTCGCGGTTGATGCCCGCGATGGCCTCTTCATAGGGCAATTCGCGGGGTTCACTCCAGGCGATGCCCGTCTCCCTCGCTTCCACCAAGAGGACTACGGCCCGCCGGTCGCCGGGAATGTCGTCCTTGCCAAGTGGCCGCGCGCCGTCCCAGGCCGCTTCGGGGCCCACGATGGCGAGGTAGTTGGTATCATCCTGATTTCCTGGATCGGAGGGACAATGGTACTCCCTTGGCGGTTCGACCAGGAGCGCGGCGTTGTTCGGCCCATCCCAGGGCTCGTCGAAGCAATACCGCGCAGCCAACCCCTGGTGATCGAGAAACGGGAGGATCAAGACCCGCCAACTGTGCATGGGATTGCCTTCCGCATCGACCGTATAGGCCGGCGGAAAGGTCCCGTAGACGTCGTGGTAGCCGCGCAATGCAACGCCGATACTCCGCAAGTGGGTTCGACAGGCAGCGCGACGTATCGACTCTCGCGAAACGTTCACCTTCGGCAAGAACAGGCACATCCCCATCATCAGAACCAGTCCCAGCAGAGCGGAACGCAGGGCAAATTCTGCTGGCGATGTTGCCGAACCCAATAAACACAGTGCGGCCCCCAGTGCCGCGACCGCTGCGAACCCCCAGAATCCCCCCGCGGCACCGACCGCGACCAGCGCCGTGGCGGCAAGAAGGAGGCGAATGGAGAACTGCATGGGGGCTCCCCCTACTCCTGGGTCGGCAGGTTAGGCACCTCACTCCCCGGCGCGCATCAGGGTACCATCCGCACTGGACGACGGCCATGGCAGCCGTCCGGGCCACCCGACGGCCTGGCCACGGGAGGGACATGGCCTGCGGGTTCGGGCCGGGAATTTCAGACACTGTGCTTCCGGGCGATAAGTGCGCGGACCTCCGGAGCCAGTTCCGTCGGCACGGCCATCATGATGATCCCTTCCGCTTCCCTGGCGGCTTCAATCTCCGGAAACTGCTCATCTTCGCTCTGGCTCTCGTAATGTGCGACCACCTCACGAACGCGCTGTTCGTCCCAACCGGGAGGAAACTGTCTCTTGCTCATCCGGGTCCTCGTAGAAACGAATCTCCATCTCGGTCGGTCCCCTGGCTGCACTGTTCCTGCCGACTTGGCGACACCTCTCCGGCCGGCGCGCCGCCCCTCTTGACATCATACGCGCGAACCGAGGACAACGACAGACAACCTAGGTGCCTGACAGTTCCCCCTCTGGCCCAGGACCTTCCGGCTTCGAAACTCCCGGTCTCCCCCGGCGGCAACGTCGGAGCTCGAACGCGAACCAGAGCACGGCCGCCAGCAACGCCGGTGGGTAGGCCCATCGCGCCACGGCGGCGCGCGACTCCGCCCGGCGCTCCCGAGGCGAATGTCTCGCCTCGAACGTCGCTCGCCGACTCAGCAGGCTGGCCAGTTGCTTGCCGGGGAGTTCTTCATCCAGAAATCCCACCGACCCGTCGGCGAAGTAGGCCCATGCGCCACGAATCCGCGTACCGTCGGCGAGCTCTTTCTCGTGGGGGCTGGAGATGCTGAGCGCGTGCTCCCGGTTGATGCCGGCAACGGCCTCTTCGTAGCTGAGGTCCCGCGGCTCACTCCAGGCGATACCCGTCGGCGTCGCCTCGACCACGAGGACCACAGCATTCTTCTCGCCGGGGATGCCTGCCATGGCCATCCCCTGCTCTCCCTCCCACGGCGCCTCGGGGCCGACGACGGCCAGATAGGAGGTGTCCGTACGGGTCGGCTGCCGCTCGGACGGACACGCGAAACTCGGTGGCCGCTGTGCCGCCAAGCCGAGGTTGTTGAAGCTGTCCCACGGTTCGTCGAGGCGAAAGCGCGCGAACAGTGCCTCCTGCTCGATGAAAGGCAGGATCAGCGTCCGCCAACTGTGCAGGCGGTTTCCCTCGGCGTCGACCGTGTAGGCCGGCGGAAAGGAGCCGTACACCTCGTGGTACATGTGCAGGGCCAGACCGATCACGCGAAGATTGGTTTCGCAATACGAGCGGCGGAAGTCGAGGCGTTCCCTCGCAATGACGGCGAACATGCAGAAACCGAAGAGCACAGAGAGCACGACGATGGAAACCCGCCTGAGGAGGTCGGCCCAGGATTCTGCGAAGCCCCAGCAAGCCGCCATGAGGCCCGCCGCCACAATCCCCCACCATCCCCCCGCGGCACCCACCGCGACCAGCGCCGTGGCGGCAAGAAGGAGGCGAATGGAGAACTGCATGGGGGCTGCCCTTCGTAAACGGTGCTGCGTTGGCGAAGCAGTAGTGAAACCGGATGGGCCGATCAGGGCCGCGCTGCCCAGTCAGCGCCCAAGGATACCGGAAGGAGGGCGTTCTTGCCACCGCGCTCCGCCCTCAGCGGGTGCCGCGGGGGGCTGCGTTGCGGCGTTGGCACAACGTCAGCTCCCAGGCAGTCCAGGCGGAGACGGCCAGGAGCACGACGAAGTGGGCGGCGACGCGCGGCCAGCCCACCCGCCGCAGGTACGCAAGCTCCGCTGCGGGCGGCCGGAAGGCCCGCGGACCGGGCGGGACGGCATAGGGACTCCGCTCGGTCGTGCGGCGGTCGAGCCAGACCGCCAGTGCGTCCGCGGCAACCCCCTCGCGCAGGAAGACCACCGTACCGTCGGCCAGCAGCAGGTGCGCACCGCGGAGGCGTTCGCCCAGGGGAGAGTAGTCGCCGTGGTTGCTGGAAACCCGCAGCGCCGCGTTGCTTGCCAGTCCGGCGATCACCTCCGCGGAGCTGATGTCGCGCGGCTCGCTCCAGGCGATGCCCGCATCGGCTACCTCCACTACGAAGACCGTGTCCGCGGCCAGGTCGGTCTGCGCGAGGGGCATGCTCCCCGCCCAGGCCGCATGCGGGCCGAGAACGGCAAGATAGCTGGTCTCCTCTGGCGACCGTACGTTGGGCCTGCAGGCGAATGCTGCAGGTCGAGCGTGGATGAGCGCGGCATTGTGGGGCCCGTCCCAGGGCTCGTCCAAGCGGTAGTCGGCCGCGAGGGCCGGTTCGTCCAGGAACGGCAGGATCAGCGCTCGCCAACTGTGGGTGGGGTTTCCCTCTTCATCGGCCAGGTACGCCGGCGGATAAGACTGGTAACGATCGTGGTATCGGTTCAAGGCCAGGGCAATGAGGCGGAGATTCGCCTGGCACGTCTCGGCGAGACGCTCGTTGATGGAGGAGTAGCCCGGCCGCGTGGCAAGGTACACGACCGCCAGCATCCCCGTCACCAGGAAGAGCCTCGCCACGGCCCCGCCCCATGAGGTTGCCTGAAAGACCAGGAACAGGGCGAGCACCGGCACCAGTGCCGCCACGAATGCAGCCCACCGCAGGTCAGGCACATCCTGTGCCTGACGGCTCTCCCATCGGCCCCGTGCCTTCTGGCCGATCTCTGTTCTTCTCCCACCGCCGCCGGCAGAGGTAGACCTCGGCAACGAACCAGAGGACGGCGGCCAGTGCCAGCGGCGGATACGTCCTGCGAAACCACCAGGCACGGGCCGCCGCTCGCCGTTCGTCGGGAGGGTGCAGCACGTCGAATGTGGAGTTCCGGCTCAGCAGCCTGGCCAACCGCTCCCCGTCGATCCCCTCGTGCAGGAAGCCCACCGATCCATCGAGGAAGAGGGCATGGGCGCCCTTGGCTTGCGTGCCGTCGGTGAGCTCACCGGGGTGATCGCTGGAGATGCCGAAAACGCCCTGGCGATTGATGCCCGCGATGGCCTCCTCATAGG
>SLBP01000009.1:0-20550 GCA_007126245.1 Planctomycetales bacterium
CGACCGTGGCGTCGACGTCCTCCCGCGCCGTGTCATCGAGGATCGCCACCCGCGCCCCCTCGCGCGAGGCATTGGTGATGACCTGCTGGACCATCAGTGCCCGGCCGATCTCGATCATCCCAATGACGAAAAGGAAGAAAAGCGGAGCGACCAGCGCGAACTCGACGGCGGCAACTCCTTTGCGACTGTTTCGGCAGAACCGAAAAAGGTTCTCCAGTTTCCACCCTGAGCGGGCAGGATTTGCGGCCATCTCCGCCCTGTGGCGGGGCAGCGGCGAGCTTGCGAGCGATCGCTGAGCGAGTTCGGGCAAGATGGGCAGTTTCATAGAAGCATCCCCGTCCAGGTGAAATAGGCAATGGTGCCGATGGCAATGGGTATCCCGTAAGGCAACAGGAGCATGCTGGACTTTCGCTCCGCGGCGATTGCCGAGAGCGTGTTCGGGTCGCG
This sequence comes from Planctomycetales bacterium, assembly GCA_007126245.1. Classification (GTDB taxonomy): domain Bacteria; phylum Planctomycetota; class Planctomycetia; order Pirellulales; family Thermoguttaceae; genus SKOZ01. The sequence continues at coordinate 448 of SLBP01000009.1, forward strand.
GATGAAAAAGATTTCCGCGAGGATGACCGAGAACTGCGCCTTGTGGTGGCGGAAGCCGCGGCGGAGAAGGACCATCGCCACGGCGATTCCCCCCCCCACCAGTGCAGAGACGCAGAAGGCGAAGAAGGTCACCGTGGTTCCCAGCCAGGCGCCTACGCCGGCAAGGAGCTTCACGTCGCCGGCCCCCATGCCGCCGATGGCATACGCGGGCAGGAGCAGCCCCAGACCCACCACCGTCCCCAGCAAGCTCGAACCGAGCCCGGGAAGGCCCGCCGCGGCGAGCCCGTAGATCCAGCCGCCGACGATCATGGGAAACGTGATCCAGTTGGGGACCTTCAGCTTCCAGCCGTCGATCACCGCGGCCACCACGAGCGTGACGCTCACCAGCCACACCGGCCAATTCTCCACCAGGGCGGCCTGCAGATTGGTCAACATGAAGGCGTTCTCCGTCGTTATCTTGTCCGGCCGTGCGCCGAAGCCCACGGCCGAGCACCCTCGTCCCGGAGGGACATGTCTGGTGATTTGCCGGGCAGGACGTGCGTTTCGTGCCTCGCGGTACGGCTCCGCTTCGTGCCACACGCCGACCTCGCCAAGCGGCGTGCGCCGGCGCTACGACGCGCGCCCCATCAACAGGCCGAAGAAGACCGCCGCGGCGGTCGCGAAGGCGACCACCAATTCGACGGCCGCGGTGACCATCTCCGCGGGGATGATGGGAGCCATGATGTCTCTCCTCGCACGGAATTACGGTTGCACTTCCCGGCGCCTCAAGTCTAGGTCACGATCTGCCCCCGTGCGGCCATTCGCATTCCAGCCGCGGAGTCGCCCCCCGAACCGGTCCCGCGAGCCGCCCCTCCTCACCACCCCTCCACGGCTACCCCCCAGCCGCTGGTCTCTTCCCACGGCCCACGGACCACCAACAAAAAACCCCCGGCGCCCGCAAGGGAGCGCCGAGGGGAAGTTCTTCCGGTCGCGGTGAGCGGCTATTTGGGCCCTTATGCCAATGGCCGCCTTACGGAGCAGCCTCACCCTTCAGGAGCAGCCTCACCCGCAGGCAGAGTGTCTGCCACATTCTGAAAGGTGTCGCTAGCGCGCAAGCCGATGGCCTGGATCGCTGTCAGGCAGACGATCACGATCAGGGCGAGCATCACGGCATATTCCACCGCGGTGGGGCCGTCTTCGGAAACGAGGAAACGGTGCACCTTCGAGGCAAGCGATTTCATGGAGTTCCTCCTTTTCAGCGGCTTTTCCCCGGCCGAACGGCTCGGCCGAACAGGGACAAACCGGAAAACGCCGGTAGTGGGCTCCTCCGGGCACGGGTGGCGTGCCCAAAGGAGCCCAAAACAAAACGCAGCGCCTCTTCCTCGTTCTACCAGGGAACCTTTCGGCAGCCAGGCTGCCAACCGCGCTGCGCGAGGCGGCTGGTCCTTGGCTTTGCGCCCCGGCCTCGCGGCCGGTTTGCCTTTGTCGAGGAGTGGAGACGGACAAGGAGGCGGCCGGGGGGCTCCACCCGCGACGAGCGCCCGCAAGGGGCAGCGGTGGTGGGAACGGCCCTCAAACCGCCGCAAGAGCCGGCCGCAAGGGGCCGGCCCCCGAGAGGCCGCCGCCGAACGACGTTGGCCTCTACTGTGAAAACTAGGTCACCTCGGCGGCTTGTCAAACGGCCGAGTTGAGAAAAACCGCCCCGCCGGCAGGAATTCGCCGCTCCCGCGCCTGGCTCGAGCCGTTCCGTCGGTCCTAACCCGCACCACCATACCGCGCAGACATCGCCACCGGCTCCCCGACAAGACCCGCGAACCACGCCTCGCGCCCGCGAATCGTGTTACACAACAAAAAAAAGGGCACGAGAGGCACCAAGAATCCCCGATGGGGAGACTTCGCGCCCTTCGTGCCCATTGTGGTTTCAGGCTGTTCCGGGGCCGAACGCCTTCCGGTTTCTGCACTACGGCATTGGCAATTGTCAGAGATCGAGCATGGCTCGAAGCTCCTCCCTACTGGCCAGCCCCACGTGCTCGGCGACCACGCGGCCGTCACGGAAGACCTTGAGGGACGGGATCGACTGCACACCATAGCGGCGGGCCAGCTCGGGGCTGTCGTCGACGTTGACCTTCACGATGCGCGCCGCGTCGAGCTCTCGGGCGAGGGCGTCGAGCGTGGGGGCCAGGCGCTGGCAGGGACCGCACCAATCGGCGTAGAAATCGACGAGTACGGGAACCTCCGAATGCAAGACGGCGGTCTCGAAATTGGCCCGGTCGGCTCGTTCGACCCTGCCGGTAACTCGACTGGTGGACATGGCGTTTCCTCCTGGTGTTGCTGGGGGAGCGTGGTCGTCTGCGGTGCGCTCTGCGGCGACCGGCGCGCTGGGGGCATCCATGGAGCATCCCGAGCCCGCGACGAAAAGCGGCGCGGCGAGCAACGCGGCCAGGCCACCCAAGGCCGCCCAACCTCGGCCGCCGCGGCGCAGGAAGATCGGTGTGTAGAGAATCTTCATGAATGTCTCCTTGTCTGCGAATGGCTCTGCGGTCGCATCACCTGCGTCCCGCCGCCTTCACAAACACTGACGCCGACACCGCCCCGCTGGTTACAGACCAAGTCCCAGAAAATCGTTGAGCTCCGGCATTCCGGCCCAGCGACGGGGTCAACACCGGAGAGGAATGATGCCCGCTGAGCTCGACATTCTTGCCCGCACGCCGGGCGGCGAGAGGGGGATGAGAGCGGGAGGCACTCCCACCCCATCGATTCCCGCCGCCTCGTACTCCCGCCTCAGCGGATATGGGCCTCGTACCAGAGGGTGCGGTGCTCGGGGCCCAGCCGGAGGAGGGCGCGGCCGTCGCGACTCTCCACGGCGGCGGCCGCCCGCCGGTTGCCCGCCTCATCGAGGGGGTAGAGGCGGACGCGGTCGGCGGCCGCGGGGAGCACGATCTCGGCGGGCACACCTTCGCAGAGGATCGGTGCCTCTCCCCAACGGTTCCTCAAGGTCACCCGGTCGCCGCCCAGCGATTCCAGCTCGGCCCCCGTGTTCTCCACGAGGCCGGTGAGGGCGATGAGCGTCCGGCCCGGCCCCTCGAAACCGTCTCCCTCGACGACGGTCATCGAGACCGTGGCCCAGTCGAGCCGCGTCGGGCCGATGGCGAGGGACACGTCGCCGAGGTCGAAGGTGCGGCCGCCCACGAAGCCGGTGAAGAGCTTGGTCCCGGGGCTGTCGACGACGAAGAACCCGGCACCCTCTTCGGAGACGTCCCAGCGGAGTTGGCCCGTATCGGAGACGAAGACCTCCTCTTCCATCACCGGGGGCACCGGGATGGCCACATCGGCTTCCAGGTCCATCATCAAGCGGTGCTCCAAAGAGAGCCGCGTGTCGTAGCCGAAGTGACCCGCCGTGATCGTCCAGGGGTTGACGGTCTCGTAGAGCTGCTGTCGCTCGGCCTCGAAGGGGACGGGTGCGGCAATGGCCCGCTGGGCCTGGGCGACGTCGCCGCGGAGGAACATGGCGGCGCAGGCCGGATGGTGCACCAGCCGGGAGGGGTCGGCCTTGATGTCGAAGTAGCCGCGGATCTGCTCCGCCTCGAAGTCGTCGTTGTGGCTGTACGCAAAGGTGAAGATGCCGTCCCAGCCCTGGAGGGCCCCGAAGGCGGCGATCATGGGGAACCCTTCGGCGGCGTACTGGATGGGCGCCGGGTGGTTGTACTCGCTCACCGTGTAGGCCATGTCCGCCACCTGCCGGGCGGCCAGGCCGCCGAGCGTCCCCGGCGGCTCGTTGACCATGGCGGCGTTCTCCACGTACCAGTTCGTTGCGTCCCAGGGCCGCCCCGGAAACACCGGGTGCTTCCAGTAGCTGTGGGCGTCGATGTAATCGAGCATCGCCTGCAGGTGCGGCGGGCTGTAGCTGAGCTGCGTCCCGGAGATGATCGACCGCACGCCCAGCTCCTCCCGGAGGAATCGGTACATGCCGGTCCAATAGTCGTGCTCGACGTCCCAGAGGAAGTCGATCCAGTCGCGGCGCGCCGGCTCCGTCACGTTGAGCTGCCCGCGGCGGACGACGGGCACACTGTCGTCCTCCAGCCGCTGGCCCTCTTCGAGGCCCACGATGCCTCCCGGGCGCAGGGAGACGTTACGCAAGTAATACGTGCCGGGGGTGAGCTGGGTGAAGGAGATCCTGGCCGCATCCTCGTCGGCTTCGGCGATGAAGGTGAAGCGATGCTCCTGCCACTCGGTGGTCAAGGCGGCGGTGCCGCTCAGCCCCAACTGCCCCCAGGGGTCGCCGGCCATCATGCAGTTGGTGTGGATCGTGGCGGGTTCCTCCGCTCGGCCCTCGAAGGCGAGGGTGTAGGGCTTCCCCTTTTCGACGCCGAAGCCCGAGTGGACCAGTTGCGGGCGCCAGGCGACCTCGCCCTGGCGAGCGACTTCGATGCGCAGCGCCGGCGATTCTCCCTCCTCCACGATCTCCCAGGCGACGTCCGTCTGCGCGTCGCGCTCCATGTGCCAGTTTTCCTCGAAGGGGCGGGAGAAGTCGCCGCCGCGGAGCATCTCCTCGCCCAGGGGGAATTCGCCGGCCCGCCAGGCCTCGCGGAGGCCGGCCGTGTCTCCGTACTTCGCCCGCAGCCAGCCGTTCCATAGCTCGCGGAAGGTGCTCAGGTAGGGGTCTTCGAGGTCGTCGAGCTGCCCCCAGCCCCAGATGGCGAACAGGGCGTTCTCGTTGGTGATCTCCACGAAGGCCACCGCCGGCTCGTCGGTATATGCGGCGCCGGTGTAGGGGTTTACGTGGGTCAAGAGGTCGCGGGCGTATTCCTCCTGCAACTCGATCATGCGGGGCTCGAAGAGGCAGACGCCCTTGTCGTAGTTGGGGCGGTTGCCGTCGACGGGAAAGCCCTCGGCGGGGCCCAGGGTCCGGGAGACGTGCAGGTTCAGGTTCGTGTAGATTCCCCGCGCCTTGAGCTGGTAGATCAGGTAGTCGAGCCGGTCGAGGCGCGCCGGGTCGATGGTCAGCTTGTCGGGGCTGTCGCCCCAGATGGAACGGTTATCCATGTGGTGCATCCGCACGCCGTTGATTCCCAGGCGCGCCAGCCGCTCGGCCAGCCGCTCGGCCTGCTCGTGGGTGGGGAAGCAGCCGTCGAAACAGAGATTCGTGGCCCAGAAGCGGATCGGGCCGTCGTCGGTGACCAGCCGCGCCTCCTCGGCGCGGACGAAGCCGTGCCGGCCGGCCGGCCGGTGCAGCCAATCGGCGACGTTGGTGGCATTCTCCGGCGAGTCGTACGAGACCAGGAAGGGAAAGAGCGGCTCCTCCGCCCCCGCGGGAGCGGAACTGAGGAACGCGCCTGCGGCCAGGACCGCCAAGGCAAACCGGAAGCGAACCATCGATAACCTCCTTCTGCGTCGCCAATCGATTACAATTCCTGCCAATACCGCTTGCCTGCGCCCCGCCACCACGTATCCGAGCCATGGACCTGCTCCTCGTCGCCGTGACTGCCCTTCTGGCCGCCACTCTCTCGGCGATCGCCGGCTTCAGCGGGGGCTCGCTGCTCCTGCCGGTGCTGGTGGCCGTCTTCGGCGTTCACGACGCCGTGCCGATGCTCGCCGTCGCGCAGGTGATCGGCAACGGCGCCCGCGCGTGGCTGAACCGGCGGCAGGTCCATTCGCCGGTCGTGGGCTGGTTTCTCCTCGGTGCGGTTCCCATGGCCCTCCTCGGCGGCTGGCTCTTTTCCCGAGCGCCCGCGCCCTACTTGACCCGGCTGCTCGGCCTCGTGCTCATCGCCTCGGTCGCCGCCCGCCACCTTAAGCTTGTACCCGACGAGGGCTTTCCCGTCCACCGCTTCGCCTTCGTCGGCGGCGGCTTCAGCTTCCTTTCTGCGCTCGCCGGCACTGTGGGCCCCATCCTCATTCCCTTCTTCCTGGCCTTCGGGCTGGTCAAGGGAGCCCTGGTGGGGACCGAGGCGGCCGCCACCGGTATCATGCACGTGGCGCGTCTGACCGGCTACGCCGCCGGTGGTGCTCTCGGCAACCGTCAAGTCGCCCTCGGCCTCGCCCTCGGGCCGCTGATGGTCGCCGGTTCGCTGCTGGGGAAGGGGCTGCTCGATCGCCTCCCCGAGAGGGTCTTCATCGTGGCCGTGGAGGCGCTGCTGGTGGCGATGGGGCTCTACCTGCTCGTCCGCAGCTAGAGCCGGCCCCTTACCCTACGTAACGGGTCACGGGCCGGCCGGGGACGGGTCGCCGGCCGAAGGGGACAGTCCCATTTTCGCGGCCGCATAGCGGTATCCAGGAGGAACACCATCTACGGCCGCGAAAATCGGGACAGTCCCCCGTGAACGGTTACGGATCGCCGCGCCGCCGGCAGGCCAACTCGCCCCCCTGTCGATCACGTCTTCTTCGTGCTCATTACCAGGAAGCACAGCCCGCCGAGGACGAGCCCGGCGAGGAAGGCGGTGCCGAAATCGCCCATGCTGAGGAAGGCCGCGCCGCCGCGGCGGAACATCTGCGCAACGATCACGCCAATCACGCCCACGTTGAACCCGACGATGGCCGTCATCAGGTTGCGGCGGAGGCGCTCTTCGGGGGGGAGCTCCGGCCGGACCTCCTGGGGAGCCGCCGCCGGGCTGGAGGAGGGGGCGGCGGCCTGTGGGGCCGCGGGGGTCATGGCCACGGCGTCGCGGGGGTAGTACTTGCCGATGGCCTCGTTGAGGGCGCTCGCCGTGCAGAGGACGCTCCGCACCGGCATTCCGAAGCGGAGGCGGAGCTCCTCCTCGACGTCGGGAATCAGCGGATTCGGCGAGGCCATGAGGAGTTCGCCGCGGTCGGCCATGATGGGGACGCAGGAATGCTGCCGGGCGAGCGGCGGGGGAATCTGCCGGGCCAGCGTCTCGTCGACGCCCAGGTCGCCGAGGTCCACGTAGGGCAGCCCCTGCGACTCCGCATAGGCCAGCATCACCGCCTCGGCGGAGGCCATCTTCTGCTGAAGGACTGCGTCGCGGACATCGAGCCCCACGGCATCGGCGAAGCTGCGGGCTTTGTCGAGCTGCTCGCGGGAGACGAGCTGATTGAGGAGGAGAACCTCCTCGAAGGTGCGGCGCCGCATCTCGCCCGCATCCTTCCGCCCCAAGGAGATGTCGTACTCCCGCTTCCGCTGCGCGTCTGTAAGGCAGAGCATCGCCTTGGCGAGCTCGTTGAGCAGCGCCTGCGACTGGGGACCGAACTCCCCCGTGGCGTACTTCCGCACGTGGGCGTTCATCTTCCGGTAATGGTCCCGGACCCTCGCGGGATCGTCTTCGAAGCGTTTCAGCCGCAGGAGATGGTAGTAGTTCAGCGGCCGCTCCGTCTCCTTGATCCCCAGCCAGTCGCGGTATACGTCGATCTGCTTCTCCATGAATCGGCTCCACCCTCGAGGTTAGAGTAGCCGGCACTCGCTGCGCAGCCGACGGCATCGCCGTCGCCGCAAGGCAAACGGCAAGCGATGGTTGGCGGCCCGCGGCGGGGGCGCTATTCAACGTGGTACTCGGAAGCCAGGCGGGTGTAGGCATCGACCTGGGCGCTGCTCAGGCCGCCGCGTCGCTCGATATTGATGGCTGTCTCGTTCCCGCCCGCCTCCTCCTTGGCCCGAACGATGATCCGCCCCGAGGCGTCGAAAGCGTAGGTGACCTCGACGGGTGAGCCGGCGGGCAGGTTGGACGGCAGATGGCTGATGCGGCACTTCCCCAGCAGCGAGCAGGCCAAGGGGTCCGGAGCATCCCCTTCGAGCACCTGAACGCTGACCCGCCGCTGCCCCGGCTTGTTCGTGCGAAAGGTCCGCTGAACCTCCACGGGGAGCCGCGTATTGCGGGGAATCATCACGTGATTGACTGCCTTGCCCACTTTCGGGTTCAGGGCCACGATCCCCAAACCGTGGGAATTGACGTTCTCCTGCTTGACGCTGGCCAGCATCTTGCGGACGTGCTCAGCCAACTCGGCCCGCTCGCCGCGGTTCCTGACCTCGAGGATGGCAGCGTGGATCGCGGCCCCCTGGGCCACGGCGGTGAAGGGAGAGAGCTCCGCGTAGGGCTCGTGCCCCGTCACTTCCTTGATCATGCGGCGTACTGCAGGAATCAACGTGGAACCGCCCACCATGACCAGGGTGTCGAGGTCGCTCGCCTTCAGCCCCGCCTGCTGCAGGACGAGCTCCGTGGTGTCGGCCGTCCGCTGCAGGAGATCGGCGGTCATGGTATCGAACTGGCTGCGGGAGATCGTCAGCGAGAGGGTCTTGCCCGCGTGGCGGCAGATGATCTGCGTCTGGTTGTTCTCGGATAGATCCAGCTTGGCCAGATCGCAGTCGTTCAGCAGGACGTGGATCGCCTGCGGCGATTCCTTGAGGTCGATCTTGTAGCGCGACTTGAACTCCTCGGCGACGAAATCCAAGAGGCGGTCGTTCCAGTCCACGCCGCCGAGCTGGACGTCGCCGTCGGTCGCCAGCACCTGAAAATGGGTCGGCGTGTAGCGGACGACGGTGACGTCGAAGGTCCCGCCTCCCAAGTCGTAGACCAGCGCCAAGCGCGGCTTGGTCTCCTTTTCGCTGGACATCCCCAGTTCGCCGCGGTGCCAGGCGTAGGTGAGCGTTGCGGCCGTGGGCTCGTTGATGATGTCGATGACGTTCAGCCCCGCGATCCGTCCCGCGTCCTCGGTCGCCTTGCGGCGGGCATCGTTGAAGTAGTAGGGGACCGTGATCACGGCGTTGCCGATCTTGCCGATCCGCTTCTCGGAATCCTGACGAAGCTTCTTCAGGATCAGGGCGGAGAGGAATTCCGGGGTGATCTCCTGGCCGTCGAAGGTCTGCCTGTACTCCGCCTCCCCCATGTGGCGCTTGATGCGTTCGACGACGTTTCTGGGCTCTTCCATCGCCGCCCTGGCCCGGCTGGGGCCGACGATTACGTGCCGCGACTCCGTGAGAAGCACGAGACTCGGCGTCTCGACCTGGTCTTCTTCGTTGGGAAGCGGCACCGGGACGCCGTTTTCGTCGAGGTACGCCAAGGTGGAGAACGTGGTCCCCAGGTCGATGCCCACCGTATGACCTTCTTTGAATTCCATCGCTTCGCCTTAACCGTTGGGGTGCTAGGGTTCTTCGCCGATCAGCTCGTATTCCGCCTCTCCCCGCCACCGCCGCGGCGATGCGGGACGCTCCGCCGTCACGGTTCCCTCCGTATCCGCAGCGACTCCGTCGGCTTCCGGTTCTTCCGCCGCACCGGCGGCTCCCGGTGGGCTGGACCCACCCGCACCAGCCGCCGGGCCGCCAGCCGCCACGTCCTCTTCCTCTTCCCCAGGCGCCCCCGCTTCCAAGAAAACCGCCCCCGCCGCCACCGCCATGAGGTACGGCCGGCAGGCCGCCGTTTCGTCGGGCAAGGTGCGGAGTTCGAAAGTGTACATTCTCCCGGCAACCACCGTCTCCAGAAAGATCCGCTCAACGACCCGGCGGCGCACGCCGTCACGCTCCTCGCCCCGCAGCCGGTAAGCGGCGCCGACAAGACCACCCACCTGCACCGGTTCCACCGCCGCCGCGGGCGACGCCGCAGCCAACTCCTCGCGGCGTCGCTCGGCAAAGACCGCGACGTTCTCCGCCGTAACGTGGTAAACCCCCTGGTGATCCGTCGCCGAGAGCAGAATCGTCGGGTATGGAGTACCCCGCGAGGCCTGGAAGCGGATGATCCATGAATCGCTCCGTGGCGGCACGTACCAACCCCGCGGCGCTGCCACTTCGATGCGACCCTCGTCCAGTGGGCCGACTAAATCACCCAAAGGAGGTGGGTTCTCGAGCGACACGGAGATGGGTTCGGCGGCAGTTTCTTCCTCCGGCACCCGGCTGCATCCCCCGGCGAGCGAGAGCGCCCCCGTGGCCCACCAGATGGCCGCCCAAGGCCACCGACGCAGCCGACGGCACCCACCGGCCCACTCTGAAGCGGGCCCCGCCACCGCAGTCCCTGGCTTCACCAGCCGGTGCATGATCCGCGCCTCGAAACTGCTTACTCCTCGATCACCTCTTTGACAAGCTGCACGAAGTGCGGTGTCTTCTGGGATCCGGAGAGCTCTTGTGCCTTCTGGTCGGCCGCCTCGCGCTGGTCGTACTCGAAGACGCCCACGCGCCGCAACGATTGATTGAATACGCCCCAGAAGGCCTTCAGCCGGACTTCCTTGGCCACCTTGCTGCGGCTTTTCCGTTTCGCCGGCTTCTTGACGGCCTTAGGTGCGGCAGCCTTTTTCTCGGCCTCGAGCCGCTCGGCGGCCTCGGCCTCCTCACGCAACTCTTTGAGACTTCTAGTCTTGCGTGCCATACTCTCCCCTCGAAAGGGCTACATCGGCCGCCTCGCCATTGCGGCCGCCGAGCGGTAACGGTCCGCCCGACAAAAATCACATGATAATCGACCCGGTCCCGTTTCGCTAGCCATGGCCTCGCGTGCCGCCGAAATGGGCATCCCGATGCCTCCCACGCCCACGTACCCTCGTCCCGTCCGTTTCCTTCCGTTCCCGGATTCCCGCTACGCCTCCTACGACGTGCAAGGGACTCCCCGAGCAGTAACGGGTAGCATCGCCGCGGCGCAGTCCCACCTCCATACGAGTCGCCGCATCACGCGGAGCCGAGGCGCTCGGCGCATTGGGCGACGACCTGGTGGGCGACCTGGTTGGGGCTGTAGCCGCCGGGGAGGCGGAGGAGGGGCTTGCCGTAGCGGTCGCAGAAAGTCTTCACGTCGCCGTAGGAGTGGCTGGCCCAGCGGATGGCCAGGATGACCAGGGCTACGTCGTCGCGGGCTACGTAGGGCTCGAAGCCGTCGAGCGACTCGTGCTCCCGGGTCTCGATCCAGATGAGGTCTTTGAGGTCCAGCGCGCTGCGGAGGGCCGAATGGGCGTGGGGACGGCGGTCGCCGCCGATGATCACGACGGAGCGCCCCCCGAGCAGCTCGGCCGCCCGCTGGACCTCGGCCGTGGGCGCGGCGGTCGATTCGGCGTCGGTGCTGCCGGAGCGCGAGGCGAGAAAGTGGTCGATCTCCCGCAACACGAGGCGGAAGCCCGCGGGAAACTCGCGGTCCTCGGGCAGGAGATCGACGGCAGGCAGGAGGATCTCGCGGAGTTCGCGGTTGCTGGGGGGAACCCCCTCGGAGAGCATCTCCTCGGTGGTCTCGATGATCCGCGTCCAGTCGTGGTCCGTGCCGCCGCCGGAGAGCACCTGCTGCACGTGGTAGCGGATGCGTTTGATCCGCGCGCGCCGCTGCTTCTCCTGCTGCCGCTGCTGCTGGAGCTTCTCGTCGACGGCGCCGATGCGGGCGTCGATCTGCGGCCAAGTGCTCGGATCGGCGGGGTCGTCGGCCCGCATGTGGCGGCGGACGTAGATTTGATGCTCGGCGGCGGTGCGGCGGAGCCAACTGAAGACGAGGAGCTGGTCGTTGTCGCGGGGGCCGTCGACCCGCTCGATGGCCGCCCGCAGCGCCGACTGCGCCTCGGCGACGAGGTCCACCGCCTCCTCGAAGAGGTCCGGGTCCTCCTCGGGCTGGTCCAAGAACTGGCGGACGAGGGCGAGGGCGTCGGCCGAGACCTCGAAGCAGCCGGCCACGTCGTCGAGCAGGCCCAGGTTGGCCGGTGGGGGATTGTCGGGGTGATTCATCCAGAGGAAGCAGTCGGAGAGCTGCTTGGCCTTGTCGATGATCTCCCGATCCTTCGGCTCGATTTCGGTCTGAAACGCGGCCCCCTCGCGGATGCGGCGCTGGCGGACCGCCGCCCAGCGGGCTCCCTCGGCCTTCAGCCGGCAGCGCGACTCGATCAGCGGCAGGTCGCCGTCGGCGACGACGGGGCCGCGGGCCACTTTGGGGAGGGGCTCGCGCTCCTCGACCTGCGAGCCGATCCGCAACGGCGGCAGGGGGGGCGGCGTGACCCGGCGTTCCTCGACAGGCGGCGGTGCAGGCTCCACTGCGGCGGGCGGTTCCTCGCAGGCGTCGGCAACGGCCAGGGCGAACTGGCGCAGCGCGGCGCGGAGATCGGCATCTTCGGCGGCCTGGGCCAGCAACCGTTCCACGAGCCCCTCCAGGGCCGCCCGCAGTCGATCCTCCATAGAAACCTCAACCGGATTGTGTGCCCCGTGGCTTGACCGATCCGCCTCAGGCGGCCGCGCTCCGATCCGCGCCGCAGCCATTATGGTTCGCGAAGTACTCACCGGGAGTGCACGCCCGCGGGCTCCCCCCCCGCACGCGTTCCCAGCGCCCGCCACACTTCCAGAGCGACGCCATCGGCCACGGACCGCGCCGATCCATCCATCATGACCGCGTTAACCGCTCCGATCATTCTCCCCGGCGCTCGGCGCTTCCGTCAAGGCTGGCTTGCGGCGGGCGATGCTCCCTGGGAGACGTCCTTTCGGCCTCGCGCCCCGCTGCGACCGAGGTAGCCGCTGAAGGCGGCGGCCATGATCGCCTCCTGGCTGAAAGCGTTTCGCTCGAAGGTGGCTGCCAACCGTCCCGCCGAGAGAACGGCGATGCGATCGCATAGGTTCAGCAGCTCCTCGAGCTCGCTGGAGGCGACGACGATCGCCTTGCCGCCGGCGGCCAGCCGGCGAAGTAAATGGTAGACGCTCTCCTTGGCGGCCACGTCGATGCCGCGGGTGGGCTCGTCGAAAAGGTAGATGTCGGCGTCGCGATACAGCCAGCGGGCCATGACCGCCCTCTGCTGGTTGCCGCCGCTGAGCTCGGCCACCGGCTGCTCCATCGAGGCGGCGCGGATCCCCAACATGCGCATCATCTCCGCGGCAGCGGCCCGCTCGCGGGGGGTATCGATCCACTGCGCCCCATGGGCCAGAGTTCCCAGGCGCCCCAGGGTGATGTTCGACCGCAACGACTGTGCCAGGAGCAGTCCCTGCTGCTTGCGATCCTCAGGGATGAGGGCCATGCCGGCGCGCACCGCGTGGCGCGGCGCGCGGATCCGCACGGGGCGCAGCGGATTGCCCACGAGCACGCGCCCCGCTTGCGGCCGATCGGCACCGAAGAGCGCCCTTAGCGTCTCCGTTCTCCCCGAACCGACCAGCCCGGCCAGCCCCAGGATCTCGCCGCGGCGGACCTCGAAGGAGACGTCGCGGACCTCCTTGCCGCGGCAGAGCCCCTCGACCCGCAGGGCGACCGCTCCGCCAACCGTTCCCCCCTGGGCCGCGGCCGCGGCCGCTCGACGGCCGATCATCAGGGCCACCAGTTCGCCGGGCGTGGTCTCCGCTGCGGGGCGGACCGCCACCACCCTCCCGTCGCGGAGCACCGTGACGCGGTCGGCGATGCGGCGGATTTCGTCCATGCGATGGCTGATATAGACGATCCCCACTCCTGCCGCCGTCAAGCGGCGGACGTGGTGGAAGAGGAGGTCGATCTGCGGATCGGTAAGGGCCGCGGTCGGTTCGTCGAGGATCAATAGCGCACAGTCCTGCGCCAGGGCGGCGGCGATCTCGACCAATTGCTGGTGCCCCACGCCCAGCCGATCCACCCGGACGGCCGGATCGAGCGTATCGAGTCCCACGGCGGCCAGGGCCGTGCAGGCATCGCGGCGGAGGCGGCGAAAGTCGATCAGTCCCCAGCGCCGCGGCAGACGGTTGAGGAGCAGATTCTCGGCCACCGAAAGCGTGGGCAGAAGATTGAGCTCCTGCATGACCATGGCCACGCCCGCCCGCTCGGCGGCGGCCTTGCCCCACGGTGCATGCGGGCGGCCGCGAAGCTCCATACGGCCCCGTTCGGCCTGGACCAGCCCGCAGACGATCCGCGCCAGCGTGGACTTGCCGGCCCCGTTGGCCCCCACCAGGGCGTGGACCTCGCCGCGGCGGACGTCGAAATCGACGTCCACGAGCACGGGAGCCGCGTACCGCTTGCAAAGTCCGCGGACGGAAAGGACGAGGGGGGCTGTGTCCATGGCCCCTACAAGGAGTCGGCGGTGATGAGGTCGACGGGTGTCTGCTTGTCGTCGGGGGTGGCCTCGCCGCGGAGAATGGCCAGGGCATACTCGATGCCGAAGACGGCGAGTTGGTCGGCGTGCTGGTCGGCGGTGGCCAGGACGCGGCCGTCGCGGAGCATCTGCTGGATGGCGGAGATGTTGTCGAAGCCGACGACAGTCACCTCACCGGTCCGCCCCGCCGACTGGACCGCGGCCAGCGCCCCCAGCGCCATGCTGTCGTTGCTGCAGAGGAGCGCTTTCACGTGGGGGTGGGCGCTGAGGATGCCGGCGGCCACCGTGTTGGCGAGGTCCATCTCCCACTCGCCGCTCTGCACGCTGACGATCTCCATGCCCGCCGAGTTCATCGCCTCCTCGAAGCCGGCCCGCCGCTGCTGGGCATTGAAGGCCGTGGGGCGGCCCTCGAGGATCGCCACAGGGTCTCCCGGCTCGAGGTGGCCGGCGAGATACTCCCCGACCATCCGGGCCCCCTCGTGGTTGTCCGGTCCGACGAAGGGAATCCGCACCCCCGCCTGGGCCAGGATTTCGTCGTCGAACTTGTTATCGATGTTCACCACGACGACGCCCGCGTCCATGGCCCGCTTGCAGGCCGTCACCAGGACCTTGGAGTCGGCCGGAGCGATGACGATGGCGTCGACCCCCTGCGCCACCATCTGCTCGACCAGCGCCACCTGTCCAGCCACGTCGTTCTCGTCCTTGATGCCGTTGACGATCAGCGTGTACTGGTCGGCATGGTCCGCGTGATGACTCTCGGCACCCTCGGCCATGGTGATGAAGAACTCGTTGGCCAGCGACTTCATTACCAGCGCCACCACCGGCTTACCATCCTCCCCGCGAGTCCCCCCCGCGCCGTTGCAGCCGGGAAGCGCGAGCCCGGCCACCACAAGGCCCACGAGCAGCAGCCCCACGGTTCCCGCTCCGGGGATGCATCGATATCGCGTATGCACGGCGTGTCTCCTCTGGGTTAGGGGCGAGGAAGGGAGCGGGCGATTCGAGATCTGGGGGCGTGGGACGAGGCCGCAGCCGCGATACCGTTGGACCGGTCCTCGCCGAGAGCCACCACCCCTCACCCCGCCCCCTCTTCTCGGAAGGAGCAGGAGGACGCGGCAGGCGACGAGCAAAATGTGGAGCCACCAGCCATCTCGAACTCGATCGCTGCACAAAACCACTATAACAGGGCATCGACGCGGTGACGAGCCGGCATGGCCGGTTGCGCGCCGAAGACGGTGGTCGCCAGAGCCCCGGCGGCGCAACCGAAACGGACGGCCGCGACGAGGGGCATCCCTTCGGCCAGTCCCACGGCCACGGCCGCCGTGAAGGCGTCGCCGGCCGCCGTGGTGTCGACCACGTCGGCGGCAAACGCCGCTACGTGCTGCGAGGGGCCTTCGCCATCGACGATCAGGGCCCCTTCGGGTCCGAGTTTCAGCACCACCCGACCGGCCCCGCGACGGAGCAGTTCGCGGGCGGCGCGGTCCGCACCGGCCAGATCGGCGGCGGCAATCCCCGTGAGCTGCTCGGCCTCCGACTGGTTCGGACTGAGCACGTCCACGGTGAAGAGCTCCGCCGGCAGTCCGCCGGCCGGGACCGGCGCCGGGTCGAGCACGGTGGCGACTCCGTGCCGCCGGGCGAGAGCCACCGCCGCCGCCACGGTCTTTAGCGGGACCTCGAGCTGCACCAGGAGCACCGCCGCCCCGGCGATCGCCTCCTCCACGTCCTCGACATCGGCAGCGGTAAGCGACCCGTTGGCGCCGGCAACGATGGTGATGGCGTTCTCCCCGCTCCGCTCAACGCCAATCACCGCCACCCCACTGCTGCATTCGGAAGTGACGGCCACGTGGGCCACGTCGACCCCGAAACCCACCAGGGAACGGCGAAGCTGATCGCCAAAGGCGTCGTCGCCGACACGGCCGATCATCGCCGACCGCGCCCCCAACCGCGCGACCGCGGCCGCCTGGTTGGCCCCCTTGCCTCCCGGGATGGTGGAGAAATGCTCGCCGGCGATCGTCTCCCCGGGTCGTGGCAACCGCTCCACGCGGACCACCAGGTCCATATTGAGCGAACCGACAACCACTACTTGTACAGGCGAGTGCTCCGCACTGCGCCCATTCGAAGGTGAGGATCCAGCCATGCTCCGCTTCCACTGCCAAAGACGCCCCGGCTACGCGGTCCGGCAGCACCTCGACCAGCTTGGAAGCGTCCACCCGGCTGGCCTTCGCCGGAGCGGCCGGATTATCCCACCGGACCTCCGGAGTGTCCAGCGGGAATCCAGAAGGGAGGCACACGCAACTCCCCTGTCTAGCGCCGGTTCCCACGGGGCTGCGGATTCCAGCCGATAACGGGACGATGGCCGCTGAACGGGCGAAGGGTATCATGACAGCAGTGGGTAACCATCTCTCCCATTCCACCCTCTGCGCCCCAAGAGGCTTCCGTCCCTTCGCCAATGTCCTATACGGTTCGCGAATCGTCCCTTTCCGCCGTTACGCCCGCAGGCAGGAAGCCTACTTCGAACAGGTGGCACAAACTAGACCGGAAATGGCCCCCTTCAACAGGGGTTCTGCTCGTTGGCCACGGTACTCGTGGACCGCGGGGGGTAGAAGCTTTCTTTACCCTGGCTGCGGAAGTGTCCCGCAGGCTCGCCGGCCTGACTCTGGAACCGTCCTTTCTGGAGCTTTCTGAACCGGAGATCGCCGTGGGGCTGAATCGGCTGGTCGCCCGGGGTGTCAACCGCGTGGTGGTGGCTCCCTTGATGCTCTTTGCTGCTGGCCACGTTCATCACGACATTCCCGCGGCCGTGGATCAGGCAGCGCGGCGTCACCGGGATTTGGAAGTTCATTTCGCGCGGCATCTCGGCTATGACCGGCGGGTGGCAGCCCTCTCCCGGCGCCGGGCGAGCGAATCGCTGGGAGGGGGCCCCACGGCATCGGAGGCGACGGCGCTGGTCCTGATCGGCCGCGGCAGCCGCGACGCGCGTGCCACTGCGGAGATGCACCGCTTCGCGGCGCGGCGGGGGATGGACGGCGCGGCGGAAGTCCATGTAGGCTTTCTCGCTATGGCAAGGCCACGGCTGCCGGAGACGTTGGCGATGGTGGCCCAGCGGCCGGTGCGGCGGGTGGTGGTGCAGCCGCACCTGCTCTTCCCCGGCCGCTTGTCGGAAGAAGTCGAGGCTCAGGTACGCGCCGCTGCGGAGGCGGCCACCGACCGGCGATGGTATTGCAGCGGAGTGCTGGGCCCGGATTCGCTAGTGGCCGAGGCGGTCTGCACCCGGGTGCGGCGCGCGGTCGCCGCCATGGCCCGCATCGAACCGTCACACTGAGTCTCCCGTATGCCCACTAGTCGCTGCCGGAGACGCCGGGCCGGGAGCACCGCTGAGGTGGGAAGAGGGAGAAGGCGACTGGGCACCCCTTCGTTTGGGGACTCAGTTCCAGGGACCCGTCGTGTTCCTCGCTTGCTGATATTGGCGCCTGGGCGAACTCGATCTTGTTCTGAGCCGAGTTTTGGACTACGATGCATCAGAACGCCGGAAGTTGCGATGACCACAAAGGTTGTGCCGCTTTCCCGAGAGAACCGGCAGCAGGGCGCTGGCACGACCGCCCCGGCCGGCCGTGCCGGTGGTCATCGCCAGCACGGCGTTCGCGTTGCCGGGGTCCCATAGGCCCACCCGACCGGGCTGGCGGAGTTCCTCTCGATCCTCCCAAAGCCCTTCCCCCTTGGTTTGATATTGACTCGCCGGGCTTCCGGCCCGTTGCGAACACTCTCCCGTCCTTTGCGAGGTAGGTAGATGAATCGCTCCGCCGAGTTCATGATGCGTTGGCGGTCCCTGATCGTGGTGGTTCTGGCGTTGGCAGTCGTTGGCCTGCCCGCCCCAGTCACTGCCGACCCCGTTGAGCCCAGCCGTAGCGACCGCCACGTGACGGTCGCCGTCGTCACCCTGCTGGAGAACGAGCATCTCCTGGGGCGAAATCTCGACGATGCGATCTCGCAACGGACCATGGACGCCTTTCTGAAGATGCTCGACCCGATGAAGATGTATTTCCTCCAGTCGGACATCGACGGTTTCCGCGTCCATCGCAACGAGCTGGACGACATGCTCCGCCGCGGCGACGTGGGTTTCGCCTACCGGGCGTTCAACGTTTTCCTGGAGAGGATCGACGAGCGGCTGCCGATGATCGAAGCCCTCCTCGAAGAGGAGCACGACTTCACGGCCGATGAAGAATTCGTCGTCGATTCCGACGCCGCCAGCTACGCCCGCGACGCCGAGGAGGCGCGCGACAAGTGGCGGCGGCGGATCAAGTACGACATCCTGCTCCTTTCCGCGGCCGACGGCACCGAGGGGGAGGATGCCGTGGAGCGGCTCGAACGCCGCTACCGGAGCTTCGCCCGGCGCATGCACCAGACCGACGGGCAGGAACTCCTGGAGATGTACCTGACCGCTCTGGCCTCGTCGTTCGATCCCCATACCTCCTATATGTCGCCGGATACGCTGAAGAACTTCGAGATCATCATGAAGCTCGAACTGGAGGGGATTGGGGCCACCCTGCAGTCGATCGACGGCATCGTTACCGTGCAGGAGATCGTGGCCGATGGCGCCGCCGACAAGGATGGCCGCCTCCAGGTCCGCGACCAGATCCTGGGCGTCGGCCAGGGGGCGGACGGGGAGATCGTGGACGTCGTCGAGTGGCGGCTCTCCGATGTGGTGAAGCTCATCCGGGGCGAGCCGGGGACCACCGTCCGCTTGAAGCTCCTTTCCGTCGACAGCACGGAGCCGCGCATCATCGATATCGTCCGCGAAAAGATCCCCCTCGCCGACCGGGCGGCGCGGGCCGAGATCATCGAGGAGGGGCAGCGGGACGACGGGGAGCCCTACCGCGTCGGTGTGATCAACCTGCCCAGCTTCTACATGGACATGAACGCCGCCCGCGCCGGGGACCGCGACTTTCGCAGCACCACCCGCGACGTAATGCTCATTCTCGACGATTTCGAAGCCGAGGGCGTCGACGCGGTCGTACTCGACCTCCGGCGCAACGGCGGCGGCTCGCTCACCGAAGCGATCAGTCTCACCGGCCTTTTCATCGATGAGGGGCCAGTCGTCCAGGTCAAGGACGGCGACGGCAACGTGCAGCCCTATCACCACCCTCACTCGGGCAAGGTCTGGAAGGGGCCCTTGGTGGTCCTCACTAGCAAGTTCAGCGCCAGTGCCAGCGAGATTCTTGCGGGGGCCATTCAGGACTACCGCCGGGGCCTGGTGGTGGGCGACGAGACCACTCACGGGAAGGGGACCGTGCAGAGCCTCACCGACCTCGGCCAGAGGATCTTCCCCATCTACAACTCTCCCCAGTTGGGGGCCCTGAAGATCACCATCCAGCAGTTCTTCCGCCCCTCCGGCGACAGCACCCAGAGCCGCGGCGTGGTGGCCGACATCCCTCTCCCCTCCCTGACTTCGCACTACGACATCGGGGAGGCCGACCTCGACCACGCGATTCCCTTTGACCGGGTAGCCGCCGAGGAGTTCCCACGATACGACTTCGTGACCCCGTCGATCATCGACACCCTCCGCAGCAACAGCCGCAAGCGGCAGAGCGAATCGGAGGGTTTCCAGCGGATCCTCCGCAACATCGACCGCTACCTGGCCCAAAAGGAGCGGACGGCCGTGAGCCTCGACCGCGAGCGGTTCCTCGCCGAGCGCGAAGAACTGAACGTCGAACGCGAGGAGGAGAAGGCCCTCGAAGAACTCCGCGGCCCCTCGCGGCCCATCGTGGAGCGCGACTACTACCTCGACGAAGTCTTCGCCATCACGGTCGATTACCTGGGCCTGCTCGGCCAGCACGAGCGATCCGATGACCAGGGTGCCGTGGTCACCGCCGGCAGCCGATAAGCCTTTTGCGGCTTCGATGTTGAGAGATCTCCGGGGGTGAAGGCAAGGCCTTCACCCCTGTTTTTTTGCTCCGGCTCCGCCAGCGGTGATCTTCAGCGCGCCCGCTTCCCCGGGTGATGCCTCGCGGTAACCGTTCACGGGCCGGCCGGGAACTGGTCCATTTTTCGCGGCCGAATCGCGCCGTCCACGAGGAATACCCTCTATGGCCGCGAAAACCGGGACGGTCCCCCGTGAACGGTTACGCCTCGCATCCTGGCGCGCGCCTCCTCCCTTCTTTCTTACCGCACCGAGCATTTCGCGGGCCGGGAGGGCGC
>SLBP01000079.1:0-20506 GCA_007126245.1 Planctomycetales bacterium
CATCCTCGATGGGGAAACCGGTCCGCTCCAGCGCCTCGGCGATGGGCTTGCCCAACCCGTCGACCTTCAAATCCATGTGGACCCTGGCCTTGCCGCGGATCAGTTCGAGCGCTTCGTCGAGTGTGGGGATGCGCTCGCCGGCAAAGCGGGAGTCCATCCAGGAACCCACGTCGAGCTGCCGCAGCTCGTCGAGGGTCAGCTCGCCCGGTGTCTTGTCGATGCCCGCGATCCGCTTCAGGTCCCGGTCGTGGAAGAGCACCACGTGGCCGTCGGCGGAGAGGTAAAGGTCGAACTCAACCACTTCGGCGCCCGCGTCCAAGGCTGCACGGAAGGCAGCCATAGAGTTCTCCGGAGCCACGGCCGAGGCGCCCCGGTGGGCGACGACCAGCGGGCGGTGCCCGGGGGGCGAAGCTCCCAGTCCGGTGGTAGCGAACAGTAATGGCACGAGGGCGAGGAGGACCAGGCTGGAGGTCGTTGTAGTATTCATGCCCCAAGCCTAACCGACAGCATCGTGTTTGTGCAAGGCTCTAGTGCGGGCGTCTGGCTGCGGGGGCCCTGGTAGGGGTCCGGAGCAATTGCTATGCTGGCGCGCTCACTCGGCGGGCTGACCATGGCTGGCCGAGGGCCGTGCTTCACCCCAAACGGCTGGTTTCAGTGCCATGCTGCGGGGTAGCAGCGTATCCAACGACAGGGTCGATACCGATCGAGGGAGGATCGCATGAACGTGACTGCCGAATCGATGGTGGCCTGGTGCCGTGTGTTGTTGGGGGCCGACGAGACGGCTCCCCGCCCCCCACTCGAGAAGTATCTCGAGGCGATACCCCGCCTCGATGCCCTGGCCGATCTACCGCAGGGGACGCGGGTTCTCGTCCGTGGCGACGTCGATGCCAAGCCGGGCGCGAAGGTTGGCGAAGGGGATATCCGCTTGCGTTCGATGGCCGAGACGCTCCGCTTCGGCCGGGAGCGGGGGTGGGTGCAGGTGGTCTTCGGCCACATCGGCCGCGATCCGGAGAAGTCGCTCGATAAGGTCGCCAAGCGGATCGGCGAGATCCTCGATTGCGAGGTGACCTTCGTCGGCGAGTGGCTGGACGGGGATTCGATCACCGTTACCGACGACGCCGCCCAGACCATCGAGACGGCCGCGCCGGGCAGCGTCGTCGTCCTGGAGAATACCCGCCGTTATCCCATCGAGCGGGTCCTCTGGAAGGCG
This sequence comes from Planctomycetales bacterium, assembly GCA_007126245.1. Taxonomy (GTDB): domain Bacteria; phylum Planctomycetota; class Planctomycetia; order Pirellulales; family Thermoguttaceae; genus SKOZ01. Next base: position 1,211 of record SLBP01000079.1, read on the forward strand.
AAGCCGGAAGAGCTCGACACGCTTGCCGGCGACCTGGCCCGGCTGGCCGGCGAAATGGCCGCGAAGGTGGCCACGGTCTACGTCAACGAGGCCTTTTCGGCCGGCAGCCTCGACGCCTCGAGCACCGTCGTGCCCGCGGCCATGGAGCAGGTGGCCCTGGGACGTTACGTCGCCGAGCAGTTCGACGGGCCGCTGCGCGACTGCCTGGATGCCGAAATGGTCATCTTCTCGGGTCTGAAGGCCGACAAGCTCGACGACATGGAGGCCATGATCGCCCGTGGCAAGATCCGCCACGTGGTCTGTGCCGGCTCGCTGGCCATGGCCCTGAAGAAGGCCGACGAGGAGCTACAGGGGCGGCAGTTCGACCTCGGCGTCTCCGAGGACCCCGGCCACAGCGACAAGCCCTATTTCATCCCCCGCGACCGCATCGAGCAGGCGAAGCGGATGCTCACCGAAGGGCGGAGCAAGGGGATCGATTTTGTCCTCCCCGTCGATTTCGTGCTCGAGGACGGCAGCGTCTCGGAGACGGTCGGTCCGGGCCGCCAGCAGTTCGACGTAGGCCCGAAGTCGAGCGAGGTCTTCGCCGAGAAGATCGCCCGCTTCATCGCGGAGCACCAGGGGAAGTCGGCGACCGTCTTCTACAACGGCGTCTTCGGCATGTTCGAAGACCCCCGCTTCGAGACGGGAACGCGGAAGTTCATCCCCGAACTGAAGCGGATGAAGGAGGCGGGCATCAAGGTCTACGTGGGCGGCGGCGAGGGGGGCAAGGCCCTGGAGAAATACGGCCAGGAGGACTGGGTGACCTACTGCTTCACCGCAGGCGGCACCGTGCTCAACGCCCTGGGAAGCGAGCCCGTCCCCTACCTGGTGGCCTTGAAGATGGCCGCCGAACGGGCGCGCTGAGCCACTCCCGCACCGGAGCCGGTGCCATGCCGATTCGCGCGTTGAGACTGCACCCGGACATGCTCCCCAAAATCGCCGATCTGCTCGTGGCGGCCGCGGAACGGACGCAGCTCGTGGTCACGACCCATTCGGACATCCTCGTAGACGCCCTGACGGAGCGGCCGGAATCGGTGGTCGTCGTGGATTAGCACGACGGCAAGACGGAAGCGCGTCGCCTGGACCCGAAGGAGTTGGAGGTCTGGCTGGCTCGATACCGTCTTGGGCAGCTCTGGACTCGGGGTCAAATCGGGGGGACGCAGTGGTGAGGGCCCTCGATGTGTCCGCATCTTGGATGCCAGATTGCCCTCCCGGAGTGCTTCCGGATGCTGATCGTCGCGCGTCGCGGAGCCGCCTTTCAGCCCGCGGCCCGCCAGCGGACCTCGAAGACCCAGAGGAGGCGGCCGAGGAGCAGGCCGTTGAGTGCCGTATAGAAGGCCAGGAAGCCGCCAGCGATCAAGGGCCAGTTCTCCGCCCCGGTCCGGTCGGCGATGGGGAGGGCCAGCGCCACGGAGAAGGGGCTGGTCAGAGATGCCGTCTGCACCTGCGATGCCAGCGGGCTGTCCGGGAAGAGGAGCGCCACGATCCAGTGCCCCGCCAGCGGCAAGATGAACAGCAGCAGCAGCACCGCGTAGCTGGCCAGGATGCTGGTCGCCGTGCGGCGGAAGACGACCGAAGCGAAGAGGGCCACCATCGTGGTGGTCAGGGCGGTCATGGCAACAACCGCCAGGTAGAGCCCCATGGTCGTCAGGTTGCCGATAAAGGCCCAAGGGGGCAAGAGCAGCGCCAGTAGGAGGGCGAAGACCAGGAACCCCGTGAGCACGCCGGAGACCCGCAGCCCGGCAATCAGCTTGGCCCAGAGGATCTGCCAGGAGGAGAGCGTCGTCGTCAGGAGCAGCTCGAGGGTCTGCCGCTCCCGCTCGCTGGCCACTCCCCCCGCCGAGAAGACCGGCCCGACGAGGAGGTTGAAGAGGAGGACGTAGGCCACGTACCACGCTGCGTAGGCGGGATAGACGAAGAGGCAGATCGCCAAGAGGGGCATGGCCAGAATCATGCTGATCTGGATCACCACCCGCATCATGAGCGTCCCCTGGCCGAAGAGCTCGCTCCGCATCTCCTTGTCGTAGACCGGATTGGCTCCGTCGGGGAGGAGGTCGTCGCGTTTCGGCGGCGCGAAGAGGTAGTCGGGGAACTGGTCGCTGCGGATCACCAGTCCCACGGCCCGCCCCTGCTCCTGATCGACGTCGAGCACGTCGCTGGACTGGCTCCCCAGGTCGGGCGTATACATGAGCCGCTGGCTGATCCGCGCCAGCAGCAGCGTGCAGAAGATCAGGCTTCCCACAGGCACTACCACCCCCAAGACCACGAGGCGGAATTCTGCGGCCATCTCGAAGACCAGGTAGAAGAGCACGCCGGCGAGGATCAGAGGCAAGATCACCACGTAGGAGACCACCAGGGCCGACGCGGTGCGGCCGAAGTGGCTCCCGGCCGCCAGGCTGATCATGCCGAAGGCCGCCGTCGAGGAGATGATTGCCGTGTACGTTGCCAGCACCTCGTAGATCGAAAGTCCCCCCAGCGGAAGGCAGAGCATCACGATGGGGAGCGAGGCGATCATGAGCAGCCCCAGGTATCCCAGCGAGGCCACCAGCTTGCCCAGCACGATGGCCGCCGGCCGCAGCGGCGTGGCCAGGAGCATCTCGTAGGTCAGCCGCTCCTTTTCACCGCAGATCCCGCCCGCCGCGAAGCTCGGCGCGAGGAGGGCGAGGAGCACGTACTGCCCCAGGAAGAGCATGTTTACCAGCCGCCGGGCCTCCTCGGGTCGCTGCGTGAGGTCGAGCTGCTGCTCGCTGGGCCAGGCGAGCCACACCACGGCCCCCAGGGTGGCGATGTAGGCCAAGAGGAGCACGAAGGCCTTCGCCGTGCGGAGGTTGACCAACAGCTCGCGTTGAAGAAGGGGATTGTCGAAAAGGTACATGCGCTTGCCCCTGCGGCCCCACGCAGGTAGCCGGATTCACAGGAATTCCGTCCGGGGCGAACAACCGATTTTGGGTTTTGGATTCTGGACTGGAAGCGCCGGAGGCCCATGGGACGGTGTCAGAGGCTGCTAGTGGCGGGGGCCGGTTGGTCCTGCGCGGCCAGGCGGTAGATCGCTACGATGTCCTCCCGCGTGTAGCGGGTGATTCCCCAGGTTGCGGCAAGCCGCACCGCGTGGTCGGCGATCTTGTCGATCTCCTCCACCGGCAGCTCCGCTTTGGCGAAGGACGTGGGGCTGCCGACCTTGTCGAACCAGCCGCGAAGCGCCGCAATGCCCTGCTCGGCTGTGAAGGCCTCGTCGCTTGCGGCAACGCCGAAGACATTGCGGGCCATTTGCGCGACCCGCGCGGGCTCCTTCCGTGCGGCAAAGGTCAGCCAGGCGGGCAGCACCACGGAGAGTCCGGCGCCGTGGGGCAGGTCGTAGATGCCGCTCAGGGGGTGCTCGAGCATGTGATTGGGGAGCTCGATGGCCCCCAGTCCCGCATTGGCCAGGCCGTTCCAGGCGAGCGTGGCCGCCCACATCATCGTGGAGCGGGCGGGGTAGTCGTCGGGCTTGGCGAGAATCCGCTCCGTACACTCCATGATCGTCTTCAACAGCCCTTCGACGTAACGCTCCTGGATGGGGGCCCAAAAGTCGCCGTGGGTGAAGTACCCCTCCAGGAGGTGGGTCATCGAGTCCACGGCCGAATAGGCCGTGTAGCTCGGCGGGACGGTGTAGGTCAGCGTGGGATCCAGGATCGAGGCGCGCGGGTGCAGCGGGGGCGCCATGAAGCCGAACTTTTCCTGCGTAGCCTCGTTGGTGAGCACCGTGCCGCCGTTCATTTCCGACCCAGCGGCGGGCAGCGTAAGTACAGTGAGGATCGGCAAGGCGGCCTCGACCGGTACGGCTCTGGCGTAGAAGTCCCAGATGTCTCTGTCGGTCACCGCGCCGGCGGCGATCGCCTTGGCCTCGTCGATAACGCTCCCCCCGCCCACGGCCACCACGACGTCGATCTTCTCCCGCTTGGCCAGCTCGACGCCGCCGCGGGCATGGCCCAGGAGGGGGTTGGGCTTCACGCCGGGCCACTCCAGGACCGCAAGGTCCGCCTCCTGGAGCGAGCTGAGAACGGTCTCGGACAGCCCGCTCCGCTTGATGCTCGATTGGCCGTAGACCAGCAGCGCTCGCTTGCCGAAGGCGCTGACCTCCGTCCCGAGTTGGGGTACGGTCCCCTCGCCGAAGATGATCTTGGTGGGATTGCAGTAGGTGAACGGTTGCATGGACGGTCCCTATTGAACGGTCTGGCTCGCCGGTCCTCGCTCGAACGGACCGCACGAACCGGATATAGCACAAGACAACGGCCCCTCTCCGCGGGTTCCGGCCCGGCGGGCCGCCTCCCTCTGCCGCACCATTCTATCGCGGCTGCCGCGGCGTGCCACCGCCTCCCGACGAACGATTCCGGCTGCCCACCGGAGAAATCCGCGGAAGCGAACCGGTGACGGAAAAGCATTTGGCCCCCGTCAAGGCGTTGGCGGCTCCGGGTCCATTTTCGGAGAATCCAGCCGAACGATCGGTTCCGGCCGATCACCGGCCGTCACGTTTCCGGACGGGAATGCCCAGCCAACCGCTCACCAGCTGCCGGTCTTTCATCACACTCAACCGTTGCCCTCGGGGCTGCGACCGGTCAAGATGGGTAGGAAGCGCAAGGAAGCTCCCGTACCCTTCATGCAACGAGGTGACAGCAATGCGCGACTGCATTCGGTGGTGTGCTGCGTCATCGGCTCTGGGCGCGACGATCTTGGCGGGTTGGGCAGCGGCGGCGGAGACCTCCCTGCTCTGGGGCGAAGCCGCTGAGCTCTGGAGCCCCGAGAGCCGCCTGCCCGACTTCTCCTTCGCCGGCTTGCGAGTGCGGCTCGTTACACGCCCGTTACAGGTTCCGGAGGTGCAGGGAAACTTTTTCGGGGTATGCTGCGTCTAAGATGGCGTCGGAGTGGAGCTGCACATCTTCGTCCACCACTGTGCGAGTGTTTCCTATGGGTCCGCGAGACTTTCGTCTGTGGAAGGGTGCCGCCGCCTTGGGGTTCCTTTTTTCGATCGCGTTGCCGCCGGCCGTGGCCCAGTCGCCGGAGGCCGAACGGGGCGAACCGGGGGTCGCCGCGGCGATTCGCGAACAGAGCGTCTATATCCCGTACGAGAAGCTCCGCCAGACCTTCGAACGCGAGGGGCGGGGGGTCTTCCTCCCCTACGAGCAGTTCCAGGAACTCTGGCAGGCAGCCCGCCAGAAGACGGCGCCGCCGCCGGAGCCGGGGCCGCCGGTGACGGCCCTGATCACCGATATCGACAACGAGGCCACCGTATCGGCCGACGTCATCCGCGTCGAGGCGCGGCTGGGGATCGAGGTCCTCCACGAGGGCTGGCACCGCGGGCCGCTGCGGCTGGCCGATGCCGCCATCATCCGCGCAGAAGTGGGCGGTGCCCCCGCGAGGATCATCCGCGGCGAGAGCGGATACGACCTCCTGCTCCACAAACAGGGGAACGAGCCCGAGCGGATCGAGCTTGCCTTGGAGTACGCCAAGGTGATCGAGCGCACCCCGGGACGCAATCGCGTGGCCTTCGAGGCCCCCCGGGCCGCCGTCAGCCGCTGGCGGGTTCGTATCCCCGAGCCGGGCGTCCAGGTCGACCTGCACCCGATGCTGGCCGCCACCGAGGTTCCGCGGGAGCCGATCGGGCCGGTTCCCCCCCCGGTTCCCGAGCATGAGGGACCCGAGCCAACCGAACCGGAGCCCGTCGAACCCGAGCCTGCGCCCCCGGCCGAAACGGAGTCGCCTGCCGAGTCGACCGAGCCCAATGAACCAGCCGATAACGCCCAATCGCCTGCCGATGCCCCAGGGGAGCCGGCCGAGACAGAGCCCGCCCAGGAAGAGAGGACCGGGCAGGAGGAGCCTACCGAAGGAACGGCCGGGGAAGAGGCGGAGGAAGCGGCAGGTGACGAGAAGTCCGCCGAGGAGGAGGCCGGAGAGGAGCCGGCGGTTGCCGCAGCGGAGGAGACGGTCGTGTTGGCCTTTGTGGGTGCGGCGCCCCAGGTCCGCATCGAGTGGACACCGCGCGCCGAGGGGGCGACGGGTCTCGAGGCCCTGGCATTCGTCACGGCAGCGCAGCAGGTCCGCGTGGGCGAGGGCGTGGTGCGGACGCGGGTCCAGTTGGACTACGCGATCAGCCGCGCCGAGCTGGGGCGGCTGGTGGTCGAGGTGCCCGCGGACCAGCGGGTGGTGAACGTCTTCGACGCCAACGTCCGCCAGTGGTCGGTCGAAGAGGAGGAGGGGCGGCAGCGGATCGACATCGAGCTCTTCACGCCCGCTCGCGGCGCGCAGTCGGTGGTTGTGGAACTGGAGAAGTTCGTCGAGGAGGGGGCGGCCTGGGAGGAGGCCGTGCCGGTGGTGCGGGCGCTCGGCGTGGGCCGTCAGCAGGGGACCGTGGTGGTGCAGGTGGCCGAGTCGCTACGTGCCGAGGCGGCGGCCGAGGGGCTCATGCAGATCGACGCCGCCGAGCTGCCGCCGGCGCTGGCCGGCGAGGCCTGGACATTCGCTTACCGCTATGCCAGCGTTCCCTACGCCCTGCGCCTGGCGGTCGAGGCGGTGCAGCCGCGGCTTTCGGTCGACGCGCTGGTGGAGGCGAACCTCGAGCCGGAGCAGCTCACGCTGGACCTGTTTGCCGTGTACACGGTGGAGCGGGCCGGGGTGTTCCGGATGGAGCTGGAGATTCCCGCGGGCTACGAGGTCCGCCGCGTGGCGGGCCGCGAGGCCGCCGGGGCCACGGCCGCGGCGGTGGACGGGTACCACGTCGAGGGAGAAGAGAACCCGCGGCTGATCGTGCAGCTCAGCCGCCGCGCGCTGGGCCGCGTGGGGCTCGCGGTGAGTCTACACCGGGATCTCCGCGAGGCGGCGCTGCTGACCCCGACCGGAGAGAGCGTGGAGTTGGCCGTCGGTCTGCCGCGCGCGGCCCGGGGCACGGTGGAGCGGGAGGCGGGGCGGATCCTGGTGCGGGCACCGGAGAGCCTCCGCGTCCATCCCGGCGTGATCGAGGGCCTGCGGAGCGTCTCTTTCGGCGAGGCCCTTTCCGGCATGGAAGGAACGGTCCCCGCGCGCGGCGAGCTGCGGCCCGTGCTGGCCTACGCCTTCACCGAACAGCCGGCGGTGCTTGCGGTGGCTGCGGAGCGGCGCCGCCCCCAGGTCACCGTGGCACAACTGCTCTCGGCCCGCATCGAAGACGGCGTGGTCCACTACCGGGCGAGCTTCTTCTACGACGTCCGCTTCAGCGGCGTTCGCCAGCTCCGCATCGACCTGCCCGCCGCCCTGGCGCCGCGGGTCCGCAACGTGACCGGGCAGATTCGCGAACGGCGGCTGGACCCGCCTCCCGCGGACCTCGACGAGGGCTACGTCGCCTGGAGCCTGGCCGGCGAGGCCGAGATCCTCGGCGCGCGCCGCGTGGAGCTGGTGTGGGAAGACGAGCTCAGCGACCTCGAAGTGGGCCGCACCGTCGATGTCGACCTGCCGCGGCTCCTCCCCCGGGGCGTGGACCGTGCTTGGGGCCAGATCGTACTTCTGAAAAGCGAGACGATCGACGTAGGTGAGACCGGCCAGCCACAGGGATTGCGGCCCATCGACCCCCAACACGACCTCATGCCCCGGGCCGACGCCGGCGGAGCGGCCCGCGCCTTCGAGTTCCACGACCGCTGGCAGCTCACCGTAGCCGTCACGCGATACGAGCTCGAGGAGGTGAAGCGGACGAGCATCGAGCGAGCCGTGGTTCGCATGGTGGCCACCCGCGCCGGCGAGGTGCCCGTGCAGGCCATCTACCGCATGCGGAGCGCGCGGCAGCGAATCGAGGTCGGCTTCCCCGAGGGCGCCAGCTTCGACGCCCACCCCCTGCGGGTCAACGGCCGCCCCGTACCTTTGGAGCAGGGCGCTGAGGGGCGGTACTTCATCCCCCTTACCGACCGCAGTGCCGACGCACCCTTCATCCTGGAACTCCGCTACACGGCACCGGGCGGCAACCGTTACGACCTGCCCGACTTTCCCGAGGAGCCGGCTGCCCAGCGAGTCTTTCTCTGCCTCTACCTGCCCGAGGAACAGATTCTCCTCGGCCGCTTCGGCCCTTGGACGGAGGAGTTCACCTGGGCGCACGACACCCGCTATCAGCCTCTGCCCCAAGCGCGTAGCAACGGCCGGGAACTCATCGGTTGGGCGGTCGAGGGCGTCGACGCCGCCGCCGACCCCGCCGAGACCTTTCCGACAGACGGCCGCGAGTTCGTCTTTTCCACGCTACGGCCGCCGCCTGCACCAGGGGGTTCGCTGCGCGTGGCCACCGCCCATGACGCGTGGTTCAACGGAGTGCTCTTCGCTCTGGCCGTTCTCGCCGGCGTGATGCTGCTGCCGAGCCGGTGGACGACGCGGGCGGCATGGATCGGCATCGCCGTGGTGGTGCTCGTCGTCGCCGGGGTCTTCGCCCCCACTGTGACCGTGCAGGTCTTCAGCGGCGTTACCGGGGCCGCCGTCTTCGTGGTCGTTGCACTCTGGCTGGTACACACCCTGGTCTGGGCGCTGCCGCGGTGGGCCCACGCTGCCGGCGGCACGGGATCGCCTGGAGAGGGAACGGTCGCCGCCGCCGAACCACCGGCAGCAGCGAGCGAGACCGCTTCGCCTTTCCAGGCCGAGGTGATTGAGCCGCCGCCGTCTGCGGAGGCGCCCGGGCAGGCACCACCCGAGGCGGGCAAGGCGGACTGCGAGGAGGAAGGAGGGAAGGACCATGCGTGAGCATAGGCTTCCCATCCCGTGGGAGGAGCAGCGGCGAGCTGCGCCTCTTCAGCGCGCCGGTCAATGCTCTCACCGAGAGGGAGGAGAAACCGGCGATGAGCAACGAGAATTGCCTGTGTTCAAGTCTCCTTGTCTCACTGTCTCCTCTTCTCCCTGTCTGGCTTGTCCGGCCGGAATCGCCGAGGCCCGCCGTCCCCCGCGGCACCCTCAGCCCGGCTCTCTCCCCGAGGGAGAAGGGGGAGGCACATCGTTTGCCGGCCTGCTCCTGGTGCTCCTCGTGGCGGGCCTGTTGATGAGCGCGGCGGGATTGGCTGCGGGGGCGCCGGCGGAGGGTGTCGTCCGCGAGCTTTACGTTCCCTTCGAGGACCTGCACGTCGTCATGGAAGGGGGGCCGCGGCGGGTGCTTCTTTCGAGAGAGGAGTACGAGGACCTGTTGGCCCGCGCCGTCACTTTGCCCCATCGCCCCGCTCCTCTGGGAGCCCTTCTCCTCGCTGCCGACTACCGCGGCCGGATCGAGGAGGACCGGGCCGTCGTCGTAGCCACGCTGCACCTGGAAGTGCTGCGGCCGGGTCTGCACGCCATGCCCTTGGAGCTGGATCACGTGGGGCTCGAGCGGGCGAGGCTGGGCGAATCCGCCGCGGCCCTGGGCCGGAGCGAAGACGGGACGTTGGTGCTCTTTGTCGAAGGGATCGGCCGTCACCGCCTGACGTTGGAAATGACAGTCCCTGTGGAGACCACCGCCGCCCGGCAAACGCTCGCCTTCCGCCTGCCGCGCGTTCCGGCGGGGCGCTTTCGGCTCCGCGCCCCGGGCGACGTCGAGGTCCGCAGCGGGGCTACCGTGGTCGACCGCGCCGTGGTCGACGGCGGCGCCGAAACCCGCTTCGAGCTGATCGTACCTGAGGGCGACACCACCCTGGTCCTGACGCTCAACAGCCGCCTGCATGGCCGCCAGCGGGCGGTGATCTCGCGGGGAGTAGTCGTGGCCGAGGTCACCGCCGCGTACCAGCGGCTCCACGCGCGCTTCGCCTGCGACGTCCTCCACCAGGCGGTGGACCACTTCCGCTTTACCCTGCCCGAGGGTTTCGAGGTGACCGAGGTCGAGGCTGCGGAGATGTCGCAGTGGTCCGTCGAGGAGGGACCTGAAGGCTCCGTCCTTTCGGTCCGTCTCCGGGAAGCGACGACCGAGCCGGTGGTCCTCAACCTGGCCGCATTGGGCCCGGCGCCGGAGCCGGGCGGTTGGCGGCTGCCGCAGCTGCGGCCGCTGGACGTACTCGGCGAGGTGGCGGTTTTGGGACTGCTCGCCGAGGAGCGGTTGAGCCTCGAAGGACTCGAGGGGGCAGGGCTGATCCCTATCGACGCCGGCGTGCTCCGCCGGGTGCTGCCCGAGACCGTCTTCCGCACCGAGCCGGGGGCACCGCCGCTGGTGCCCCTGGCGGCGTATTTCGCCCCGCAGGCCGACTACGGACTCGAGGCCCGCTTCGCCCGGCGGCCCGCGGAGTTGGCGGTGACCACGAACCTCTTGGCAGTGCTCGATGATTCGGGGATGCAGCTCCGCGGCGGTTTTTCCCTGCTGCCGCGCGAGGAGAAGTGTTTCGCCGTGGAGCTGGCAGTGCCTGACGGGTGGCACGTCGAGTCGGTGGCGGGAGAGGGTCGGCAGCCGCTCCCTGTCGAGCGTTACCCCTCGCCTGATGGGGGGGAACGACTCCGGGTCGGCCTGCTCGCGGGGATCGAGCCCGGCCAACAGTATCCCCTGTTCGTCGAGGCCCGGCACACGCCCGCGGGTTGGCTCGACCCGTGGGACGTGAAGGAACTCGCGTTTCCTGCATTAGCCGTGCGGGGTGCCGATCAGGATCGCGGCGCGCTCGCCGTGGCGGCCCGCGACGACCTGGCGGTTCGCCCCACGCGCGTCGAGGGGCTGGTGCCGCTCGATGAAAACGAGAAGGGCGAATTCGGCCTCGAGGAGGTTCGCACCGACCTCGCCTTCGGTTACGAGGCGCCGCCATACCGCGCCGAGTTCATCGTGGCGCGGACTCCGCCGCGGCTGACGGCGCGGAGCGTGGCCTTCTTCGCGGTAGAGAGCGAGGTCCTCGCGGCGCACTACGAGATCACCTATAACATCGAGGACGCGCGGGCGCGGGAGCTCTCGTTGGCCCTGCCGGCGACGACCCCAGCGTCGCTTGCCATCCGCGGCCTCGACGGCCTCCGTCTCAAGGAATACACGGCCACCGAGGAGGGCGGGCTGCGGCGTTGGGACGTACTCCTCGAAGAACCCCGCCGCGGCGCCGTGCGGCTGGCGGTCGATTTCCAGCAGGCCCGCACCGCCGAGTCCGCCGCCGATGCCCTGCCGCTGCTCACCGCCCTGGATGTGGCCTACCAGAGCGGCCTGGTAGCCGTCGAGGGGAGCGCCGAAGTCGAGGTCCAGGTGGAGACGGCTGCCCGCAGCATCGACGTGGGCGAGCTCGTCGAGGCCGATTACGAACCGGGGCCCCGTCTTCTGGGCGCGTACCAGTTCGTTGGCGATCCGGTGGAGGTGAGGGCCCGGGTCGTCCGCCATCCGCAGTACGGCCTCTACCCGGCAGTCGTCGAGCGTGCCCACTTGACGACGCTGCTGGCGGCCGAAGGGCGGGGGCAATCGGCCGCCCGCTTCGAGCTGAGGACCAAGGCCCCGTTCCTGGAGATCGAGCTGCCGTCGGGTTCGCAACTCTGGTCGGCCGATCTGGACGGGCGGCCGATCAAGCCCCAGCGCGACGGCGACAGCCTGCTGGTGAGTCTGCCGGCGACCGATGCCGCGGAGCGCCGCGCGCTGAGGGTGGTCTACGAGACACCGGTGGCCACGGTCCGCCTGCTCGGAGCGGTCAGCTTGCCCGCTCCGCAGTTGCGGCTGCGCGGAGCAGGGGACGTGGCGGCCGTCGAGGTACCGCTGGTGGACCTGAAGTGGGATCTCTTGCTGCCGGAACAGTACGAGGTCGTCCGTAGCGACGGCACCGTCAGCCTCGCGGAGCGACACCGCTCCGAACCGGCTTTGGTGCGGCTCGCCCGCGGTCTCTACCGCGCATCCGGCGGAATCCCGGGCCCCCTGCTGCTCGAAAGCAAGATGAGCGCCGATCGTGCCGCAATGCGCGCGCCGGCTGTCGTGGCACGGCCGAGCCGAGACGTCCCCGGCGTGGCAGTTGAAGCCCCCGCGGCGGATTTCGATGCGTATGCCCCTGGCGAGGCTGTCGCCCCCCCTCTCGCAGCTCCTTCTACGCCCGCCGCCGAACCGCGGGCTCCCGAATCCGAACCGGAACCGGCCCCACCGCCCCCGGAACGGCCCGCCATCCAGCAGGCGGAAGCGCCGCCACCTCCCGCACGGCCGTCCGTTGTCCGCGACCTCTCGGGCCTGAGCAGCCTGCTGATCGCCCTGGACGAGACGCAGTGGCCGGCGGCCAAGGCGCTTTCCTTCACCAGCTTGGGCGTCGAGCCACGGTTGGAGATCACCTTAGCGCAGCAGACGCGGTTGGGTCTCTTGGCCTGGGGGGTGGCGCTGGCGGTCGTCCTGGCCGGTCTGGCAATGACCTTCCAGCCGGCCGGAGCCAAGGTCCGTTTCCTGCTGGCGGTGGTTGCCCTGGCAACCCTGCTGGCCGTGGTGCCGCGGCTGGAGGCCTTCACGGGGGTGTGCGATGCCGCGGTGTACGCCGCAGCGGCCCTGGGGGGCTACTTTGTCTTGGTCGGGTGTGTCCGGCTTGCAATCGCGGAAATCGGCCGGCTGGTCGCCCGGGCTCGACACCCCGGGGCCGTCGCGGCGCGCACCGCAGCGGCAGGACTCGCCGCGACGCTCGCCGCCTTCACCGGCAGCTCTGTGCAGGGCCAGACAGACGCTCCCCCGGCCCCCTACGTAATCGAAACGGTCGAACCCGTGCCGCCGGTCGCCGTGCCGGAGGACGCGATCGTCATTCCCTACGACCCGGACGCAGAAGACGGTCTTGCCGCCGCCGATCAGCGGTTGATCCCCTACGACCGCTACGTCGAGCTCTGGAACCGCGCCTATCCCGATGACCCCATCGACACGGCGGAGCCGCCCGTCCCCTTCGCCCTTGCCGGCGCGGAATACCGGACGCGGTTGGAGGGGGGCGATCACCTGTGGATCGGCGGCCGGCTGGACGTGGAGCTTTACGAGGAGGGCCGGGTGGTCGTTCCCCTGGCAGTCCGCGGGGCCGTCGTCTCCGAGGCGCGGCTCGATGGTCGCCCGGCCCGGTTGGCTCCGGCCGAGGGCAGCGACGACAACGGCGCCATGGTCCTTGTGGTCGAGGGCCGTGGCCGACACCAGTTGGATTTGGTGGTGCGATTGCCACTCTCGCGTGAGGGCGGATGGCACGTGGCCGAGGGAGCCCTTCCCTCCGCGCCGGCGTCGGCCCTTTCGGTCGTGGTCCCCGAAGCCGGGACCGAGGTCCGCTTGAGCGGCCCGCCCGATCGCGGCAGCCTCGAGACGGCGGTGGCCGAAGAGCGCCTCTCCACCGCCTTGGGCGCCGGGGGCGCGCTCCGTCTCCGTTGGCGCCCGCGGATCTCCGAGGGACTCGTCGACCGCAGCCTCACCGCCCACTCCACCGCCGTCCTTGACGTTCAGGAAGACGGCCTGCGATTGGCATGGCAGCTCCTGCTCCAGTTCCCCCGCAGCCAGCGGGAACACTTCACCATGGGTGTCCCCGCCGACTACCTCCTGGAAGCGGTCGAGGGACGGAACGTTCGCGGTTGGGAGGTGCGGGATGAGAATGGTCGCCGCCGCGTCGAGGTCTCCCTGCTCAAGCCGGCACGCGACGACGAGCAACTCGTCCTCCGCCTTTGGCGCGAGGGCCCCATTGGCCAGGATGAGGCGACACCGGTCGAGACACCCTGCGTTACCGTGGCCGGTGCGGCGCTGCACCACGGAGAACTGATCGTCCGCCGCAGCCCGCTGCTCGATCTGCGGAGCGTCGAGATGACCGGGGCCAGCCGCACCGACCTGGACGACATTCCCCCCTTTGCCGGTCACGACGAAGAGAGTCCCCTGGGCATCCGGCCCTTCCAGGCCTTCCGCTTCGCGGCGGTCCCCTTTACGCTGCGGCTGGCGGCCGAAGGGGTTGCCGGGCGGCGGACGGCCCAGGTGCAGACGCTCCTGAGGATCTCCGAACGCCACCGGGCGTTCGAGAGCCGGGTGCTCCTTTCCGTTGAAGACCGCCCCGTCTACCAGATTGCCCTGCTCCTGCCGGCGGGACTGGAGCTGGATCACGTCGCTGCCCCGGGAGCGTACCGCTGGACGCTGGTCGACGACGGGGCGGCGGGTGCCGGCGGGGCGCCCGTGCAGGAAGAGGCCGAGGAGAACGTTTCCGCGGACGGCGCGGCCGATCGCCGGCAGCGGCTGCTGATCTTCCTGCCCGAGGGGCAGCAGGGCCCGATCGCCCTGGTCATCGCCGGCCGCTTGGGCGCCCCGGACCTCGCCGCGGGCACCGCCCTGCCGCAACTGACGGTTCTCGAAGTCGACCGGCAGCAGGGGCACATCGCTGTCCAGGTCGACCCCGCCTTGAACGTCGAGGCGGCGGACCTGGAAGACTGCGAGTCGGTCCCCGCCGGTCAGGTCTCTGCCTGGGTAACGCCCCAGCAGCAAGCGCTGACGCGGCTGGCCATCCGCCACCGCACGGGCGACTACGGAGGAACGCTCCGCTTCTCCCGGCGCGAGCCGGACGTGCGCTGCACGGCGATCAGCAACGTGCGGGTGACGGACCGGGCGATCGAGGAGACGATCCTCCTCGAATACACGATCCTCAGTGCCGGCGTTCGCGAAGTCGTCTTTCTGCTGCCGCCCTGGATGGGCGAGGCGCGCATCCACGCTCCCATGCTCCGCCGCCGCGAGATGGAAGCGGTCGGCGAAGGGGACGAGGCCATGCTCCGCGTGCGGCTCCACCTCCAGGATGCGGTGATGGACCAGTTGCGCGTGCTCGTCGAGCACGACCGCCTCCTCGCCTCGGGTCTCCAGGCGGCGCCCCTCCCCGTAGTGGAGACGGGCCGCGTCGAGCGGCGGCTGGTCACGCTGCAGGGCGCCGGCCGCGATGAGCTGGTGGTCGTCGACCACCCGGGCCTCGAGCCGCTCAGCCGCCAGCAGCGCGACTGGCAGTGGCTGCAAGCGGTGCTCGGCGAAGGGATTACCCAGGCCTTCGTGGCCGCGCCCGGCGCGGCCCGGCCCCAGCTCCTCTACCGCACGGAGGGCCGTGAGACGGTGCGGACGGCCGGCGCCCGGATCGGCCTCGCCGCCACGGCGCTGGTGGTCGACGCCCACGGCGCCTACCGCGGCGAGCTGACGCTCAAGGTGGACAACGCCACCGACCAGTTCCTCGACGTGGAGCTGCCCGAGAACGCCCACCTCTTCACCGCCTTCGTCGCCGATTCCCCGGTCAAACCGACGCTCGTTCCCGACGCTCCCCAGCAAGTCCGCATCCCCCTGGTGAAGACGGCCGAGGGCGAACTCGACTTTCCCGTGGTCCTCAAGTACGGCGGCCGGATGGCGGCGCCGAGCGTGGCCCGTGCGGCCAGTTTTCCGCTGATGCGCGTGACGGGAGTCCAGGTCGAGCTCAGCCAGGTGCGGCTCCACCTGCCGGAGGAGTACACGTGGTTCGACTTCGGCGGCACGATGCGCCTGGTGGGCGACGAAGCCGAACTGGCCGGCGGCTACCTGGCTTACAAGGGCCGCGTCGCCGAGCGGCTGGTGGAGACGGCTCGCCACGGGAACCCCTTCGCCCGCGTCCGCGCCTGGACCAATCTCAAGTTGCTCCGCGAGCACGACCTGACCCTCGACGGCTCGGTCTCGCTGGACTACGACCTCAGCCGTGCCGAGGAGAAGCTCCAGCGGAGCCTCTCCGAGCAGGAGGCGCTCTTCGAACGCGCCGAGGTCGAACTCCGCCAACTCGCCGAGGCACCTCAAGAAGAATTGGCCTTCGATAACCGCTTCTACTTGAACACCCGGTTCGAGCAGCAGAATACGGTGCGGGCCGAGAGCCTCGTGCACCGGCAGGGGAGAAATTTTGCCGAGGCGATCGCCCCTCCTCCCACGGACCGGCCCGAGGAGGCCGCACGGTTCAACGAGGCCTGGTTCGGCCGGGCCCGGCTCGAGGGGCGCGGCGAGGTCGACGAGGTCCTGCGGGAACGGCTCCGCAAAGCGGCGGCCGACCCCGAGCAACGGGCCAGGACCCAGCAGGCCCCCGCGGCCACCCGGGCCGGCGAAGTAGCCGGCGAGCGGTGGGGTGACGACGCTTCTGCCTACGGCGTACCCGCCTTGCCACAGAGCCAGGCGGACGCCGTTACCCGCTACCAGCAGCGGCTGGGAAGCCAGCTCGAGGGCCGGGGCGGCCGGCGGGCAGGGGACGAATTTGCGGAAGCGGCCGACCGATCACTGCCGGTCCGCGCCCCCATGGAGCCGCCTTCGGAGCAGGAAGCCTTCGCCCGCACGTTGGGCCTCTCGGTCGACGCCGAGGGAGTGCTCCCGGTCGGCCTGGCCAGTCTCGATTTCGAGCTGCCGCGGCGGGGGCAGGTCTTCCTCTTCACCACCCCCGGCGGCCGGGTGGAGATCACCGCCCGCGGCCTCTCCGGGGGACAGACCGAGGGCCTGGCGCATCTGGCGGCGCTGGTCGTTGCCGTCCTGGTGCTTGGCGGGCTGGTCGGCTTCGGCCGCGGGGGCGGATTCGGCTACTTCGCCGGGCGGAACGGCGCCGCGCTCCTGGTGGTGGCCGGGCTTCTGGGCATTCTCTTCGGGGTGTTGCCCGTGGCTGCGGCGGTGCTCCTGGTGGTCGGCTCGGCCATCGCGCTCCTGCGGTTTGTCGAGCGCCGACTCGCCTCGCGGGCCGTCGCCTCGGCCCCGTCTGCTCGGGCATAGCGTTTGCGGTTTACCGCATTGCTTGCGTTTGTGAAGAGCTGGCCAGGTCCCACCCGCGCAAGGCGTTCACCTGCGGCCAGGTCCAGGTCGATGCTTGGCTCCACACCAAGGCGTTGCAGCAGCAGGAGAAACAGTCCATGGTCTGCCCTTACGAATCTCGTTGCGGACTATTGACGGAACGGGGGTTTGCCCGTTAAGGTATCGCATTATCGTGCGTTGGTGGTCGGCCGTCCCGTTGCGGGTCGGCCGACGAACAGGGAACCCGGTGTGATTCCGGGACGGTCCCCGCCGCTGTGAGCGAGCGCGACGCAGGAGTGCCCCGTCTTTTTGGCCATTGTTGCTCTGCGACGAGAAGGCCGGGCGGCTCCGAGGCTCGTGAGTCAGAAGACCTACCAACGCGGTACTGACGGTCCTTACGAGGGATAAGGATCGCAGGGAGTAGTCGCTGCCGCACGAGGTTTCCGTCCCGCTTCGTCCACCCCTGTCTGTGGTCGCGCGCGGCACGGGCTGGCGATGCGACGTCGTGCGGCGAGGCGCCGGTCCAGGCGCCGGAGGGTCTTCTCATGGGTTCCGGAAACATGTTCAAGGCGGCTCCGCAAGCCGTCTCCAGGGCGCAGCGCTGCGCCCCGCCGCGCTACGGCTTCACGCTCGTCGAGCTGCTGGTGGTGATTGCCGTCATCAGCCTGCTGATCGCGCTGCTCTTACCCGCCGTCCAGGCGGCTCGGGAAGCGGCGCGGCGGACGCAGTGCGCCAACAACCTCAAGCAGAACACGCTGGCGGTGCTCCTCTACCACGACACCTTCCTCGTGCTTCCCCCCGCCAACCTCCTCGATGACTGGCCGCGCCAAAAGACCTGGTTCGGCATGGTGGACTACGCCGCCAACGAGGTGGACGCCACGGAAGGGATGATCGCCCCGTTCATCGAGCGCAACGACGCCGTCTACCACTGCCCGACCATGAGCGACAACGTCGAGCACCTCTACAACGGCGCCACGGGGGGCTACGGGTACAACCAGAACCTGGGCGCGGTCGACTACTCGAACTGGCCGGAGCCGCCGCGGATGGTCGTCACCCGCTTGGCCGACTTCCCCTCGACCAGCAGGACCATGGTCTTCTGCGACGCGGCGCGGATCGAGCTCCCCTGGCAGCCCGAGGGGAGGGTGCGCGTTACGGAGACATTCTACGTGATAGGCCCTGAGGACGCGTACGCCGCGCCCATGACCCACTTCCGCCACGGGGGCGACGTGGCCAACGTGAGCTTCCTCGACGGGCACGTCGAGGCCCGGACCGAGGTGGACTTCCCTTCACCTGTCCATTGGCCGGCCGAAGCCAACCAACTCCGCGCGCGGACGAAGATCGGCTACCTGAGTGAGCGGAGCGTCGAGCTCTACCGGCCCCGCTGAGCCAGCCTTCACACGCGCTGCGCGGCGGTGCGGCGGCGGGGCGGGAGGAGTTCGTCTTCGTCTACAGGGAGGCCGTTGAGGCTGGCGCCCAGCTTGCCCAGGGCTTCGGTCTCGATCTGGCGGACCCGCTCGCGGGTGAGCCCCAGCGACTCGCCGATCTCCTTGAGCGTCCGCGGCTCGTGGTCGTTGAGGCCGAAGCGCATCCGCAGCACGGTCGCTTCGCGCTGGTCCATGGTCTCGAGCTGGCGGAGCACGTGGGTCAGGTTGTCGTGCTCGACGAACTGCTCCTCCGGGTCGCGGGCACGCTCGTCCATGATCATCTCGCCCAGGGACCAGCCGGCGTCGGCCTGGTCGGTCTGGGGAGTGAGGTTGTAGATGCGGATCGCCTTCTTGATGATGGGGAGCTTCTTGCGGGGCAGGCCGAGGACGCGGGCGATCTCCTCGGGCGTGGGCGTGCGCCCCAGCTCTTCGCTCAGGCGGGTGCTGGCCCGCCGCCACTTGGAGAGGAGTTCGACCATGTAGGCGGGGATGCGGATCGTTTTCGCCGTGTTGATCAAGGCCCGCTTGATCGACTGCTTGATCCAGTAGCTGGCGTAGGTGGAGAAGCGCGTGCCCATCGCCGGGTCGAACCCCTCGACGGCGCGCAGCAGACCCAGATTCCCCTCCTCGATGAGGTCCTGGAGACTGAGACCCTTGCCGGTGTAGCCGCGGGCGATGTTGACCACCAACCGCAGGTTGGCGCGGACCATGCGGTCGCGGGCCTCCGTGTTGCCGCGGCCGATGGCGACGGCCAACTCCTGCTCGTCGTCGGCGGAGAGGAGCTGCGTCTCGTTGATCTCGCGGAGGTAGGTCTCCAGGGGCGACTGGACCGCCGAGGAGGGTGTCTTGCGTCGTGTCGATTTCATGGGGGCGTGCCGGATCCGCGTCGGAAATGGTGTCGTCAACCAGACACAACTATCGACGGGATGGGGAACGCTTCTGGAGCGAAGCCCTCCGGCGACGAGGTAAGCGGAATCTGCGCCCCGTTCGGACGGGACCAGATGAAACGGCCCCGCCGGTTGCAACCACCGAGGATAAGGCAAAGGTCGGAATGGAACGGTTGTACCGCCTCGTCGCCTCCCCTTCTCTGCGGGAAGAGGGCTTCTTGGCCCCCTCCCTGGCGCCAGAGGGCCGCATCCAGCGGACGCGCGAGGCCGTTCCGGAAAGCTGCAGGGGACGGCGGTTGAGAGGCAAGAGCAAACACACCCGTAG
>SLBP01000174.1:0-20459 GCA_007126245.1 Planctomycetales bacterium
CGGTGACCAGACCGGTATTCGCCGACACCTCCTTCTACGTGGCGCTGGTAAACCCGCGCGACTTGGCACACGCGAAGGCCATGCAAATCGGCGAAAGGATTCGCGGTCCGGTCTGGCTGACCGACTTCATCCTGCTGGAGCTGGGAAATGTCCTATCCCGTCCCGGGCAACGCGATCTGTTTGCCAGGATGGTGGAACGTCTCCGATCGGACGCCAATGTGCGAATCATCCCCGCCTCGCGAGAACTGCTGGATCGCGGCCTAGGCCTTTTCTGCCGGCGAGCAGACAAGGCATGGTCACTAACCGACTGCATTTCATTTACGATCATGAAAGAAGGAAGATTGGCAGACGCGCTCACGACGGATTTCCATTTCGAACAAGCTGGTTTCACAGCATTACTGCGGTAAGGACCATGGTGCTGCACATCAGCACGCGCCCAATTGACGGGGAGCTCGATTGATGTCGCCCGCGGCAGAAACGATCCTGGAACGTCTCGATGCGGCGCGGCAGCGGTGGTGGCTGTTCTCCTTCCTGGCCACCACGGTGCTGGCGCTGACCGTGTCGCTGGGCCTGTTGTTCGCCTTCCTGGCGGTGGACGCCGTGTGGCGGCTTTCGCAGGGGGTCTTGGCGGGGCTGGCGGTAGTCTGGCTGGGGGTCACGGCGGGGCTGATCGCGCTGGTGGTCCGCCGGCTCCTCGTCCGCCAACGGTCGCTGGAGGCGACGGCCCGCCGCGTGGAATTCGAGGTTCCCGAACTGGGGAGCGACTTGATCAATCTCGTGCAGTTTGCCGAATCGGCCGACGGCGACGCCTTCCGCCTCGCGGCGCTCGAGCAGGCGGCGCGGCGGGTCGGGAGTGTCCGCTTCGAGCAGGCGGCGCAGCGGGAGAGCCGCGCGGCGCGGTTCCGCCACTGCATGCAGACGCCTCGCGACCTGGCCGAGTCGTGCGTGCTCTTCGCGTTCCTCCTGGGCGTGGGCATCCTCGCGCAGATGCTCCTGCCCAACTGGAGCTCGGCGGCCAGCCGCCTGATGCGGCCCTGGGAATTCGTCCCCTCGGTCGGTGCGGTGCAGATCCTCGAGGTGACGCCGGGCGATACGGAAGTCCTGCTCGGCGAGGGGCTCGTCATCACCGCCCGCCTCGACAACCCCGGAGCCGCGCCCCACCGCGGCCGGCTCTTCGTTGCTTCGGGAAAGGACGGGGAGAACGAGCTTCCTATGACGGCCGACGAAGACTACGGCGAGTACCGCCTCCGCATCCCTTCCGTCTCGGAGCCGATGACGTACCGCCTGGAGATCGGCGATTCGCAGACGCGCCGCTACCGCGTCGGCGTCCGCGAGCGTCCGAGCGTTGCCGAGGTGGAGATCCGCTACGAATATCCCGCTTACCTGGGGCGCGGCAGCGAGGTCCGCGTCCAGCCCACCGCCGATCTGGCGGCGCCCCAGTTCGCCGTGGCCGAGTTGGCCATCCGCCCCGCCAGGCCCATTGCCGACGGTCACCTGGTGCACGAGGGGCAGCGCGTGGCCGGCCGTGTCGAGAACGACGGGGAACGGCTGGTGGCCCGGTTGCCCTTGGTCGCCGACGGCACCTTCACCATCCACCTGGTCAACGACGCCGGCCATACCGACCCCCAACCCCGCCCCAACCGCATCCGCGTCACGGTGGATCGCCCGCCGACCGTCGAGCTTCTCAAGCCGCCGCGGCAGTCGTCGGTTGCTCCCGGCTCCCAGATGGATCTGGCCGTCCGTGCCACCGACGATTACGGGCTGGGCCGCGTGCGGCTCGAGTCGTCCATCCGCCGCGAGGGGGCCGTGGAGACGGCCTCGCCCTCCCCGATCCACGCATGGAACGACCTGGCAGGCCGCGCCACGGCCGTGCTCAACCACCGCTGGACGCTTCCCGACGACCTGGCAGCCGGCGACGAGGTTCTCGTGCGGGCCGTGGCCTGGGACCAGCGCAACGTGAGCCGCTTCGGCCTCGACCTGGGGCCTCAGGAGGCGGCGGGCACGTGGCACACCATCCGGATCGTCGATGCCGCCGCCCAGGCAGAGGCGGCCGTGCGCCGCATTGAGAGCGTTCGCGCGCGGCTCATGCGGATACTCGAGAAGCAGCTCCGGGCGCAGGTCCGCGCCGCTGACCTCGTACGGCAGGACCGCATCGAGGAGGCGGCCACCCGGGCCGCGGAAGTGCGTGTCCAGCAGGTGGATATCCACCGGGCCACCGTGGAACTGGTCGAGTCGCTCGACGCCGAGACCGAGCCGGCGGCCGATGCGCCGCCGACCATGCGGCGGGCCCTGGGGCGGCTGGCCACGGAGCAGATGGCGGCAGCCGTTCGCCACGGCGACCGGCTGGTCGGCGTTCGCCGATTGGAGGAAATGGCGGCGCCGGCTGCCGAACTCCTCACGGTGCAGGGAGAGATCGTCGAGGAGTTGCGGCGCCTCCTGGGCGTCGCCCGGCGCGTCCAGCGCGAACTCGTGGCCGAGATGCAGCCACGGCCTGCGGGGATGCTCCCCGACGACGGCGTCGCTGCGCTGGAAGACCTCGCGGAGCGGCTCGACGAGGCCCTCGAAACCCAACGGCGGGTCGTCGAAGCGGCCGAAGACCTCGCCAAGCGGCCCGTCGAAGATTTTTCCGAGGAGACCGAGCAACTCCTCAAGGATATGGCCGCCGCCGAAGACGACTGGTCGCGTTTTATGAACGAGCTGGCCACCGACCTGAGCAAGCTCCCCGACCAGGACTTCGCCAACCCCTCGGCGCTCGAGGAGCTGATCGAGATCCAGACCGAGATACGCATGGCCGAAGACGCCCTTGTGGAGAAGACCGTCGACATTGCCGTGCCGCTGGAACAGCTCGGCACGGAGATGGCCGAGGAGCTGCAGACGAACCTGGAGAAATGGCTCCCCGATACACCCGACCGCGAGCGCTGGAGCCAGGAGGAGATGCTCAGCGACGCCGAAAAGGAGGCCCCCATGGCCGAGCTGCCCGGCGAGCTCGAGGACCTCATCGGCGAGCTGATGGAAGAAGAGGAGGCGCTCTTCGACGAGATGGAAGACGTCTCCAGCAGCCTGGCCGACTCGCTCGACGCCGGGGCGGGCTGGGACGTCCTGGACGGGCCCATCTCGAACATGAGCGCCAAGGGCTCCACGGGAAACCGCCTGCCGAACACCAGCGAGATCGGCGGCCGCAGCGGGGAGGGCCGCTCGGGCAGGTCGAGCGGCGAATTCGTCAGCGAGGAGGCCGTGGGCAAGGGGGGCCGCATGACGCCCAGCCGCCTGACGCCCGACCCGTTTGTCGCCGGCCAGGTCGAGGATCACAGCCGGGATCCTACCGGCGGCGCCACCGGCGGCGGCAAGGAGAGCGGGCAGGGGGGTGAAGGGCTCGAAGGTCCCCAGCGCCGCCCCCCCGGGCCCCGCGAGCTGGAGCGGCTCGCCGGCCGCCAGGCCGCGCTGCGGAACAAAGCCGAGGGGCTCGATCTGGCCTTCGAGATCATGGAGTACCATCGCACCGACCTGGCGCGGATGATCGAGGTCATGGCCCAGGTGGAGCGCGACCTCCGCGCCGGCCGCTACCAGAACGCCCTCCGCCAGCGGGAAGTGCTGCTCGAGGGGCTGGGGAACATCAAGCAGTACGTCGAAGGCGAGTTCACCGTCCGCCAGGACGCCACGGCGAACCTCCCCTCGGACCTCCAGAAGGACATCCTCGGCAGCGTCCAGGAAGCCTCGCCTCCCGGCTGGGAAGAACTCAACCGCCGCTACTTCCGCCGCCTCTCCAGCGGCGCGGGGCCGCAGGAGGATCTCGACGAATGACCACATTCACCTTGTCGTCTCCACAGAAAAAGCAGTTCGCGTTGCACGGACTGCACCATACCGGCCGCATGCTGCGAATCACAAACCAACGCGCTGGCGGACCGGCCACTTCCTGACTTCACGGCGACGGCGGCGCCGCTTGTGTCGGAAACGCCAGCAAACGCGAGCGACTCGTATGCGATCGAAAGTAGTCAGCCGGGGCAAACCGCGTCGGCCGATGCGGCGCCAAGCGAGTAGCTGGGCCGGCATGCTGGCCCTGCTTTTCCTGGCGGCCCTGGCCGCTTCGGCGGCGGCCCGGGAGCCGCGAGTGGTGATCCCCTTCGACTTCGAGTCGCGGTTCGACGACGGCCGCTACGGGGCGATGGTGGGCGATCTCATCTGGCGGCGGCTGGACCGCGAAGGGGGCTTCATCCTCCCCGAGTCGATGCTCGAAGTCCGCAGCCTCGTCCGCCGCCGTAACCTCCACGTCAGCGGTTCCACGCCCCTGGACGAGGTGGGCCGCGTCGTCCGCGAGGACTTCGACGCCCACGTGGCCATCTTCGGCAGCGTCGAGCGGGTGCCGGGCCACCAGTGGGACGTCTACGACCTGACCATCAAGTGCGTCGATTTCTCCGAGAAACCCGAGGGTAAAGTGGTTTACGAGACCACGGCCCGAACCGAATCGGTCAGTGAGATCCCCCACCGGTACGTCCAGGAGATGCTCGATGCACTCTACGACCGCCGGCCCCAGGCGGAGTTGGGACCGGACCCGCTGGTCGAGCGGAACTGGGAGCAGAATCCGAATCTCGTCGTCGGCGACTTTCAGAGCGGCTCCGGCGGCGTTCCGCGCGGCTGGGAGCCGGTCGCCGGCCAGCAGCGCGAGCCCTTAGGCCGGCTCGTTCGCTGGCTGCCCGAGGCCGGCAACCCCGAGAACCGCGTCGTCCGCTTCACCTTCGACACCGCGGTGGGCGATACCACCGGAGTGATGTACTACAGCGACTGGTTCCCCTTGGAAGAGGGCGCCACCTACCGCTTCCAGTGCCGCTGGCGGAGCAACGGCCCCACGGCGATGGTCTTCATCAAGGGCTACGACGAAATCGCGGGCGAATACGCGGCGGACGCCGCCACGGCCGGTGGCAGTCCCAGTCACCTCCAGCGCCGCGAAGTCTACCGCTCCCAGGTGAACCTCGAGGGCGACAGGAACACCTGGAACACCCGCACCGAGGACTTCACTCCACGGCACACCCAGTTCACGCCCCGCTGGGGCCGCGTGATGCTCTATGCCTACCTGGGCGAAGGGGTGGTCGAGTTCGACGACGTGGTGGTCAAGCAGATCGTCCCCGCCTCGCCGGGGGCGGCCCCGAAGCGGCAGCGACCCTCACTGGAGACCGACGTTACCGTCGAGGACATCGAGAGCCGCCGTGCCCCCGCCGACCCTTCGCCCCGCACGCGGCCATAAAGGCGTGCCACGGCGTCGGGGTCGGCTCATTCGCCGCGGTACAGGCCGTGGCTGCGGATGTATTCCTCCACGGCCCGGGGCGTGCGGTAGCGGATGCTCCTCCCTTGGGCGACGCGGCGGCGGAGATCGGTGCTGGCGAGGTCCACCGCCGGCATCTCCACCTGGTGGCGGCGGAAGTAGCCGATCCGTTCGGCCGAGGCGATCTCCGCCAGGCAGCCGAAGTCCGGCTCGCCTACCCCGGCACGCCGCACGGCCACGGGTACGCTCAGTTCACAGATCCGCGCCGCCTGGCGCCAGTGGGGCAGGTCGTGGAGCATGTCGGCCCCGAGAAGGAAGAAGAGTTCCGCATCGGGTTCCACAGCGCGGAGACGGGTCAGCGTCTCCACGGTGTAGCTCACGCCGCCGCGGTCGATCTCATAGCGGCAGACGGAGAAGGGCTCGTACCCGGCGATCGCCAACTCGAGCATCATGGCCCGGTCTTCCGCGGACGCCTGGAGCTGTCCCTGCTTGTGCGGCGGGTCGGCGGCGGGGAGGAACCGGACGGCGTCCAGCGGGCACTGCTCGCGGGCCGACTCGGCCAGCAGCAGGTGCCCGAAATGGACTGGGTCGAAGCTCCCTCCGAATATTCCCACGCGCATGGGCAAGGTCCCTCACCGCCCCACCCGGGCCAGGAGACTGGCGACGTGGATGGCCTCGAGCATGCTCCCCGTATCCACTCGCCGCTGCCAGGCGATGTCGAAGGCGGTGCCGTGGGCCACACTGGTCCGCACGATGGGGAGGCCGAGCGTCACGTTCACGGCGCGGTGCATCCCCAAGAGCTTCAAAGCAATGTGGCCCTGATCGTGGTACATGGCCACCACGGCGTCGAAATCGCCGTCGCGCGCCCGCACCATCAGCGTGTCGGTGGGCAAGGGGCCGACCAGATCGATCCCCTCGTTCAAGCCGCGCTGGACGGCCGGGCGGATGATCCGCAGCTCCTCATCGCCGAAAAGCCCCCCCTCGCCACCATGAGGATTCAATGCGCACACGCCGATCCGCGGCCGGTAGGCGTTCACCCGGGTCACGAAGGCGTCGGCGAGGCGAATCTTGGCGAGGATGTTCTCCTCAGTCAATACGTCGAAGACCTGCCGCAGCGCCATATGGAGCGTAACGTGGACCACGGCCAGCCCGGAGCTCTGCCCCACCTCCTCGTTCGGTCCCAGGTAGAGCATCATGGCGAATTCGCGGGCGCCGCAAGTCTCGGCGAGCAGTTCGGTGTGTCCCGGATAGGAGACTCCCGCACGGCGGAGAGCCTCCTTCTGAAGAGGGGCCGTGGTGATGGCGTCCACCCGTCCCTCGAGGGCCAGGCGGGCGGCCTTGACCACCGCCTCGCAGGCAGCCCGACCGGCCCGCGGATCGATCGTGCCCGGCGCCACATCGAGCACGTCTTCGCCTCCGCAGCCGATGCAGGGGATCGCCCAGGGATTCGGTTCGGCCTCTTCCGGCGCGGTGATCTCCACCACCTCCAACTCCGTGTGCCAGAGCCGCACGGCACGGCGGAGGACCTCCGGACAGCCGACCACCAGCGGCCGACACCACTCGTGGACCACGGTCTCAATCCAGGCCCCGACGAGTAACTCCGGACCTACCCCCGCAGGGTCACCCATGGTCAGCGCGATGAGGGGACGGTCCTGGTTCATCGAAGTGTGGCCGGAAGAAGATCGGTTGCCCGCGCAACGCCTCTCTGTTTCAATATTTCGCTCCACCGCCTCGGGAGAATAGCCATGCGTGCCTGCGTCCAACGTGTCCGCCAAGCTCGGGTCACCGTAGGCGATGAAGTCTGCGGCGAGATCGGTGTGGGATTGCTGGTCCTCTTGGGGGTAAGCCACCGCGACACCGCCGTTGATGCCGACCTCTTGGCCGAGAAGCTCGCCGGGCTGCGGATCTTCGAGGACCAGGGGGGGAAAATGAACCTCGCGGTGGCCGAGGTTGGCGGGGCGGTGCTTGTGGTGAGCCAGTTTACTCTCCTGGCCGACTGCCGCAAGGGACGCCGTCCCAGTTTCACGGCCGCTGCCGTGCCCGACGATGCCCGCACCCTCTACGAGCACTTCGTCTCCCGGCTTCGGGGGGTAGGGCTTCCCGTGGCGACAGGCCGTTTCGCGGCGCGCATGGAGGTCGAACTGGTCAACGACGGCCCGGTGACCCTGGTCGTAGACAGCGAGCAACTGATACCCAGGGGACGCGGTTAGGGGCAATCCCCTGCTGCACAGTCCCTTCCCCCGCGGGATGGATCGGCGGTCCGCGCTCCACCGCTTCAAACAGCCGGCCCCCAGTCGCTAACCCTCTTCCGGCCGCTTGGGATCGACCAACCGATAATCGAGCCGCAAGTGGATCGCCTCGTCGGTCTCGTGGCGGTCGGTGATACGGTATTCATGCCGGAGATTGATGCCCGCCTCGGAGGCCGCCTCCAGCCCATGCTCCAGGCAGTACTGTACGGCCGCGTATGAAGGGCCGATCACCGACTTACCGGGGCAGCCGTACTCGGTGGCCATGTACCAACGGTCCGCCTGGCTGGACTCCCCCGGGTCGGGCGAGTGGCTGTCCAATCGGCGGCCGTCCTGGTGCCCCCCAAAAAAAGAAAGGATCACTCGTTTCATTGCTACGCTCCCACCAGCCGCTCCGGTCCGCGATTTGGCCACCCGTGCGGGGGTTCCCCGATCGATCCCTCTATTCTAACCGTTTCGCGCCTCCGGAAGCGACTGCCGGCACTGCCGCGGAGGCGCGGCAACGAGGCGGGCTGGCGACTCGTCTTCTTTGCCGCGGTGCGGTATGCTGGCAAGAAAGTCGGCCGAACCGCGACCCCTTCGACTCCAGGCCCCGGGGCGAGAAAGCCATCGAAATGGCGGTGCATCACAACGCTCGGCAGACGGGTGCGGCGCCGCGCCGGCGCCACATCGGCGCGGCGCGCCGGCTACTGCGGGTTCTGATTCTCTCGCTCCCGCCCGCGTGGGCCGGCAGCCCGGCTGCGGGCCAGGAGGCAGAGGGCGCGCTGCGACTGACGGTGCTCAGCTACAACATCCAGCATGGCCGCGGCATGGACGGGGAGGTCGACCTGGAGCGGATCGCCGCGGTGATCCGCCATACGGGAGCGGACGCGGTCTCTCTCCAGGAGGTCGACCGCCACACCCGGCGGACCGATCGCGTCGATCTGCCCGCCGAACTTGCCCGCCTCACGGGGATGGATGGGGTTTTCGAGCAGAACCTCGCCCTCTACCGGCCGGCGGCGCGGTGGCAGGGTGCTCGAGTGCCGCGTCATCGACGGGCCGCTGGCCTCCGACCATCGTCCCATCCTGGCTGTGCTCGAACTCCTGCCGGCCGCAGAGCGTTAGAATCGTAAGGGAAACAGCTCCTGCCCGGCGCTGGGGGGGGAGGCGGCGCTGGGCGAATCAACGACGAACCGAGAGTCCCCGGGGACTGGCGCCCCGCGGTGAGGGCCCCAAATCCCGTCTGCCCGCAAGACAAAGAAAGATTGGAGAAGATTCATGTCAAACCCTTGGACGCGACGCAACGCGAGATTCGGTCCGGGGGGCCTGGCCTTGTGTCTGTTGGTCGTTTTCGGTTGCGAGCCCCCGCCGCCGGATGAGACACTACCCAAGCCCGAGCCGCCTCCGGTGGTGCTCCCGCCGGCCGAAGAAGAGGAGGCGGAGCCGGAAGTGCCCTCGCCGCCCATGGAGGAGCCTGCCGAAGTTCCCGCGCCGTTCGAGTCGCCCCCCCCGGATCCCGAGCCGCCCGCCGACGCCGAGCCGCCGGAGGATTTGCCGACGCCGGAGGAGCCGGAAACGCCGGAGGAGCCGGAATTCGACGAGGAGCTCCTCTACGAGCCCCCGCCGCCGCGCGAGACCGACGCCCCCTACATCCCCCCCACTCCGCCCTACGACCTGGGCGATCCCCTCGTCGAAAACGTGGAAGCCCTGCGCCCCCTTCACGAAGAAAACCCCGTCTGGATCGACGTCGAGGGGCAGCGATTGGTCATGGTGGGTGTCGTCTGTCAGCGGCGGGCCCCGCTCGAGATGTTCGCCTGCCTGGTGAACACGAAAGAGCACGAGGCGATCGTGGCGGTACCCACGCACGCCCAGGACGTCCACGCCGGTCTGCTGGTGCTCGGGGCCGAGGTGGGGCGTCCCGTGCGGTATTATCCTGAATACGTTCCGGCGAGCGGCACGGAGGTGGAAGTGACCGTCGCCTACCGCGACGAAGACGGGCAGATTCACCAATACCGCGCCCAGGAATGGATCCGCCATCGCGAGACGGGCAAGCCGATGGAGTATCCCTGGGTGTTCGCTGGAAGCGGGTTCTGGGAGGATCCGCTCACCGGGAAGATCCATTACCAGGCGGAATCCGGCGATTTCATCTGCGTGGCCAACTTTCCTTCGGCAATGCTCGACCTCCCGGTAAAGAGCTCTCAGGACAATGCCCTGCTCCTCTTCGAACCCTGGACGGAACGAATCCCCGAGGTGGGGTCGCCGGTGACGGTGACCCTCACACCGCTTTTGGAGACGCGGCCCTCCGCAGAGGAGGCCCCCGCCGATTCCCAGGAGCCGGGGCCGCCCGCGGACGAGCCGGCTCCGCCTCACGACGTTTCCGACGACGACGCCTGAAAGAGGGTTTGCTCATGGAGAAAAGGAATCCGGTGTCTCGGCGGACGCTGCTGGCCGGCGGCGCCGTTGCCGCTGGTATGGCAGGGCTGCGGCACGGTTGGGCGAGCAGCCGGCAGACCTCGGAGCAGCCGATGGTCGATTGCGGCTTCCCCGGCGGCAATATCGTCCTCGAGCGGATCGAGGGAGACGAAGTCTATCTCCACCAGGACCAGCGCGACACGCCCGATTTCTGGTTTTACTGGTACTTCCGCGTCCGCGGGGCCGCCGGACGCGAGTTGGCCTTCCACTTCACACGAGGTGACGTGCTCACCTCGGCGGGCCCGGCGGTGAGCGCCGACGGCGGGGCGAACTGGTCGTGGCTCGGCCGGCAGTCGTCCGAACCCACCTTCCGGTATGCCTTCGGCGAGACGAACGACAGTGTCCGCTTCTGCCTTGCCGTACCCTACGTCGAGGCCGACCTGATGCGCTTTCTGTCCCGCTACCGGGATCACCCCCACCTCCGCGTCGACCACCATGCCACCACCCGGAAAGGGCGCCGCACGGAGCGCCTCCACGCGGGCCGCCTGAATGGCACGCCGCGACATCGCGTCCTCCTCACCGTGCGCCACCACGCCTGCGAGACCATGGCGAGCTGGTCCCTCGAGGGGATCCTCGAGGCCGTGCTGGCCGATGACGAAATCGGCCGCTGGTTTCGCGAGAACGTGGAGATCGCCGCCCTCCCCTTCATGGACAAGGACGGCGTGGAAGAGGGCGACCAAGGGAAGAACCGCCGGCCGCACGACCACAACCGCGATTACCTGGAGACGAGCATCTACCCGGCCGTCGCCGAGCTTCGCCGCTTCGCCCCCGCCTGGTCCGAAGGGCGGCTCGCCACCGCCCTCGACATGCACTGTCCCTGGATTCGCGGGGGCGGCGAGGGGCGCGGGAGCAACGAGCAGGTTTTCTTCGTCGGCCATCCGGATCCGGAGGTCTGGGAGGAGCAACAGGCCTTCTCCCGGACTCTGGAAGCCGTGCAGGCCGGCCCCCTGCGTCACGAGAGCCGCTTCAACATTCCCTGGGGAGAAAGCTGGAACACGGGCGAAGAGCCGCGGAGCTGTTCTCGCTGGGCTGCCGGGCTCCCCGGCATCCGCGTCGCTGCGACCATCGAAATCCCCTACGCACTGGTCGGCGAAAAAGAGGTTACCGTGGCCGGCGCCCGCCTGCTCGGGCACGACCTCGCCCGGGCCATGCGGGTCTACCTGGAGTCGTAAGTCTTTGGTGGGTGGCGAGGTAAGAGAGGCGAGATGGTAGGGTGCGGGTTTCCCGCTCCTCTTGAATGGGGTGAGTGGCGTCGGCACGCCCATTGCGGTCTCCTTGTTTAAGAGTACCGCGGAAGCGACGCCGCGCACGCAGTCACCAGCAACCGGCCGATGTCGCTCGGCAGCCCTCTCTTGCCGCTCTCCCGGTGGTGTCCAAGGTATGGCGGCGAGTCCGTGGAGTGGAGAAGCTGACGGGAAAAGGGCAATTCCCGGAGTTCACCCCGGCAAACAGCGATCTTTAGTTCGCAGGTAAGGATCGATTCTGATTGCCGCGGGCTCCGTGCGCCGAAATAATGCAGTGTGAACGGGTTGAGAAGTCGGATCGCGCACCGACCCGCAGGCCGGACCGTTCCCAGTGGAAGGCGTCGCACTTGCCCGCCGGCCGTTGCCTCCGCCGGCTCGTCGCAGACACAAGGCCCCGGGCCGCGCGGCCTTGGGGCGGCGGTTGTGTTGCAGTCCCCCTATACACCATCGCGGGAAGTCTATGGACATCGGGTTGCTGCTCAACACCGAGCCGATCCGCGGCGTGGGTGTGCTGGAGCCGATTTGCGTGGAGCCCCAGACCCCCGTGGCGGACGTGCTGCGCGTCATGCAGGAAAACCGCCGCGGCAGCGCGTTCGTCTGCCGGAACGGTCGACTGGTGGGGATCTTCACGGAGCGCGATGCCCTCAAGCTCATATGCCCTCGGGCAACCGCCGAGCAGGCGGCCGCGGCCATGGCCCAGCCCATCGAATCCGTCATGACTCCCGATCCGATCACGCTCCGCGGTGACGAGTCGGTCAAGGCGGCCGTGGCCCGCATGTCGGAAAACGGCTATCGCCGCCTCCCCATCGTCGACGAGAACCACCGGCCGGTCGGGCTCATCGACGCCGCCGTCATCATGCGCTGGCTCGTCGAGTTGATCCCCCGCACCGTGTACAATCTCCCTCCGGTCCCCAATCCCACGACCTCGGAACGTGAGGGACCTTAACACCCCGCCGTCTTCTACGGCACCTCCCCATCACCATGCAACAGTCGCAAGTAAACGATCAGTCGATCGCTGCGTCTCTGAAGAACCGCGTCGAGCTCTCTTCCGCCACGGTCCGCTTCTGCGGCGATTCGGGTGACGGCATGCAGTTGGCCGGCAGCCAGTTCACCAACACCTCCGCCCTCCTGGGCAACGACGTGGCCACGTTCCCCGACTTCCCCGCGGAGATCCGCGCGCCGCGGGGGACGAAGGCCGGAGTCAGCGGCTTCCAGATCCACTTCGCCGACCACGACATCTTCACCCCCGGCGACCAGTTGGACGCCCTGGTGGCCATGAATCCCGCCGCCCTCGCCACGAACCTCGAAGCCCTGGTCGGCGGAGGCCTCCTGATCGTCAACTCCGACAGCTTCAGCGGCCGCGACCTCGATCTCGCCGGATACAAGACCAGCCCCCTGGAAGACGGCAGCCTCTCCGGCTACCAGGTGGTCCAGGTGGAGATGACCAAGCTCACCCGCCTGGCCGTCAAGGACCTCGAGTTGGGGACCAAGGAGGCCGACCGTTGCCGCAACTTCTTCGCCATGGGGCTGGTGTACTGGCTCTTCGACCGCTCGCTCGAGCCCACCATCCGGTACATCAACGAGAAATTCGGCCGCCGGCCGGCCATCGCCGAGGCCAACCGGCGGGCCTTGATGGCCGGCTACCACTACGGGGAAACGACCGAGGCCATCGCCCACCGCTACCACATCGAGCCGGCGCGGCTGCCCCCCGGGCTCTATCGCAACGTCACCGGCAACCAGGCGCTGGCCTGGGGCCTGATGGCGGCGTCGAAGCTCAGCGGCTGCGGGCTCTACTTCGCCAGCTACCCGATTACCCCCGCCAGCGACATCCTCCATGAAGTGGCGCGGCGGAAGAACTTCGGCGTCCGCACCTTCCAGGCCGAGGACGAGATCGCCGCCGTGACCTCCGCTATCGGGGCTTCGTTCGGCGGCGCCATGGCGGTGACCAGCACCAGCGGCCCGGGAATGGCCCTGAAGGCGGAGGGGATCGGCCTCGCTGTGATGACGGAGTTGCCCCTCTTGGTGATCAACGTGCAGCGTGCCGGTCCGAGTACCGGTCTGCCCACAAAGACGGAGCAGGCCGACCTGCTCCAGGTGATGTTCGGCCGCAACAGCGAGTGTCCCCTTCCGGTACTCGCCGCTCGCAGCCCGGCCGACTGCTTCGAAGCCGCCATCGAGGCCTGGCGGATCGCCGTGCGGTTCATGACCCCGGTGGTCCTCCTCAGCGACGCCTACGTGGCCAACGGCTCCGAGCCGTGGTGCATTCCCGAGATGGCCGACTTGACTCCCTTCCCCGTGCGGCATCCGGCCACCGCCGAGGACGACGGCTTCCTCCCCTATGCTCGCGATGAGCGACTGGCCCGCCCCTGGGCCCTGCCGGGAACGCCCGGACTGGCCCACCGCATCGGTGGGCTGGAGAAGCAGGACCTTACCGGGAACGTGAGCTACGATCCCGCCAACCACCAGCACATGGTGGACCTCCGCGCCCGCAAGGTGGCCAACGTGGCGGCCGACGTCCCCGCGCAGGGGGTCGAAGGACCCGAGGAAGGCAGCCTCCTGGTCGTCGGCTGGGGCGGCACCTACGGGGCCTTGGCTACGGCCGCCGGCCGGCTGCGGCGCCGCGGTGCCGCCGTGGCGCACGCCCACTTGCGATACCTCAACCCCCTGCCGCGCAATCTCGGGGAAATCCTCCGCCGGTACGAGAAAGTTCTGGTCGCCGAGTTGAACTGCGGTCAGCTCCGCCTCTTGCTCCGCGGCCAGTATCTCGTCGACGCAAAGGGGCTCAACAAAGTGGCCGGCCGGCCGTTAACCGTCGCCGAGGTCACCGACGCCATGGAAAAGCTGCTCGCCGACTGATTCGATCCCGACACCAACACAGCCCCCCCTGAGGGGGATCCTAATGAGTACCGAAACCGCCCCTGCTCCCAAAAAGCTCTCTCCGAACGACTTTGCCAGCAGCCAGGACGTACGCTGGTGCCCGGGCTGCGGGGACTACGCGATCCTTGCGCAGATGAAGAAGGTCCTCTCCACACTGGCCATCCCCCGCGAGAAGCTGGTTTTCATCTCGGGCATCGGCTGCTCCAGCCGCTTCCCGTACTACATGAATACCTACGGGATGCATACCATCCACGGCCGCGCCCCGGCGGTGGCCACGGGGCTCAAATCGGTGCGGCCCGACCTTTCCGTATGGGTGATCACCGGCGACGGCGACGCCCTGAGCATCGGCGGCAACCACCTGATCCACGCGCTGCGCCGCAACCTCGACATCAATATCGTGCTCTTCAACAACCGCATCTACGGACTGACCAAGGGGCAGTACTCGCCCACGTCGCCGCTGAACAAGGTTACCAAGAGCACGCCTTTGGGATCCATCGACAACCCGCTGAACATCATCTCCGTGGCCATCGGCTGCGAGGCCAGCTTCGTAGCCCGCACCGTAGACGTCAACCAGAAGCACCTGGGGATGGTCCTCGAACGGGCGGCGGCGCACCGGGGCGCCTCCTTCGTCGAGGTCTACCAGAACTGCATCGTCTTCTACGACGGCGCCTTCGACTACGCCAGCGACCGGCAGCTCCGCAACGAGACCATCCTCGAGCTGGAGCACGGCAAGCCGCTCCGCTTCGGCAAGAACCGGGAGAAGGGGATTCGCCTCACGGGGCTGACGCCGGAGGTCGTCACCCTCGGCGACGGCGTCACCGAAGACGACCTCCTGGTCCATGACGAAGCCGCGGAGGAACCCAACCTGGCCTACCTGCTCAGCCGCATGCGATACCCCGAGTTCCCCGAGCCCATCGGCATCTTCCGCGCCGTGGACCGGCCCAAGTACGACGAACGGCTCAACGCCCAGCTCACCCAGGCTCGCGAGAGCCAGGGGGAAGGCGATCTCGACACGCTCTTCCGCACCGGAGACACCTGGCAAGTATCTTAAGCAGCGAGCGGCGGGGCGCGGTCGACCACCCGTGGACCACTGACAACTGACAACGGACCAAACCCCATGATCCAGTGTCCCGACTGCGGCTTCGCCAACATCGACGGTGCGGACATGTGCGAGAAGTGCCAGAAACCCCTCTGCGGGCTTTCCGACCCGCATCGGGCCTCGCACCTGGAAGACTCGCTCTTCCGCGACCCCATCGCCCGCCTCAACCCCCGTCGTCCCCTCGTCGTGGCGCCGGAGACACCCGCCGGTGAGGTCCTCCGCCGCATGGTCGACCGCGCCGGCGGCTGCGCCGTGGTCGCCAGCGAGGGTAAGGTCGTCGGAATCTTCACCGAACGCGACGCGTTGATGGACCTCGGCCCGGACGCCGCCGCCATGGCCGACCGTCCCATCCGCGAACTGATGACCGCCTCGGTGGAAACGCTCGAGCTGGACGATTCGATCGCCTTCGCCGTCCACAAGATGGACGTGGGCGGCTACCGCCACCTACCCATCCTCTCCGCCGGGCAGATCGAAGGCATCATCTCCGTCCGGGACATCCTCGACTACATCACCGCCAACGCTTGAGTAGCTGGCCGATCGGCAGGCGCCGCAGATCGGCCCTCCCCCGGGGAAACGACAGAGGGGTACGGCTATCCCGCCTGAGAGTTACCCTTGATTTGGGGTGTCAGGGTCTTCATCATCGCTTCTGGCCGCTTCGTTTTTTCCCTACCTCGACGAAGAGTGAGGGCAGAGTACGCCGGGACGGAGCCTCGGAGCCGATGCGAGTCCATAAGATATTGACTCGCAAGGCTTTATATTGCGACAATTGGGCGCGCTGGACCTCCATCCTCGAGTTGGACGTTCGGCGGGACGGCTGGGGGACGGGTTGGTTTTGCCGAAGGCGACTGTCGAAAAACGGCGAAACCTGTTACATCATTCGCGTCAATTCCGCCGTTGACTTTGGGAAGGCGCGCGCGGGCGATCTTCCCCGAGAAGGTCGCAGGCCGGTCCGCGACGGCGATGCGCCGTTCCCGGGACACAGCGGCACCCCACACGATTCCACGGAACCCCTCGGCTTCGAAAATGGACCGAGCTGCCCTGGTCGATCAGAAACTCCCCGGCCCACCGCCGCCCCCCCGTGCCCGCACGGCGCACGCGCCGCCCGCGCCTGGGGACGAGACGGCGGATCTGCGGGGGCGGGCCGGGCTCGGCTCGCGGGGGTTCGTGGCCATGGTGGTCACGCAGTTCCTCGTGGCCCTGAACGACAATATGTTCCGCTGGTTGATCGTACCCATTGGAAAGGACTTGTTGGGGACCGAGTTGGCTCTTTCGGTTGGGCTGGCGTGTTTCACCATTCCCTACCTGCTCTTGATGGCGCCGGCGGGATACATCTCCGACCGTTTCAGCAAGCGAACGGTGATGGTCGTCTGCAAGGTGGCCGAGATCGCCATCATGGCCCTGGGGGTGGCGGCAATCCTGGCGGGAAACGTCTACGGCATGTTCGTGGTCCTCTTCGCCATGGGAGCACAGAGTGCCTTCTTCAGTCCCTCGAAGTACGGGAGTATCCCCGAGCTCGTGCGTGCCGACCGCATCCCGGCGGCCAATGGCGTGGTCAGCCTGACGACCATGTTGGCCATCATCCTGGGCGCCTTGACGGGCGGCTACCTCTACGCCTGGACCACCGTCGACGGGATGCTGCCGGGGACGCACCACTGGTGGATATCCGCCTCGGCCCTCCTCGGGGTGGCAGCCTTGGGATACCTGGCGAGCCTGCTGATCGCCCCGCTACGGGCGGCGAACCCCACGCGGCCCTTCCCGCGGAACGCCGCCGCCCAGACCTGGCGCGACCTGGCCGGCCTCTTCCATCGGCGGCCCTTGTTCGCCGCCGCCTTCTGCAGCGCCTTTTTCTGGCTCCTCGGGGCCATGGTCAACCTGAACATCGACCTCATGACCACGGTCGACCTGGGCATGCCGCAGGAGCGGGTCGGTCCACTCCTTGCTCTCCTGATGCTGGGCATCGGCGGGGGAGCGCTGGCGGCGGGCTTCCTCTCGCGGGGGAAGATCGAGCTGGGAATGGTTCCCTTTGGCGCCCTGGGGATCGCCGTAACCTCGGCCTTGCTCTACTTCCTCGTCCCCACCGCCGCTGCGGGACCGAACTGGCCGGGATACCTCTGGGCCGGCGGACTGCTCTTCCTCCTGGGCTCCTGCGCCGGACTCTACGACATCCCCTTGCAGGCCTATCTCCAGCACCATTCCCCGGATGAGGGCCGCGGCCGGATCATGGCCGCGGGGAACTTCCTGGCTTTCTCGGGAATACTGCTGGCCTCGGGCCTCTTCTGGCTGCTGACTTCACCTTTGGGGGTCTCCGCGCGCGGGGCTTTTCTCGTCGCCTCCGTAGGGGTGCTCGTGCTCGCGGCGGCCATTGTGGCCAGCATCCCCGCGCAGACGGTGCGGTTCGTGCTCACCACGATGCTGCGGCTGGTGTACCGCGTTCGTGTCCGCGGGCTGGAGAATATCCCGGCCACCGGCGGCGCGCTGCTTACGCCCAACCACCTCAGTTACGTGGACGGGCTGCTGATCCTCCTCGTCGTGCGGCGGCCGGTGCGGGCGATCGTGTACGCGGACTATATCGACCGCTGGTACACCCGCTGGCTGGCACGCCACGAGAGGGCGATCCCCATTGGGCGCACCCGCAAGCAGACGGTCGAGGCCATCCGCACCGCCCGCGCGGCGCTGGCGGACGGCGACCTGGTCTGCATCTTCCCCGAGGGAGGTCTCTCCCGGACGGGGCAGATGCAGGCCTTCCAGCCGGGGCTCCTTTCCGTCCTCAAAGGGACCGACGTCCCGGTAATTCCCATCTTTCTCGCCGGCCTTTGGGGAAGCATCTTCAGCTTCTCGGGAGGGAAGTTCTTCTGGAAGCTGCCGCGACGGTGGCCCTACCCCGTGACCCTCGCCTTCGGCGAGCCCCTCCGCGGTGTGAAAGACTCCTATCAGGTCCGTCGAGCGGTCGAGGACCTGGGATACGAGACCACAAGAGCCCATCAACAGGTGCAGAAGATGATGATCCTGCCCAGAAAGTTTCTCCGCAACTGCCGCCGCAAGCTGTTCCACCCGAAGGTGGCCGACTCGACGGGGATGGAGCTCTCCGGCGGCAGCCTTCTAGCCCGCACGCTGATCCTCCGCCGCCTGCTCCGGCGGGAGGTGCTCGCCGACGACGAATCGCACGTCGGCCTTCTCCTCCCGCCCACGGTGGCCTGCGTGGTGGCCAACGCCGCCTTGTCCGTCGACCGGCGGATCACGGTCAACCTCAACTACACGGCGCCGGCCGAGGTGGTCAACGCCTGCATCCGCCAGGCGGGCATCCGCCACGTGCTCACCAGCC
Source organism: Planctomycetales bacterium (assembly GCA_007126245.1). Taxonomy (GTDB): domain Bacteria; phylum Planctomycetota; class Planctomycetia; order Pirellulales; family Thermoguttaceae; genus SKOZ01. Next base: position 18,497 of record SLBP01000174.1, read on the forward strand.
GCAAGGTGCTGGAGCGGTTTCCCTTGGAAATCGACGCGGAGTGGGTCTTCCTCGAAGACTTCAAGGAAAAGGTCACCACGGGCGACAAGCTCGCCGCCGCCGTCACGACCTACCTCCTTCCCTCCGCGCTCCTGGAACGCTGCCTTGGCCTGACGCGGGTCGACCCCGACGACGTCCTTACCGTGATCTTCACCTCGGGCTCGACGGGGGACCCCAAAGGCGTCATGCTCACGCACCGCAACGTGGGGAGCAACGTCGAAGCGGTGAACCAGATCATCCACCTCACGCCGGACGACGTACTCCTGGGCATCCTGCCGATCTTCCACTCCTTCGGCTACACCACCACCCTCTGGACCGTGCTCACCTTGCCGCCGAAGGGCGTCTACCATACGAATCCCCTCGAGGCCCGCCAGGTCGGTGCGGTCTGCCGCGAGCACGGCGTGACCATCATGGTCACCACGCCCACCTTCGTCCGCTCCTACCTGCGGCGGTGCGAGCCGGAAGACTTCTCCAGGCTGGACGTGGTCTTCACCGGTGCCGAAAAGCTCCCCAAGGAGCTCGCCGACGCCTTCGAAGCACGCTTTGGCGTGCGGCCCGTCGAGGGATACGGGACCACGGAGCTCTCTCCGGTGGTCTCCGGCAACGTCCCTCCCAGCCGCCAGCCGTCCAAGGGGCAGAAAGCGTCCAAAGAGGGGAGCGTGGGACGGCCGCTGCCCGACGTGTATGCCAAGGTGGTGGACCTCGACACCGGCAACGACCTGGGCTACGACAAGTCGGGGATGCTCCTCGTGAAGGGTCCCAACGTGATGAAGGGCTACCTGGGCCGACCCGACCTCACCGCCGAGGCCATCCGCGACGGCTGGTACGTCACCGGAGACGTGGCCGTCGTCGACTCCGAGGGCTTCATCCACATCACGGGACGCGAGAGCCGCTTCTCGAAGATCGCCGGCGAGATGGTTCCCCACATCCACATCGAGGAGGCCATCAACAAGGCGGCAGCCGTCGACGAGGAGGAGCTCCGCGTAGCCGTCACCTCGGTTCCCGACGCGAAGAAGGGCGAGCGGCTGATCGTCCTCTACACGACCCTGCCCAAGACCCCCGAGGAGATCTGCCGCGTCCTGACGGAAGCCGGCCTGCCGCAGCTCTGGATTCCTTCTCCCGACAGCTTTCTGCGCGCGGAGACGATCCCCGTCCTGGGCACCGGCAAGCTCGACCTCCGCGCCGTGCGCCACCTGGCCGAGGAGCAGTGCAACGCGGGGGGGAGCGCCGCGTCCCAGCCGGAAGACAACACGGACGCCCAGGAAGGGCCGCCGTCGACAGCGAGCGGCTGACGCGCCGGCAGCACCAACGACAGACATGCCGGCGCCGTATCCAGTGAATGCGCATTGACTTAGGGCTCAGCTCCTGATAGCCTTCCAGCGCATCGATGATCACCGGGCATGATCCCCGCTGGCAGGAGACGATGCGCTTCGGGAGCGCTCCGATGGAACCGCCGGCGATCGCAGAGGCGGTCTGTTGTCTCCATCAGTACGCGTGGTATACTAAAGTACACATACCCCCAAAATCGCAGCGGGAGGGCGAGCATTGGCGGACCGATTCACCACGGGACAGCAGGAGCGGCTCTACTCGGCCGTTCTCACGGAGGTGAAGCGGCTAGGGTTTCGCCCAGAGTGTGTGGCCCAGCACTACCGCTTCAACGACTGGTTCGAAACCACTCTGCCCGAGCGAGTGGCATCGGCCGCCGTCTTTGGCCGCTCACCTTTTGCCTACGATAGTGCCTGCTTCGCTGTACTGCTTTCGAACGGCGAGCGCGGACGGGAACTGGTTCAGGGCTTTCGTGCCCTAGGTGCTCCGATCGCCTTCGAGGTTTCCGCCGATCACGTTACCCACTGGATTGTGGGTCCGGAGAGCGTCCCCCGACGGCGGTTCGGGTTGGAGGACATAGCCTCTGTCTTCTCGGACC
>SLBP01000184.1:0-20360 GCA_007126245.1 Planctomycetales bacterium
CGGTGCGTGAACGGCCGGCGCCCCTCCCGCTCCCTGGAGTTGGGGGGCTATAGACGGCGGGCAGTGAAACCGCACCCCGAGAGGAGTGCGCCTCCCGTCGGTTGTGGCGCGGCCCACGCCCCCTACCCCTCCCCCTTCCACCCCTGGAACGCGACATGTCTGGTTCCGCTTCCAACCCAGCGGCCACCGAGGAGCGCCGTGGATTCCTGGCCCAGTTGGTCGCGCTGGGGCTTTGGCTGGCAGCGCTCCTGCCGGCCGCCCTCGCCGGCATCGTGAGCTTCTTCAGTCCCTGGAAGGCGGCGTCCGCCGCGGAGGCCGAATTCGTCCGCCTCACGGCGCTCGACGTCCTGGCCATCGGCGGGCCGCCGCAACGGTTCCCCGTGATCGACGACCGTACCGACGCCTGGAACCGTTTTCCCGACGAGCCGATCGGCGCTGTCCTCTTGCGGCGGGTCAGCGAGGCAGAAGTCGAGGCGGTCAACGTGATTTGCCCGCACGCGGGCTGTTTCGTGAACTACGACGCGGGGGGGAAACAGTACCACTGCCCCTGCCACGAAGCCTATTTCGACCTCGAAGGGAAACGCCTCCAGGTGAACTCGCCCAGCCCGCGCGACCTCGACCGCCTCGACGTCGAGGTCCGCGAAGGGGGGGAGGTTTGGGTACGTTTCCAAAACTTTGAACTCGGCACCTCGCAGCAGATTCCCAAAGCATGAACGCGATTCTCCTCTGGATGGAAGAACGAACCGGCGCCGTATCCGCGCTTGCCCGATGCCGCCGCATCGAGGTGCCCGGCGGGGCCTCGCTGGCGCACGTTTGGCCCCGCACGCTCGCCTTCGCCTTCGCCCTGCAGTTGATCAGCGGTCTCTTCCTCTGGATGCTTTACAGTCCCAGCACGCAAACGGCCTGGGAGAGCGTCTACTGGCTCCAGTACCACGTTCCCGGCGGCTGGCTGCTGCGGGGCATTCATCACCACGCCGGCCAGATCGTGCTCGTGCTCATCGGCATCTACCTCTTGCAGATGCTCCTCACCGGGAAGTATCGTGCGCCGCGCGAGCTGGCCTTCGTGACGGTGGTGCTCATGGGCCTGGTGACGCTGGGCCTGCACTTGACGGGGGATCTGCTCGCCTGGGACCAGAACAGCCGCTCGTCGACCGAAGTGCGGACGAACTTCCTGACGCTCCTCCCCGTGGTGGGCAGCGGGCTCAACCGCGTGGCCATCGGGGGACCGAGCTTTGGACACCTCACCCTGACGCGCTTCACGGCACTGCACGTAGGGCTGTTGACTGGCATTTTCGGGGGGTTGCTCTGGGGGCACCACCGCCTTGTCAAGCGGGCCCTCGAGCGGGAAAACGCCGGGGCGCGGCGCCGGGCGTCGCCCTATTGGCCCCATCAGGCCATACTCGACGCCGCCGCCTGCGCCGTAGTGAGCCTGGTGGTGCTGGCCTTGGCCCTGGTCCGCGGTGCCGAGTTGGGCGCCCCGGCGGATCCGGCCGAGTTCTACGACGCCGCGCGGCCCGAATGGGCCTTCCTGGGCCTCTACGGCTTCTCGGAGCTCTTCCCCGGAAACCTCAAGCTGCTGCCGATCTTCGTCATTCCCGGCGCGGCCGTCCTCGTTGTCCTGGCGATGCCCTTCATCGGCCGTTCCAAGCTGGGGCACTGCTTCAATATCGCCTTCGTGCTGGTGGTCCTCGCCGGACTCACGGTGTTCTCCTTTCAAGTGCTGGCGCAGGACGCCGCCAACGAGCACTTCCTGGCGTCCTTGGAGCAGGGCGAGCGCGACGCGGAACGGGTCAAGCTCCTCGCCGAGGCCAAGGGCATCCCCGTCGGCGGCGCCGTGGCCCTCTTGCGAAACGACCCGAAGACCCAGGGACCGAAACTCTACCGGCAGCACTGCGCGAGCTGCCACAGCCACGCCGACACCGAGGGACGCGGTATCGTCGCCGAGGAGCCCAGTGCGCCGAACCTCTACGACTACGCATCGCCTGAGTGGATCGCCGGCTTCCTGGACCCGGAACGCATCGTCAGCGAGGATTACTTCGGCAACACCGCTTTCCGCACCGGCGAGATGGTGCAGTTCGTTCGCGACCTGCACCGCCACGTGGATGACCTCCTTCTCGACGAGATCGAGGCGATCACCATCGCTCTGTCGGCCGAAGCCGAACTCCCTGCTCGCCGCGATGCCGAAGCCGATCTCCAGAAACGCATCGCGGAGGGACGGGACCTGATCGTCGCGGAATGCGCCTCCTGCCATCGCTTCCACGACCAGGGGAGCCTCGGCTTCGCCCCCGACTTGACCGGCTACGGTTCGCGGGAGTGGACCGTTGCCATCACCGCCAACCCCGAGCACCCGCGCTTCTACGGCGACTCGAACGACCGCATGCCCGCCTACGCCGAGCACCCCGACGAGCCGGAGAAGAACCTCCTGACCATGCACCAGATCGAGCTGATCACCGACTGGCTGCGGGGCGACTGGTTCGAGCCCGGCGACCGCGAACAAGACGAACAGGTTGAACCGGACGAAGAGGACGAAGACGACGTCGACGACGAGGAGTAGCCCCTCCACCGGCGGGCCGCCCTCCAGTCCCGATTCGACGGAAGACGAACAACCGCCGGCCGGCTTCTCGGCCTTGCAATGTCTCCCTTGCGAAGCAACGTCCTTGCGGCTAAGGAACGCCTCGCCGCCGGCTTCGAGGCGCTGCGGCAGCAACACGAGGCAGGCGTCGGCGGCCGCGCGGTCTGTCACGCGGCCAGCGACCTGCGTGACGCGGTGATCCTGGTCCTCTTCAAGGAGGCCCTGACCGACATCGATCCAGGGGGCGAGCTTGCCGATCGGCTGGCCCTGGTGGCCCACGGCGGCTATGGGCGGCGGGAGGTGGCTCCCTTCTCCGATGTCGACCTCATGATCCTTCGCGCCGCTCCTGCGGCCGAGGTGTTCCCCCTGGCGGAGCGGATGCTGCGCGACGTCTTCGATGCGGGCATGACCCTCGGCCAGAGCGTCCGCAGCACCGGCGAGGCCTGCCGCCAGGCGGTCGAGGACGCCTTGATCGGCAATTCGCTGGTCGATTCGCGGCTCTTGGCCGGCAGCCGAGCGCTCTTCGACGACTACCTGGCGCGTTTCCGGCGAACCTTCCGACGACAGGGCGGGCGGCTGCTCGCCGAGATCGAGACCGCCCGCGTCCAGGAACGCCTCCGCTACGGCGAGACGGCTTTTCTGCTCGAGCCCAACCTGAAGCGATCCGAAGGCGGCCTGCGCGACGTCCAGTTCGTCCGCTGGATCGGGCTGGCCCGCTACGGCACCGCCGACCTGGAAGCGCTCTTCAGGCTCGGGGTGCTCTCTGCCAACGAGCGGGCGGCGCTGGAGCGGGCACTCGAATTCCTCCTCGAGCTCCGCAACGAACTGCACTTCCATGCCGGCCGGGCGGCCGACGTCCTGGACCGCACGGAGCAGCTTCGCATCACCCGCAAACGCGGCATGGCGGCGGCCGAGGGGCTCCTGCCCGTGGAACGCTTCATGCGTGAATTCTTCCGCCACACCAGCCAGGTGAGCCATGTCGCGGAGCGTTTCCTGACCCGTTCGCGCCTCCACTCATGGGGGCGGCGCATGGCGGCCTTTCTGCTCGGCCACCCGATCGAAGGCGGCTATCGCATCGGCCCCGCGGGGGTCTGGGCTTCTCCAGAGGGGCTTGCTCAGCTCTCCGGCAGTCTGACGCGGGTCCTTGAGGTGGCGGCCCTCGCCGCCCTCTACGACCGGCCCCTGCACGCGGCCGTCTGGGATCGGGTTGCCGAGGTGGCGGCGGGGCTGGGCGTGGAGTTGAACCAGGCTGCACGGCGACACTTCTGGACCATCCTGGGTTATCCCCCTCGGCTTGGCGAGCTGCTCCGTGGACTGCACCGGACCGAAATTCTGGAGAAGGTCATACCCGAGTTCGCCCATGCGCGGGGTCTGCTTCAGTTCAATCAATACCACAAATACACGGTCGACGAGCACTGCCTGCGGACGGTGGAGGAGCTGATCCGGCTGGGCGACGATGAGGGCCCCTTGGGACGCGTCTACCGCCGCATCGAGTCCAAGGCCCTCCTCCACTTGGCCGCGCTGATCCACGATCTGGGGAAAGGCTACCCGGACGACCACAGCGAGCGGGGCGCCGAGATAGCCCGCCGCACCGCCGAGCGCATGCAGCTTTCCAGCCATGACGCGGCTACGCTCGTATTCCTCGTCCGCCGCCACCTGCTGATGAACCACCGGGCCCTGCGGCGGGATACGAGCGACGCCAAACTTCCCGTGGAGTTCGCCGTGACCGTCGGTTCGCCGGAACGCTTGCAGATGCTCTACGTCCTTACCGCCGCGGATCTCATGGCCGTGGGCCCGGGGACCTGGTCGAGCTGGAAGGGGGAGTTGATCACGGAGCTCTTCCACCACACCATGCGGCAGCTTACCGGCGAGAGTCCGGGCACCGATCGCCAGCAGTGGCTCGCCGAGCGGCGCGGCGCGCTGCTCGCCGCGGTAGGCCGGGACGAGGATCGCGAGTGGGTCGAGGCGCTGGCCGCCGCGCTGCCGGCCTCCTACCTCCAGGCCACCGAGCCGGCTCAGGTGGCGGCCGACCTGGCGCTCCTCAAGGGCCTGGCCGCGGGCGAGGTGGCCGCCCGAAGCCGGTACCTGCCGGAGACCGGCACCGTGCAGCTCGCCGTCGGCACCACGGAAGACGTCGCCGAAGGCATTTTCCACCGCCTTACCGGCGCCTTGACCGCCCAGGGGCTGGTGATCCTTTCGGCGGAGATCAACACCCTGCCCGAACGGCTGGTCCTGGACCGGTTTCGGGTGGTCGATCCCGACTACGAAGGACCACCGCCCGCCGAGCGGCTGGAACGGATCGAAAGAGCCCTCCGCGACGCCCTCCGGGCGCCGCCCGGCGCCACCCCCGCCTTCCGCCGGACCTGGCAGCGGACCGGGCGAACGGCTTACCGGCCCGCGACCCGCGTGGAAACCGACAACACCACCTCGGACCAGGCGACCATTCTCGACGTCTTCACGCTCGATCGTCCGGGCCTGCTCTATGCGGTCAGCCGCACGCTCTTCGAAGAGGGACTCTCCGTTTGGCGCGCCAAGATCGGTACCTACCTCGACCAGGTCGTCGACGTCTTCTACGTTACGGACCGAAACAGCGGCCGCAAGATCGAAGACCCCCCGCGCCTCGAAGCCCTCCGTCGCCGGCTCGTCGAAGTGATCGACGGGCTCGCGCCCTGAATCCCCTTCTCCGCCTCAGCGAGGCCGCCGGCGGGGTCTCTGCGCTACTCCCCTTCGGGCTCGCCGATGGCGCAGAGGTATTCGGCAAGGCGGGACTGGACGTCGAGGAGATTCTGCCATTGCCGAAAATCGAGAGTCACGTTCGCCTGATCGGGGACCGGCTGAACCGAGTCGATGAGCCCCCGCAGGCGAAGGTGAATGAACTGCAGGAGCTCGTAAAGCTGGGCGGCCTGGGCGGCGCTTAGCTCGCCGGGGATCTCCGGCGGCATGAGGGTGTGGAGGATGACTTGCGCGTCGGGATCCTTGTCGCAATGGAGCTCGAATTCCAGCGACACCGAAGAGGAGGAGGCGTCGAGCTCCTCGGCCTCGAGGGTGATGCCCGCCTCCTGGTCGACGCCGCGGAGGCTGGCTAGCCGCTGGGCGATCTCCTCCCGAGAGCCGCAGATGAGCACGGTGCGCCCCAGGGTGACGACGTCGCCGTGACGGAGTATCCAAAGGCGTACCGGCTCGCCGTTGACGCGAGTGCCGTTGGTGCTCTCCAGGTCGGTGAGGACCAGCTTCCCTTGGTCTTCCTGAATCTTGACATGGAAGCGGCTGACGCGCTCGTCGTTGAGCTGGATGGAGTTGCCCTCTTCGCGGCCGATGGTGATCGGCGTGGAAAGGTCTTCAAATACCCGCCCACGGTCGGCCCCGTCCAGGACCCGCAAGGTGACCAAAGCCATGACGCCTCGACGATCGCTCTCAATTGGAAACGGTGGAGCCTCCGCGCGCGCCCGCCCTCGACCGGGCCGGCCGCGGTCAGCACGTCTGCCACGCGAATCGGTCCTTTAGCGGCTGTCGGCAGGCGGAGAGACGGCCCTCGGTCGGCCTGGCGACAGAAGCACCCGCCCCATCGGCTTATAACAGGCACCACTCACCCGGTCAAGCGCGTGGGCGCCGGCAAATCGCGGTGTGCGACCGGATTGCCTGGCATACCGAAACGGGAGGCTCTAGCCGCAGTTACCCCCTCGATGCGTTCCAGCGGAATGCCGTGCTTGCCGCCGAGTGCCGTCGCGGTCTCTGTGCCGTGCAAGAGGATGGATTCGGGTCCTGGCGGAGAAGACTCTGCCGTAGGAGGCGCAAAGAAGAAAGGGCTCGCGTCGCATCGACGTGAGCCCTTTCGAGCAAGGTGCGGGAAAGAGGACTCGAACCTCCACCCCCTAATGGGGACTAGGCCCTCAACCTAGCGCGTCTGCCAATTCCGCCATTCCCGCATCGGTGCGGCCGCCCCCCCTGGGGGAGTATCGAAACAGTGCACGATCATCGGTGTAGTCTAGGCGATCCTCACGGCACGTCAAGTGTGGGCCCGGTGAGAACGAGGATAGTCCGGTCCGCCCGCATCCCGTCCGCAGCGTGGCGGAGGAGGGCGCCGTGGGCGGCGCGGAGGATGGCGTCGGCCGAGGTGCCGGCGGCTGAAGCCGCCTCCGCCAGACGGCGGTGGCCGAAGGGCTGACCGTTGCGGTCGCGGGTGTCGAGCACTCCAGGCGTGGCGAGCAGGATGGCGTCGGCGGGCGCCGAGATCGTCTCCACCGCTGCGAAGGGCCGGTCGAGAGCGGCCCCCAGCGGCGGGCCGTCGTAGAGCGTCGGCTGCCACCGGCCTGCATGCCGGGTTAAGACGGCCATGCGGCCTGCAGTGGCGAACCGGATGCTCCCCTGCGACGGCTCGACGACTCCGCAGAAGAGCGACGCCTCCTGGTCCCCCGCCGAGGCGGTCCAGAGCGTGAAATGGACGGCCGCCAAGAGCCGGTCCGGTTCCAAGTTCCCCTGCGCGTGGCTCCGCACCGCCGAACGGATCGCTGCGGAACATAAGGCCGCCTCGATTCCCGTCTCCATGGCGTGTCCGGTCACGAATGCCATCTTGCCGTCCGGACGGAGAAACCAGTCGTAGAAGTCGCCGCCCACCGCGTAGGCCTGTTCGTTCCATACGGCCGCCTGCCACCCCTCCGGCAGAGCCGCAGTCGTGGGGAGCATACCCCGTTGGAGCCGCTCGCCTGCGAAGAGCTGCTGCTTGATGCGGCTGCCCTCCAGGGCCTCGACGAGCAGCATTTCCCGTTCCAGTTCCGCGGCGATCCGACCCGCTACGATCTCCATAAGCTGCGTCTGCCGATCGTCGAAGCCTCGCTGGTGGTCGTCGAACACCCACAAGGTACCCAGGAGGGTGGTGGGCGAGCTGATCGGGACGCACGCCGCGGCACGGCACGACTCGGGCACCCGCCACTGCGGCATCCGCGCCACGTCGTCGACGACCACGGCATGACCGAGAAGTGCTTCGAGATCGGCCAAGGCACCTTCCAGAGCATGGGGTGGTTCGGCCAGACGTCCCGGCGGCAGCCCCCAAGCCGCCCGCAGCTTCAGATGGCTCGTGGCTTCGTCGAGGAGGTACACCCCCGCCGCCGAGGCGTCCACCAGCTCCGTCAAGCCGCGGAGAAGGTGTTCCATACGCATCGAGAGATGCCCGGCCGACTGCTGCTGCGGGACCACCGGCACCCCAGCCGCCAGCTCCGCCTCACGATGCTGCAACACCCGGTATGCGGTCCGCAGCTCATCGAGCACGGCGCCGATCGACGAGGCCAACTCGCTGGCGGTGGCCAGGTCGACGCGCACGCTTCCGCTTGCTTCCAGCGCCAGCGCGTCGCCCTTTGGATCGTCGGGCGGAAACGAATCACGAGTCCGCAATCCGGGGGTATGCACGAAACGCCAACCGGTGGCTTGCTGGAACGAACGGACAACCGCCGCCGCCGAAGCCGGCTCGGGTGACGATTGACTGCTGGACGAGCCCACACGCTGGGGGAAGAGCCGCAGGTTGGGATTGCTGGAGTGGGTCACGGGGCTATGCTGGGGCTAGGGGGGATCGTTGAGGGAGGCGGCGAACGCTTCCGAAGACCGGGGCGACCAGTACTTATTGGGGGCATTGCGGCAGGGCGAGGCGCAATAACCTCCCTAAACTTTGCATACTAACATCGGGTCTCCCCCTTGCCCCGCGTGAATGCATTCATCGCCGCAGAGGACGCGAGGCAAAGCCGCCAGGAAGGCTGTGCGGGGTTTGACGGAGGCGCGGCGGAGGCCGGTCGGCTGCCCGTGGAGAGTGCCCCCATTGCGGCGCGGAGGCGATTGCGTGATGCTGGTGGGAGCCGGGGCGTCGCCACTCCCCAGCCGGCTGCCGGAGTACGTCTGCCAACCGGCAGCGTGACAACCGGCCCCGGGGAGGTCCACCGGACGCGGCAGCCTGCCATCGGTCAACCATTCACAAGGACGATCCCCCAATGATCGACAAGGAACTGCTCGCCTTGCTTCGGAACCCTGCCGATCACGGTCCCTTGAGCCTGGCCGACGACGAGCTCATCGAAGCCGTGAACCGGGCCATCGGCGAGGGGCGGATACGCAACCGCATGGGTGACCTGCTGGAATCCCCGATTGACGGGGGACTCGTCTCCGAGAATCGGGAACTCTTGTACCCCATCCTTGAGGGCTTGCCCATGATGGTCGTCGATGAGGCCATCCTGCTCGAGCAGCTCGTCGCATGAACGCTGTGGGTACCGAGTAGAGGGAAGAGGAATTCGGGTCCCCTTTGGAAGCGAGAACGGGTTTTCGACATGGCTGAGAAAAACGTCTTCCAGAAAATCATCGACCGCGAGATCCCCGCCGACATTGTCTACGAGGACGATCGTTGCATCGCCTTCCGTGACATCAAACCCAGGGCTCCCACCCATCTGGTCGTGATTCCCAAGAGGCCGATTCCCTCGGCTGCCGAGATCGGAACCCAGGACGAAGCGATCGTTGGCCATCTCTTCGTGGCCATGGCCGAGATCGCTCGATCCGAGGGGCTCACGGCTGGTTACCGCGTGGTAACCAACTGCGGACGCGATGCCGGCCAGGAAGTGATGCACCTGCATTTTCACATGTTTGCCGGGCGAGGGTTCGGTTGGCCCCCCGGGTAGCGTTTGCCCCGCAGTCCTTGCCACCAACTGTCCAGAAAGGCACCCAGCGGGGTGGAACTGGCTCGCCCGTAGCGGATAGCCGGTATCAAGGGCTTGGGACCTTCGTGGCGGGCACAGCTCTGTGCTCGCTTTTTTCTGCGCACGGGGCCTCACGGCGGAAGGCGGCGCCGGGATTCGTAACCGTTCACGGGCCGGCCGGGGGCTGGTCCATCTTTCGGCCAATAGACCCTGTCTTTAGCGACCGCCGATGCCCGAGAAATGGACCCGTCCCCTTACCCTGCCGCGGCGTACCGGGCGAAGGGGACAGTCCCATTTTCGAGGCCGAATCGCGCCGTCCACGAGGAATACTCTCTATGGCCGCGAAAATCGGGACGGTCCCCCGTGAACGGTTACCGGGATTCGGGTGCGATGGAGGCCCCCCCTTGCTGTGACGCGCCACGTGGTGCCGATGGAGGCCGGGGCGGTATAATTCTTATCTCAGCCCACCCTCCCATTTCGCCGCCGGGGGAAGCATATGGTTCCGTCTGGGGAACGTGGTTGGCGGCCCTCTCCCACCCGAACCTCAGATCGCTTTGCGGCACTCAAGGAAACCAAGCCGAGGCACAGGAGAAATCGTTGATGAAAGTCTTCGTTCCGCTGTTCGTGATCGCGCTGGTCGCGGCGCTGTGGTGGCTCAGTCGGCCAGGTGCCGAGGCGCCCCGGGACCCTCGCCCCGACCCTAACGGCATCGCCCAGCTCGACCGTGCCCGCCCCGTCCAGAACGACCCTACCGCAGTCGTCCAGACCGCGGACGCCCCGGACGAGGGCCAGGCGCATCGCATCACGCTCGGCGACGGCATCGAGATCACCACGCCGCCCGAATGGGTGCGACGCCCGCCCCGGGTGGCGATTATCGAGCACGAGTTCGCCGTACCGGCCAAAGATGACGGCGAGGGCGAAGGCCGCAGCACCGTGATGCAGGCCGGCGGCTCGATCGAGGCAAACATCGAGCGGTGGTTCGGGCAGTTCGAGCAGCCCGACGGCGCGAAAACCGCGGAGCGTGCCACCGTCGAAGAAGAGAAGGCCGGCGACGTGGAATACGTCCTTGTGGACATTCCCGGAACCTTTCTCGACGCCCCCGGGCCCTTCGCACCGCCGGTCCGGCGGGAGGGGCACCGCATGATCGTTGCCATCGTTCCCACCGGCGAGGGCAACTACTTCGTGCGGTTCGACGGTCCTGCCGAGTTGGTCGAATCGTACGCCGACGATTTCCGCGCCATGTTCGAGCGCCTCCGCTGAGCGGCTCATACCGGTTCGGCGTCCGCCCAGCTATCGCCGATCTTGACATCGACCTTGAGGGGAACGTTGAGGCTGTAGACCCCGGCCATGGCGTCGGTGACCAGCGAACTCAACTTCGGGATCTCCTCCGCCGGTGACTCGAAGACCAGTTCGTCGTGGATTTGCAGGAGCATCCGCACAGCGAGCCCCTCGTCGGTAAGGCGGTGCTGGACGGCGAGCATGGCGAGCTTGATGAGATCTGCGGCCGACCCCTGGATCACCGTGTTGATCGCTGTCCGCTCGGGGAGGTTCCGCTGGTGCCGCGGGGCGTCGGCCCGGACTCCGCGGATGGCCCTCCGCCGGCCGAGGAGCGTGGTCACGTACCCCTGCCGGTGGCAGGTCTCCAGGACATGGGACAGGAACTCCTCGATCCCCGGATAGCCGGCGAAGTAGGCCTCGATGAATTGGGCCGCCTCGTGCTGGGCGATGCCGAGCTGGCGGGCCAGACCGAAGGGGCTCTGCCCGTAGATCACGCCGAAGTTGACCGCCTTCGCCCGCCGCCGCATCTCCGGCGTCACGCCCGACAGGGGCACGTTGTAGATTTCGCCGGCCACGCGGGCGTGCACGTCCTCGTCGCGGTAGAAGGCGGCGCACAGGCCTTCGTCGCCACAGTAGTGAGCCAGGACCCTCAGCTCGATCTGCGAATAGTCGGCCAGGAGGAGCCGCCAGCCGGGCTCGCCGGCCGTGAAGGCCGAGCGGATCTCGCGGCCCGCCTGGTCGCGAACGGGGATGTTCTGCAGGTTGGGGTCGCTCGAGCTCAGCCGGCCGGTGGCAGCCACCGTCTGGTGGAAGGTGGCGTGGACGCGGCCGGTATCGGGGTGGAGCATGGCGGGAAGGGCGTCGAGGTAGGTGCTCTTCAGCTTCGAATAGTGGCGGTACTCGACGATCTTGGCAGGAAGCGGGTGGAGGTGCGCCAGGGCCTCGAGGACGGCGGCATCGGTGCTGGCCCCGGTCTTCGTCTTCCGCTGCGCCGGAAGACCCAGCTCTTCGAAGAGGACCTCGCGGAGTTGCTTGGGCGAGCCGATGTTCAGCTCGCGGCCGGCGAGCTCGTGGATGTCGCGCTCGATGGTCGCGACGCGTCGCCCGTATTCCTCAGAGAGTTCGGCGAGCCGCTGTCGATCGACGCGGATGCCCGCGTACTCCAGCGCGGCAAGGATCTCGACGAGCGGCATCTCCACCTCGCGGAAGAGTCCCATCAGCCCTTCCGACTCGAGCCGCGCCTCCAGCAAGCGACGCAGCCGCCAGGGTAGCAGGGCGTCCTGCCCGGCGTAGTCGGCGATCTGGCGGGTAGGGACCTCGTCCATCCGCCTCTGCCTGGCCCCCTTGCCGATCAAGTCGGTGATCTTCGTCGTCTCGTAAGCCAGGTAGCGCTGTGCCAGTTCGTCGAGGTTGTGGTTCCGGCGGCCGGCCTCCAGGAGGTAGTCGGCGACCATGGTGTCGAAGCCGATTCCCCGCAGGGAGACGCCGGCGCCGCGGAGCACGATCCAGTCGTACTTGAGGTTCTGCCCGATCTTGGCGATACCGGCGTCCTCGAGGATCGGCCGCAGGGCGCCGAGCGTGGCGGTCTCGTCGAGGCGGCGGGCATCTTCCGGGGCGCGGACGGGGAGGTACCAGGCCTCCTCGTCCCCGAAGGCGAAGCTCAGTCCCACCAGCCTCGCCCAGCGGGGCCAGACGTGGGTCGTCTCCGTATCGAAGGAAAACTCCTTCACGGTACGGAGCCTCTCGAAGAAGGCTGTGAAGGCTTCGGGGTGATCGACGAGGTGGAAGGTGGGCCCTTGCGGCGGCTCCGGCCCGGGGGACGCGCCGGCGGTTGCCTGCCCAACGGAAACCTCCGGCTGCCGGCCCGGCGACTCCTCTTCGTAGCCCCGCGGCGGCCCTGCCGCCGAGCGGTGGGCCAACCGTTCGGCAAGCGAGTCGACCTTCCGCGCCAGACCGCGGAAGCCCAGTTCGTCGAAGAGGCGGCGGGCCGCCTCGCGGTCGATCTGTCCGGCGCGGCCCGCGGCCCAATCGATGGCCAGCGGCACGTGACGGTCGAGGCGGACCAGCTCGCGGCTGATGAGGGCCTGATCGCGGCCGGCGAGCAGGTTCTCCCGGCGCTTCGCCTGGGGGACCTCGGCGGCATGGTCGAGAACGGCATCGAGAGAGCCGTATTTGCGCAGCAACTCCCCCGCGATCTTCGGGCCGATCAGGGGCACTCCCGGCACGTTATCCGTCTTATCGCCCACCAGGGCCAGAAAGTCGACGACCTGCCCCGGCTCGATACCCCATTCCTCGGCCAGGGCGGCGGCGTCGAAGACGGTGTCCTTACGAACGTTGTAGAGCACCACCCGATCGTCGACGAGCTGGCGGCAGTCCTTGTCTGTAGTTACCAGCACGCACCGCGCACCGGCCGAGCGGCAGCGTTCGGCCAGTGTGGCCAGCACGTCGTCGGCTTCGTAGCCCTCGGCGCCCAGAGCGGGGATACCCATCACCTCCAAGGCACGGCGGATGTTGCTCAGTTGGGGGATCAGGTCCTCGGGCATCTCTGGGCGCTGGGCCTTGTATTCGGGAAAGACGTCGTGGCGGAAGGTCTTTCCCGGCATGTCGAAAGCGCAGAAGAGGTAGTCCGGCTGCCGCGTCTCCAGGAGGAAGAGCATGTCGCGGACGAAGCCGTAGACGGCGGCCACCGGTTCGCCCATCGGGCTGGTCATCTCGCCCATGGCATGGAAGAGCTGATAGATCAGCCCGTGGGCATCGACGACGTAGACGCTCTTGCCCGCCAGTTCGCCGACCGCAAAGGGGACCGGCGCCTCTGCCGAGGAGGTGCGCTCCGGGCGGAGGGGTTCCGACAGCGGGGCCTCCGATGGGGAGGTGCCGGGCGGCGAAGTGGCGGCCCCCGGTTCGGGGGCCGAATGCGATTGCGCGTCGAAGAGGGTCCGTTGCGAATGACGTTTGGGCATGGGGGGCAAGGGAAGAAGGGGTCTCGGGCTGCCGCACGGCGTGGGGTGCAGCGGAGGGTGCAACCGCAGCTGCAATTCGCCAATTAGGTTATTGCCTGCGATGCCGCAAGACAATGCCCTTCGCGTCCGTCTCGTAAGGCTACGGCAGCGGCTCGCCCAGGCGCAGGGCCCGGAGGATGTCCCAGTAGGCGCCGCGAGCGCCATCGCCGATTGCATCGGCAAGGACCTTGCTGGCGTTGTAGTTGTGGTCGCCCGGGGCGGCGTTCGTTTCCTTGTCGGCAGCGCCGCCCGCAGATTCTGCGGGATCGTCCATGGGCTCGAAGAATCGCCGGTCATCGCCGATGCACTCGCGGACGAACGCCGCGGGCCGGGGCCCGAGCTGCGGGGAGATGTAGAACGTGGGCCGGACCAAAGCCAGCGGCCCCTCGTAGCGCCGGTGGATGCCCGCCGGGATTCTGGAGCCGTCGCCGATGAGGCGGCGGGTCAGCGGCGTACCGGGGTAGAGACGCACGCCCAGGGCCGCCCCCACGCAATCGGGCTCGATCCGGCGGAAGAAGCCGATCGACTCGGTCACCGTCCCCTCCGTTTCGCCGGGGCCGCCGAGGAGCAGGTCGAGCATCGTGCGGATGCCGTGCCGCCGGCAGAGCTGCACCGCCTCTGCCAGATCGTCGCGTCGGTGCGGCTGGCCGTAAGCCGCCAGCATCGCCCCATGCGCCGAGTCGCTGGTGAAGTTGATCCCCACGCAGCCGGCACGCGCCATGCGGGCGGCCAGATCGTCGTCGAAGGGAACCACGGCGAGATAGGCGTACCAGCGCACGCGATCGGCGATGCGGCGGCGGATGAGGGCGTCGCAAACCTCGCGGGCATGGCCGATGGGAAGGTTGAACTCGGCGTCGCAGAGGTGGACCGCCTCGACTTGCTGCTCCGCCAGGGCGGCGAACTCCGCCGCCACCGTCTCCGGGTCGCGGAGCCGGGCTGCGCCCCCCTTGGCCAGCGGATCGACGCAGTAAGTGCAAGCCCGCGGGCAGCCCCGCTTCGTCTCCACCCCCACCTGGCCGCCGCGGCGGAAGTAGCGGGTGTTGTCGATCCAATCGCGCAGCGGCGGCACGTCGACCTCCGCCGGCCAGTGGGGCGGATTGGCCCTCACTGCGTCTCCCGCCCGCCAGAGCAACCCCGGGACGCGGTCCCACCGCCGTGCTCCGCGAAGCTCCTCCAATAGCCGCACCAGCGGCGCCTCCCCGTCGCCGCAGATGCCGAACTGGGCGCCGCTGAGGCGGAGGACCTCGGCGGGAAAAATCGAATAGCCCACTCCGCCCAGGACGATGGGCGCCGCCGTGGCGGCACAGATCTGGCCGAGGAGTTCGGCCAGTTCGGGGACGAACCAGGCGCCGCTGGGCCAGAAGCAGTCGTCTACGTTGCGGAAGCCGACGGCCACCAACTCCGGTTCGCTGCGGCCCAAATGGCGCTCGAGGGCAGTGGCCGGATCGTCGGCCAGGCCGAGATCCAGCACCTCGACCGCCTCGCCCGCCATCTTGAGCGAAGCCGCCAGGTAGTCGATCCCCACCGGTGCGATCGGTGGCTGCATCCGGTTGGCGTTGATCAGCGTCAGCATCGGTTTACACTCCGGCCGTTTACGTGGAGTCCACTAATGCGGCGGCCGCAGCCCACCAGTGTGGCGCGGCTGCGGTCGGAGGGTCAAGTGGGGCATGAGTAGAGGGGGCGTGCCAGTTGTGATTTGCGTCTTCGGTCTGTACGATATCGTTCGCGATGCTTTGCCGCAGACAGAGGCAAAGGATGGTGGTGGTCTCATCCGTGGGAGTCGCAACACCAGACAAGTTCGTGGTGCTCGTCGGATAGTGGAGCGCGCGACTGGACAGTTGCGCCGAGCCCTTCTACGCTGAACGGGAGGATTCTGCCCCCAACACCTTGCCGGAGCCGGATACCCATGAATCACCTCTTGTCGACGCTCCTCTTGCTCGTCATCCTCTCCCCGCAGGCCGAGGCCCACGCCGGGGAGCAGGGCGAGAAGTCGTTCTCCCTCCACCCCATCGGTCAGGTCCAGCACAGAGAGGGGCGAACCCTGATCGTCCTCGACGAGAAGTACCAACCGGGGCTGCTGGGGCTGGACGGCTGGTCGCACGTCCAGGTCATCTGGTGGTTCCACCAGAACGACACGCCCCAGCGGCGGGCGATCCTCCAGGTCCATCCGCGGGGCAACAAGGACAATCCGCTCACGGGTGTCTTCGCGTGCCGTGCGCCGGTGCGACCCAACCTCATCGCCCTGACCCTCTGCAAGATCGTCTCCGTCGAAGAGAACGTCGTTGAAGTCGAGCAGATCGACGCCTTCGACGGCACGCCGGTGCTCGACCTGAAACCCTTCGCACCCGGCCGGGATGCTGCCAGCGGGGTCCGGGTGCCGGATTGGGCTCGGAGCAGGTGAGCGTGCGCCGGATGCCGGGCCGTGATGGTCTGGTGAGGACGATGCTCGGCCGTAAGCGCCGGGTGCTGCGCTTGGGGGGACTTCCATCGGCATTGCCGTTGGCCGGCCCCACTCTCGATGCCCTCCCGGCTCGGCAGCCCGCCGCGCACGGATAGCTTCGAGCGTGCCCGGCGCCCGCGGAGCTGATGCGGCTGCCGTGGATCGCCAGGCTGCGGATCGCGCCGCGAAACTGCCGATCGAGGCCGTAGCTGAACCGCCTGAGGAGATCGCCGTCCGCATTTCCTGGCGGAACTGGGGCCGGCAGATACGCGTCCGACCGGCACCGAACCTCATGGCGCCCCGCTACCGTGAGGCCTGCCACGAAGAGATGCGCTGGCTGATCCCGCAGATCCTCGACTGGTGGGAAAGGCTGCCCGCGGCCAGGCAGGAGCTCTTTGTCGGCGTGAAGGTGGGATGGGAGCGTGCCGTAGGGATGGGCTCCTTCTACTATCCCGATGGCAACCGCTATGCCGATCTTCCCGAGGCCGATGATCCGCAAACGGGCAGCGACGCCCCCTACTGGGCCGCCGTGGAGTGGCTTCCCGTGTACATCCGCACCCGGGAGGAATGGGAATCGGCCCTCCGCAACACGCTGGCTGCCGAAGGCTGCCGCTACCTGTGCATCTTCAATTGGCGCGGCATCCGCGAGAACGCCGACACCCTGGCGGCCATCACCGCCGTACTCGAGCAGCCGCACGGGGCGGCCGGCGCGGCGGGAATGGCCTCAGGGACGACCGCCGAGTAATCCCGCTTCAGGTAATCCCGGGGGCTTCCCCGTGAGCTGCGTGGAGATCAAAATGGCCCTTCGGCTGCCAGTTGTCGGCGAGGTTTTCACGGGCCGGTGCGTCGTGCAGCCGGCGTCGCGATGCGGAACCGGAAGCGACGGCCCTATTCCTGCCGGCCTGCTGGGTTGGGTCTCCTCCTAGGGGGCGGTCACGAACCCTCCGTGTCAAGCTGGTGTGTCTCTTGCGAACGGATACCCCTCTCGCTTAGCATAGGGCGGCTGCCATGTGAAATTTGCCACCGGGCCGCTCGGCGAGCAGAAGGTGGATGTTTCGCGCAGCCGTTGCGGCGTTTTTCGCGGAGGCCGTAGGGAGACTCAACAATCGCGGGAATCATTGCGCGGACTGCGCCAGCGGCGGCTGACGCGATAGAGATACCGCAGTGGCTCGGAGCTCAGCGCCGCCACGAGCGCGAGCAACAAGTAATCGCCCAACCTCAGGTGTTGCTGGTCCATCTCGAAAACGACCAGCATGGTGAGGAAAAGGAAGATCACAAGACTCGCCGCCAGCAGGAACACCAAGAGGCAAGTGTTGCGGGAGGACTCGAAGTCGTACAGCATGCGGAACATGCCCAGCAAGACGGCGATCAGGGCCAGGCCGAACAATCTCAAGTCTTTGAGCTCGTGCGCCTGGCCCCACAGCATTGCGCCACCGAGCAGGTAGGCAAGTCCGATGCATTGAGTGACGAATTCCCGGCGAGTTTCAGGCGGCATCGGCATCGTGCAATCGACTCGTGAAATGGAACGAGGGGCACCGGAGAGACATCCCCGCGGTTTCTGGCGAGGGGCCGGGCAACGTGGGGCCCGAAGACCAGTTTGCCGGATGCCGCGGTCCCCGGCAAGCGGTCCAGCAGCGGCTTCGTACGGGTTGCACCGCCTCCGTACAGGTTGCCCGTCCTGCAAGGTGACCGCTGTCCATAGCGCTACCATCTGATGCGAGGAGCGAAGCCATGTTGCAGCGCATCCTGTCTTTCGTAGGGGTCGTAATCCTGTCCGGGTGTTCGTCGGCTTCCGCCGCTGAGCGGGTGCTGGTCGAATGGCGGTTTGACCGGCCGGGTCAGTTCCAGGACTGGACGGCGGGAGGCCACGTCGCCGAAGCGGCCGTTGCGGACGGCGCGCTCCGCGGCCGCCCCATAGGGCACGACCCCAACCTCCTCGGGCCGGTCTTCGAGATCTCCGCCGCACCCAACCAGATCGTCGAGGTGCGAATGGCCTCGGAGGGGGGCGGCACTGCCCAGCTCTTCTGGACGCACACGCTCGAGGGCCGCTTCGGCGGCTTCGCAGAGGCCCGCAGCAAGAGGTTCGTCTGCCGCGACGGCGGGCAGTTCCACGTCTACCGCATCTATCCCTTCTGGCACCCGGCCGGAAAGATCATCCGCCTGCGCTTGGACCCGCCCGCCAGCGGGCCGTTCGCCGTGGCCTCCATCCGCGTGCTCGAGGGAGCGGCCCCGCCGCCTTCGGAAGCGCAGCACTGGTCGTTCGCCGAGGAAGCGGGCGGCTGGCAGCCCTTGCAGGATGTTGCCGAATGGTCGGTCTCTGAAGGCGCCCTGCGGGCTGTGGCCGAAGGCGAAGCGCCCATCTTTCTCAGCCCGCCGCTGGCTGTCTCGGCCGCAGAGAACCCCGTGGTCAGCCTCCGTATGGCGGCCGACAGCGGGACCGTGGGACGGGTCTTCTGCGTCTCGCGGACGCAATGGGGCTGGTCGGAGGCGACCTTCCAGCTCCGCAGCGACGGCCACGCGCGCTCCTACCACCTCGACGTGGCCCATCTACCCCACTGGCGCGACGAGATCATCCACCTGGCCATCCAGCCGACCAACGCCCCCGGAGCCGCGGTGGCGATCGAGTCGGTCCACATTGCCGCTCAGCCCCAGGGGCCGCCGGATCTGGAGCTGAGCTATTCCGGCTCCGCCGACGGCGTCCACCGCGCGGGGCGGGCAGCGGGCGTCGTGGCTGCGGTCCGCAATGTCGGCGGCGAAGCGGCCCGCGACGTCGCCGCGCGGCTCTCGGTTCCCCCGGAGGTCCGCGTCCTCGGCGAGCGGGAGGAGAATGTCGCCCGGATCAGCCGCGATCTGCCTGAGTCCTTCCATTGGCAGCTCGAGGTCGATCGGCCGGGTGCGGTCGAGGCGGAGGTCACGATCGCTTCCCGGGGTGAGGAGCCGGTGACGGCGCGGGCGACGCTCGATTTCACTCTCCCACCCGAGCTGCCGGAGACGGACTACGTGCCCGAGCCGCAGCCGGTGGAGAGTGCGGTGGACCTGGGCATCTACTACTTCCCCGGCTGGCCCACGATGACCCACTGGCAGCCGATCCTCGACTTCCCCGAGCGCAAGCCGGTCCTCGGCTGGTACGACGAGGCAGATCCCGAGGTGGCCGACTGGCAGATCAAGTGGGCCGTCGAGCATGGTATCACCTTCTTCATGGTCGATTGGTACTGGAACCAGGGGCACCGCCACCTGGAGCACTGGCTGCACGAGGCCTACATGGAGTCGCGCTACCGCGAACACCTCCAGTGGGCCGTGATGTGGGCCAACCACAACCCGCCGGATTCGCACTCCCTGGAGGACTGGCGGGAGGTGACGCAGTACTGGATCGACCACTACTTCGGCATGGAGGAGTACTACCGCATCGACGGCCGGCCCGCGGTCTTCATCTGGGCGCCGCGGAACATCCGCCAGGATGTCGGGGGGGCCGAGAAGGCCGCGGAGCTCTATGCCCTCTCGCAGGGGATGGCCCGCGAGGCCGGCCTGCCCGGCATCTACTTCGTAGCCATGAGCGCCCACGAGAGCGAGGCGGCCGTCGAGGAGCTGGAAGGCGAGGGCTACGAGGCCTTCACCTCGTACCACGGCTTCTACCTTGCCCGCGACCGCGCCGAGGGCCGCCGCTTTCCCTTCAGCCAAGTCGTGGAGACCGGTCCCGAGACCTGGCAGCAGGCCGACGCGCGGTCAGGCAACCTGCACTATATCCCGGTCATCGATACCGGCTGGGCCAGCGAGCCCTGGCATCGTCAGGAGGCCTTGGTGATCTACGGTCGCACGCCGGAGCTCTTCGGCGCTTTGTGCCGCAAGGCGCGGGAATACGCCGAGGCGAACGCGAAGGAGATCGTCGTCCTGGGGCCCTGGAACGAGTGGGGCGAGGGGAGCTACATCGAGCCGTTTGCCGAGTACGGGTTCGATTACCTCGAGGAGCTGCGGGCGGCCTTCTGCCCGCCGGGCGAGCGTCCACCGGCCGTGGTACCCGCCGACGTAGGCCTGGGGCCTTACGACCTGCCGCCCCTCGAGTGGCGGACGGCCTGGACGTTCGAGCAGGACGGCGACATGGAGCACTGGACAGCCAACGCCTACCTCACGGCCCACGTCGAAGGCGGGCTGCTTCACGGTGTGAGCACCGGCTTCGACCCCATCCTCCACGGCCCGGCCGTCCGCATCGACACGGAGACCTACCGCACGCTCGTGGTGCGGATGAAGTCGGACACCGCGGACATGGCCCAACTCTTCTGGGGCACGGCGCTCGCCGCCCCCAGCGAGACGAACAGCATCCGCTTCCCCGTTCACGGCGACGGTGCCTTCCACGAATATCGGGTCGACCTGGGCACGCGGCCCTCCTGGCGGGGTCTGGTCACCAC
>SLBP01000094.1:0-20068 GCA_007126245.1 Planctomycetales bacterium
GAGGCCGAAGCGCTGGAGCTGCTCGCGGCCGCGCGCCCCGACGTGGCCGTGGTCGACATCCAGCTGAAACACGGCGACGGGCTTCAACTCGTCAGGCGGATCAAGGCGCGAAGCAGTTCCATCGGAATCCTGGTCTGGTCGATATTTTCCGATAAGGCCTATGCCGAGCGCGCGCTCAACGCCGGAGCCCTCGGGTTCATCAACAAGCAGCAGGCGACCGATAAGGTCGTCGGTGCCATCCGTTGCGTTCGGGAGGGCCGGCTCTATCTCGGTGAAGAAACGGCTCAGCGCCTGCTCACCCGGTCTGTCGTCGGTCGCCCAGGACGGGGCCAGTCGCCGATCCACTCCCTCTCGGATCGCGAGCTGGAGGTCTTTCGGCTTATCGGTGACGGGCTGAGCACCAACCAGGTTGCCCGGCGCCTGCACATCAGCCCGCACACCGTGGAAACGCACCGTGAACGGATCAAGGAGAAGCTCGGCTTGACGACCGCCGGTGAGCTGAACTACGCCGCTATCTTGTGGGTTCTCCAAGGTGAGTGACCCGCTGCAGCCGGACGCAGTCGTCGTCGATGCCGCCGTGCCGCTCCTCAGGGGGGCCGAAGCGGTAAAGCGCCGGCAGCGGCCGTCCCGCGGGAATCGAATGCCGGGCGATTCCGGCCATAATGGCGTGCCCCCCGTCGAACTGTCGCGGCCTGCGGCGGATGGGGGGCGCCCTCTTGGCACCGCTGTGGGGCCGTACCGCGAGGTGTCAGTCGAGAAAACCCATCAATTTCCGGCTGCGGCTGGGGTGCTTGAGCTTGCGGAAGGCTTGGCACTCGATCTGGCGGATCCGCTCGCGGGTGACGTTGAAGATGTGTCCTACCTGGTCGAGGGTATAGCTGTGGTCGTCGCCGATCCCGTAGCGGAGCTTGATGATCTCCCGCTCCCGGTAACTGAGCGTATCGAGCAGCGTGGATATTTGCTGCCGAAGCATCTGCCGGTTAATCGCCACGGCGGGACTCTGCAGCGTCGGGTCGGCGAGAAAGTCCGCGAAGCGGCTGTCCTCGTGATCTTCCATGGCGCGGTCGAGGCTGACCGGGTGCTGGGTTGTGCTCAGTGCCCGTCGCGTCACCTCCAGGCAGGTCTCGCTGGCGCGGGCCGTTTCCTCCAGCGTCGGTTCGCGGCCCAGTTCCTGGAATAGCCTTCGCCAGACCGCCTGCACCCGCGACATCTTCGCCACCATGTGGAACGGAGTGCGGATGGTGCGGCTTTGATCGGCCACGGCGCGGCTGATCGCCTGGCGAATCCACCAGGTAGCGTAGGTGGAGAATTTGAAACCACGGCGGTGTTCGAACTTGTCCACCGCCCGCATGAGTCCGGCGTTCCCTTCCTGGATCAAGTCGAGGAAGTTCAGGCCCCGGCTGCGATACCTCTTGGCGATGGAGACCACGAGCCGCAGATTCCCCTCGGAGAGTCCACGCCTGGCGTCCAGATAGTCGGCATAGGCCTTCCGCAGGCATCGGACTCGCTTCCGCAGCCTGGCAGGCGTCTCCTGGGTGGTGCGCAGGATGGTGCGCAACTCGGAAATCCACTGATCCCGTTCTCTGGGGGGCCGGCGGCAACGCTTGTGCCTGTCGATCCACAGCTTGAGTTCGTCGGCGCGGCGGCTGAATTCCTCCAACGCCCTGATCTGCGGCTGGATCCGGTCCGTGCGGAGGCCAAGCTCCTCGATCAGCCGCACGGCCCGCCGCCGCCGACGTTCCAACCGTTCCCACGCCGCCTGCCGCTCATCTTCCCCTTGGAAGCGGCTAATGGCGAACTGGTAGTCGCGGCGGTTCCGCTCGAGCAGCCCCCCGAGCGTACGGAGGTTGTGTGCCATGTGGGCGAGAATCCGGCTCTTCTCCAACCGGCCGCTCAGGGAGATCTGCAGCGTGCGGCCGAAGGGCAATTCGCCCGCTTGGACGCGGCGAAGGTCCGCCACCGCGATTTGCATTACGCTGTCGCATTCGAGCAGCTTGCGACGGACGCGGGCCCGCGCCAGCTCGATCTGCCTGGCCAAGCCGATCTCCTGCGCCCGCGTGAGCATGGGGATCCTGCTCATCTGGGCGAGGTACGTCCGCACGGGGTCGTCCGACGAGAACTCGCCGTCCTCCCTCAACCGGGCCTCTTCGCTGCCTTCACCATGCGCCCCATTCACGCCACCGTTTTCGAAGATCGCATTGTCGCTAGTGTGATCCGGACCGTGCTCGATGTCCGCCAAGCTAATCCCTTTGCCCTCCTCCGAATGGTTGCAGGCTACCAGCTTTCAGGGTGGGAGTGCTCTCGGTGGTCGGCGGTCCCGCACGCGCGATTCGCCGCTGAGACGGTGGACCGACGGAGCGTGCTGTGGTCCTCTAGGCGCCATGCGGAAGAAAAGCTGACCCGCGCCCTCGACGGTCGCAAGCCTTCTCGTCAACCAGCACCGACCGAGGTCAGAGTTCCCAGAGAACCCTAAACTAAAGGATTGCAATAGGTTCGGTCAACCCCCCCGAGCTAGCCGCGGGCTAAGAGGGCTACCCGCCGACCGCCGCTACCGGGCACCGGAAGTTGGGGCCGAAAGCCTCGCCCTACACTGCGCGGCGAGTTCGAGGCTTGCCGCCTCACGGCCAGAGCGCCGCCACCTCGCCGGGCAGATTGCTCCTTACGTCTTGAATCTCGCCGGCGGTGACGTGATTCTGAAGGACTTTGAAGACGGCCCGAGCGACCTCGGCCGGATCGCCGTCCACGGCGGGCACCAAGTTACCCGCGACGTGGTCGAGGAACGTTTCCAGATTCCGTTCGCCGGTGGGAGTCTTACTGGGATTCCACCCTTCGTAGTAGAAGCCGCGAATCAACATCGGGAGCTGGGCGCCCAAGTCGCTCGCCTCTTCCACTGTCAAGCGGTCGCGGAGCGCCATGAGCACGGCCCGCAGCATCCGGTACACCTGCTGTGGATCGTCTCGCCCCAGCGCGTCGCTGAGCTCTTTGAGCCACTGGCCGGTGGTTTGCAACGTGCGTTGGATCGCGGAAATCTCCGTCGCGTTCATGCCATCCTCCGGGTTTACCGTAGTCTCTTGCCAGTGCGATCCCTCTTCCAACAATCATCGATTTGGCTCCTGCTTCCATGGATTCAAATGATTTCTTCGGGGCTTCCTCAGCAGCCCCCCGGCGAGGTAGGCGGCTCTCTGCCGGCACGGCTCGCCGTCCAGGGGGCGGCACGGGACGCGACATACGCCCCCCTCGTCGCCGACGAGTCTCCGCTCGCCACAAGCGTCGTGGAAACCCTGCGGTGGCGTTCGGCTGTCGCGGGACATTTCCGCGTCGCGAACCACCACCGCTTGTCCACCATGTCGGCGTCGCTTCCCAATGTGCAGTTTTCCTGGTGCAGTTTTCGTGCCAACCTTCCAACACGGGTAGATGCGCCAAGCACCAGGATGACAAGCCGCAGCAGTGCCCCGACAAACTACCGCTTCCCGCGACAAACCGTCCGGCGGTGCATCACACAACGCGAGCCCGCCGCGCGCAGGCTGCCTTTTCGCGGATTCGGCCTGAAGCCCGAAGCACGGCGCGCGGATTGCTCAGTAGCGGGTGGGGAGGTCTGGAGAAGGCCGCCGAATCGGACCCCGAAAACACCCCCCGCTTGCCGGTCGCCGATCATGCCCGAGTTGCCCGACGTGGAACAGTTTCGTCGCTACCTCGACGACACCTCATTGTCTCAGCCGGTGTCTGACGTGGAAGCAGGCGATGCCGGGGTGTTGGAGGGAATCTCGCTCGATCAGCTTCGCCGGGCCGTACGTGGCCGTTCCTTCGCGACGACCTCGCGTCACGGCAAGTTTCTGTTTGTGCAACTGGAGAGCCCGCCGGTGCTGATCCTCCATTTCGGCATGACGGGCTACCTGGATTATGCCCGCGACGACCGCCCCCCGCCGGCACACGCCCGTGTGGTGTTCCACCTCACCAGCGGCTATCGCCTGGCTTACGTCTGCCCGCGGAAGCTCGGCCTGGTAACGCGCACCGACGACCCCCAAAGCTTCATCGAGCAACGCGGCTTGGGGCCGGACGCCCTGGCCGGCTGCCTGACGCGCCGGCGCTTTCGCGACCGCCTGTCGAGTCGGCGGGGCGCGATCAAGTCGGCGCTGATGAACCAGTCCGTCGTGGCGGGAATCGGGAACATCTACGCCGACGAGATTCTCTTCCAGGCCCGCATCGCCCCGGGGCGCAAGGTCGACGAACTGGGCGACGAAGCGGTTCATGCGCTGTTCCGCGCGATGCGGCGCGTGCTGCAAACCGCTGTCCGCAACCGCGCCGAGGTCGCGCGCCTTCCCCGTACCTACCTCTTGCGCCACCGCGATGCCGACGGCCTCTGCCCTCGTTGCCGAAAGAGGCTACAATGGACCAGGACCTCCGGGCGAGGGACCTGTTTCTGTTCAACGTGCCAACAGTGATACCCGTGCGGTTTCCCGTGTCGGAGCGCGACGGCAGGCCGCCTGGCGTTCATGCTTTGCAGTTCAGGCTAGCGACCGAGCAACGCCGAGGGCGCCACGCCCATGCCCGATACCCGCTCGCACCGCGGTGCCCACCCGGAAGACGCCCGCCTCTTTGCCCCGCCGGTGCGGCCCCTCCTTCGGGAGGCGGCCGGCGACCTGGCATGGCTCCTCGAGCGGGGCTACCCCGCCGGGGCCGCGGGCAAGCTCGTGGGCGACCGCTACCGTCTCACCACCCGCCAGCGGACGGCCGTGGCCCGCGGCACCTGCAGTCCCGCGCAGGCTGCCGCGCGCGCCGCCCGCCGCGTGCCGCCGGAGGCCCTTGCCGACCGGCCCTTGTGGATCGACGGTTACAACCTGCTGACCACCGTCGAGGCAGCCCTCGGCGGCGGCGTGATCCTTGCTGCCCGCGACGGCACTTACCGCGACATGGCCAGCATGCACGGCAGCTATCGCAAGGTCGCCGAGACGCGCCCCGCCCTGGCGCGGATCGGTGGCGTGCTCGCCGCCCTGGGCGCCGTGGAGGTCCTGTGGCTGCTCGATCAGCCGGTCTCGAACAGCGGCCGCCTGAAGCGGATCATCGAAGAAGAGGCGGCTCGCGAGGGCTGGCCTTGGCAAGTGCAGCTCGTCGACGATCCCGACCGCCTGCTGGTCGCCGCCGAGCCGGTCGTGGCCACGGCGGATAGTGCCGTCCTCGACCGCTGCGGACCGTGGGTGAGCCTGGCTCGCGCGGTGGTCCGCCGCGAGGTGCCCTCGGCCGACGTCATCGACCTTGGCGGAGCCGCGTAGAAGAGGGATCGTCTCCTAGCCGGCGCTTCCTCACCAGCAAAGGAGTCACGCGTCCGAGCCGGACAGGACGCCGGCTGCTTATCCTCCATCCACCCGCTATCACCCAATCACTGACCGCACCATGCCTACCGTCCGCGACGTAACCGCTTTCCTCGACGACTACCTTCCCCCGGCGCTGGCCGAGTCGTGGGACAACGTGGGCCTGTTGGTCGGCGACCGGCGGAGCGAGATCGCAGGGGTGATGACCTGCCTGACGCTCACGCCCGCCACCGCAGCCGAGGCGGTCATGCGCCAGGCGGACCTCGTGGTCAGCCACCATCCCCTCCCCTTCCGCCCCATCCAGCGGCTGACCACCGATACGGCGACCGGCAGCATCCTCCTCGACCTGGCTGCCGCCCGCATCGCCGTCTACAGCCCCCATACCGCCTTCGATTCGGCGGCCGAGGGGATCAACGCCCGGCTGGCAAAGCGTTTGGGGCTGCGGGGCGTCGTGCCGCTGGTTCCCCGTGAAGGAACAGTGGGCGCCGGGCGTTACGGCTGGTTCGCCGAGCCCCTCTTGCTGGAGTCGCTGGCGGCGCGGGTGAAGGAGATCCTGGGCGTCGATCGACTGGGTGTGGTGGCACCGCCTCAACATCCGATCCGCACTCTGGCTGTCGCTTGCGGCGCCGCCGACGAGATGGTCGAGGCCGCTTGCGGCGCCGGCTGCGACGCCATGCTCCTCGGCGAGGCCCGCTTCCACACCTGCCTGGCCGCCGAGGCGGCGGGCATGGGGCTCCTGCTCCCCGGCCACTTCGCCAGCGAACGCTTCGCCCTCGACGCCTTGGCCGAGGTCCTCGCCGGCCGCTTCCCGGACCTCACTGTTTGGTCGAGCCGCCGCGAGCACGACCCGATCGCGTGGCTCTGAAGGGGATATTTAGGGTGCGTTGGCCCCGTCGAGGAGGCGCTGCCAGAAGTCGCGGGCCGCACGGTGGGCGGCAAGCACTTCGGTGCGCTGCGCCGGGTCGGCGATTTCGATCCGCCCGGCGCGCTCGTGGACCCAGTCGAGGAAGAACTGTGCCGCTTCGCGGCTGATCCGCCGGCGCTCGCCGATCTCGACGTAGAACGGGCCCGTCATGGCGAAGCGGTACGCGTCCGGCAGGTCGGCCACGACGCGGATGAGGAACCAGCCGCTGCGATCGAAGGAGACCGGCGGCAGGCGGCCCGCCTCGGCATATTCCTCGAAGCGGAGCGAGTGGGCCACGCGGCCGTCCTTGACGATCTCCAGGTACGTGATCGGGTCGCGGGTCGAGACGGTGAGGTCGATTTCGAAGTCGAGCGCCTCACCCGCGGCGGCGCGGAAGACGTGGCCCGGGGGGTATCCTTCGATGCTGGGGACGAGGAGCGGCCCGTTGGTGATCACCACGCGCCCGGCGCGGAGGCCCTCCCACCAGCCCTCGTGGGTGAGGGGGCCGTCGAGCTGGACGTAGACGCGATTGTAGCCGGCCGGGTTGGGCCCGGCACCCGAGCCGCTGCCGGCCGTCGGCGGGATGCGGAGCCCGCAATCGAGCAGGCGGAAATAGATATCCTGCGACCACCGCGGGTTACCCGCCACACCCGGATAGAAGAGGCGGTCGCGGGATTTGCCGTGGCCCTCATCGGCGGCAGCAGCTCCCCGGACCAGGTCGCCGTGGGCCACCTGGATCGAGTCGACCTGGCCGGCAGCGACCAAGAGCGGCAGGTCCCACCAGTAGGGGCGCGTGAGCTCGACCCAGGCCCCCGCCGCACGGGCCTCGATGATCGCCGCCAGCGGAAAGGGGTATTCCGTCTGCCGGGGGTCGGAAGCGGGGGCGGCCAGGGGCAGCGGCTGCGGGAGGCCGTAGTAATGGATCTCGCCCCCTGCCCATCTCTGCCGCCCGGCGCGAAGGTGGGCGAAGCGGCGGCCGTCGAACTCCAGCAGCGGTTCGGGGGGCGGACGCCCCTGGAGCCGGTCCTCGCCGTCGTCCCAGGTGATCAGGGACGCGACGTAGAGCTCCTCGGCCCGCATGAGCTGCTCCACCTCCGACCACGGCCGGCTCAGGGCGAGGTCGCCCGCGAACCAACCCTCGGCAGCC
Organism: Planctomycetales bacterium; assembly: GCA_007126245.1. Taxonomy (GTDB): domain Bacteria; phylum Planctomycetota; class Planctomycetia; order Pirellulales; family Thermoguttaceae; genus SKOZ01. The sequence continues at coordinate 7,361 of SLBP01000094.1, forward strand.
ATATCGAAGAAGCGCTGCATGTCGGCCTCGCGAGCATCCTCGGCGCCGTCCTCGATGATGAAGTGCCCTCTGCGGACCAGGTACTCGAGCCCCCGTTCCATCTCGAAGGTATACTCGCCCCGCGGCAGCTCGAGCGTCACCTCGCCGTCGAGGACGAAATGGTCCTCCCAGAAGGGTGCCCCGGCGGGCCGAAGCGGGCGGCCGGCGGCGTTGCGCAGATGCATGCGGCAGGCGATCGGTTCGCCGGAATCGCGGTCGATCACCGAGAGGACGAGCTGCCCGCCACGCTGCGCGGCAGCCGGCTCCACGGCAAGGAGCACGATCGTTGCGGCCAGGACGGTCACGGCCCAGCCGCGGGAGCCACCCGGCAGGCCAATGGGCGCACTACGGTTCGCAGGCATGGAATTCGGAGTCCCCATTCTCCAATCTTAGCACACGCTCCCCGGGGCGGCCCTCCCCGGCGAAGCCTCTGGAAATGGCGGCAGGCGGAGAGTAGGGTAGAGGCGGCGCGGGTCGATTCTGCCCTTTTCGTCCGCGATGAACCAAATGGATAAATCGAGGAGTGATGCCATGAGATGCGTACTTGCCGTGACGGCCGCGACCGTGTTGTGCCTCCCCGTTGCAGCGGCCGATGAAGGGGAGGTGGTCTTCAAGGATTGCTTCGACGGCGAGTTGGCCGAGGGCTGGAGCTGGATTCGCGAAGACCCTGAGGATTGGCGGATCGTCGACGGGGCCCTGGAGATCCGTGCGCGTCCCGGCCATGCGCAGACCGTCCGCAACGCCCTGGTGCGCGATGTTCCCTGGGACGCCGGGCGGCGGCTGGCCTTCGAGGTGACGGTCACCTTCACTGCCCCCCCCACGGAGCAGTACGAGCAGGCGGGACTTACTTGGTACCACGACGGCGACCCGGTCTTCAAGGTCGTCCACGAGCTAATCGACGGCCGCATCGTCATCGTCCCCGGCTTCGCGGCGACGGAGAAAGATACCGTGCGGCTGCGGCTGGTGGTCGACGAAGGCCGCTACCAGGCGCAGTTCCGGCAAGAGGGCGAGGAAGAGTACCATACCGTCCAGGAGGGCGAACTCCCCGTGGGCGAGGACGATCAGATCAGCATCCAGACCTACCACGGCCCGGCCGATGCCGACCATTGGATGCAGTTCCGCGACTTCCGCATCCTGCGGCTGCCTTAGTACCCGCCGCGATGCCGTTCGGGAGCGAATGCGCGCGAATGCATCTCGTGCCTACGGCCGCGCGGCGCGTTCGGTGTAGAGGGGCATGTAGCGGTAGTAGACTTCGAGGATCATGACCGCCATGGCCGTGTCGTAGAGGCGGCCGGCGCTGCGGGCGTTCTCGCAGTCGAAGAACCAGCTCCCCGCCTCGTGGCCCACGCGGGCCTGCGTGGCCACGAGGTGTTCGCGCATCTCCTCGTTCCAGACTTCCCACTTGGGCCCCCCCCAATGGGCAAGCGCCTGGGTCGCGTAGTAATTGAAGTACATATTGTCGGGCGAAGGCCCCTCGCGAGCGAGGTACTCGATACCCGCGGCAAGCCCGGGGTGACTCCGGTCCCAGCCGGTGTACATCCGGCAGAGCAGGCCGATCGAGGTCGTCGTCGGCGCCGCCTGCGGCGTCATGTAGCCGTAGCCGGCGCCGCCATCGGTCTGCACGCCGTCGAGGAACCGCTGCGCCAGGTAGATCGACGGCTGCGGCACGTCGAGCAGGGCCATTTGCCCGCTCTTCAGCGCCATCAACTGCCAGCCGGTGACGGTGATATCGCCGGGCTCCCCGGGTGAGTAGCGCCAACCGCCGCCGCTGCGGTCCTGCGCGTAGACGACGAAGTCCAGAGCGTACTGGGCCAGGGGGCGGAGGTTCGGGTCGCCGGTCATGGCGTAGGCCTCGCAGAGGGCGATGGCGGCGATCCCCTGACCGTACATGGTCCCCTCCTGCAAGTCGCCGCCGTGGGGCGTCATCCGCATCCGCGTGCTCAGGTAGTAAAGGCCGCGGGCGACCACCTCGCGGTATTCACCTTCCTGCTGAGTGTAGCCGGCGCCCAGGAAGGGAAGCAGCGCCAGGCCCGTGGCACCGGTGGTCGTCGCCTCGGTACCGGGGTTGCGGCACTGCCCCCCGCAAAGCCCCTTCCGGTGGTCGAAGTCCCATCCGCCGTGGTCCAATTGGTGGGCAGCCAGCCAGCGGAGGCCCCGCTCGACTGCCGCCTCGCTCTCACGCGTCGCCCCCCGCTGGGCGGCCAAGCGGCTGCGGGCCTCGGGACTGCGGCCCGCCAGGAGCCCCTGCACGGGGGTGTCGCCGCCTCGTGCCGCTTGTCCGCGGAGCCATTCCATCCGCTCGGTGGGATCGGCGGGGATCCGCAGCGACTCCGAGGGGGGCCGCGTCATTCGCTCCATCGCGGAAGGGCCGACGACATCGAGTGGCTCGATGGCGTTGAACCGGGGGGCGGCGTCGGCGTCGGTCAACGGCTCCCGGACGACCAGGTCGGGGTCCGTCTGCCCGAACAACTCCTCGGCGTCGACCACGCGACTGCCGGCCGTGAGTTCCAGTCCCCGGCGGTCTCCACCCGCAATCTGCCCCCACAACGCCAATACGATCAAGAGCAGGAGGTGGAAGATGCAGCTCACCAGAAAGCTCGACACCTCTTGTCCCTGCACGGCCTCCCAGAGGCGGGCAGCGGCCGCCGCCGCCGAACCTCTGACGGCGACATACCGGGCGGTAAGAGGGGGGGACTCGAAGTCGGGAGAAGACGGCGCCCAAGAGACGGCGTCTGCAGCCGCAGGGGGGCCCTGCGGTGCACCACCGGCTATGGATGGATCGCGAGCGCCGATCACCGGCTCTCCGGCGGTCAGAGGCAGATTCGGGCTTTCAGAGGATTGCTCCGACACCGCGAGACTCGACCAGATGCAACTGAGGGCCGGTATGCCCGGAACCGCCCTTAAAACTCCTCCCAGTTTACCTATTATAGCCTTTCTGGCGGCCCGCGAGTCGGCCACACGGCGTCCCGCTCGACGGGCACGGCATGCTCAATAAGAGGGGGCTATGCCCGACAATGAGAGGGATGCTTGGGCCAGCAGGCCGTGGTCTCCCGGCCATGCCGAGTTCGCGGGCAGACTGCATCGCACGAACGGCGTCACACGGAGGGACCGTACCGAAGCCCCCCGGCTGCTTGATGGCGGGCTTCTGCTTGGGCGCGGACTCGCGGAGTGGGCCACTTCCGTCACTCGCCATTGGCGGGCAGCGACTCGCGCGGGCGGCTGCGGATCAGCTCGTGGGGCTCCCCTTCGACCTCCACAAAGACCCGGTAGTGGATGAAGGCGTTGTTGTGTGCGTTCCGGCAGAACGCGACGATCCGTTTCAGTTCGTTGGCCCGGCTGGTTACCAGGTTCAATTGCGTCTGGATCGCTTCGCGCTGCGGATCGTTGTTGGCGCTCTGCAGTTGCTGGTTGAGAACTTCGCGGGCGGTTTCGGCCTGGCTGGCGGCCAGGGCGAGTCGCTCGACCTCGGCACGGCGGAGGAGGGCTCGCTGGCCGCCTAACTCGTGGAACGAGCGCACCTGGAGCCGCGCGGCACGTCCCTGCCGTTGCCAGGCGACGTTGATGCCCACGCGCGCCAGGCCCTCCTCGGTGAAGACGAGTGTTGTCTCGCCGTGGGGCGCGAAGAGGGGCGCCGGTTCTGTGCGGAGGGCCGGCAGCGGTCCTTCGCTCCCCGTGATCTCCACGCGGATGTAGTCGAAATCGGGCCAAGACGCCAGCGGCAGGGAAACCACCCTGGAACCCGCAAGGCAGTCGATGGGCAGCGGATCGGCGGCCATCGGCGTTCCCAGGGCGACCCGTACGGAATGCTCCTCGCAGGTGGCCTCCAGGGCGCAGAAGCGGAGGCTTCCCCCGTCCCCCGCGGCCGCCGAGGGCAGCCAGGCAAAACGCAGCACGCCGTCGGCGAGCCACAGCTCGGCGACAGGGGTCGAATCCCCTCCGTCCGATTCGGTCGGATCTAACGTTCGCACCAGCCATCGTCGCGCGGACTCGGCGGTCATCTGCAACGACCGCGGACCTCGCAACGCCTGCTCGCCACCGAGGAGCGCCAGCTCGATGTGCCGATCCTCGCTCGCCTCCAGCGTGCCGATCACCGCGCCACCGGCCGGAACGTCTTCCTCAGAGGGGATTGCCGGCAACTCCACGGCGCTGGGCAGCGAGGAGAATGGATTGCCGGGCGGCGGCGTCACTTCGCTCACCGCCGATTCCGGCTCCGGCTCCTCCGCATCGGCTGCTTCCTCCAAGGGTGGCTCGGTCTTGTCGGCCGGCGGCTGGCCCGCGGCCGAATCAACTTCGGCGGCCGGCGAGGCCTGGTCATCGGGGGGCCCACCGCTTGGATCGCCGAGGTCGCCCTCGTCGACGGGGTCGAGGTATTGCGGTTCGGGCCAGGGGTGGTCCTCTTCCGTATCGGCATCGGCCGGTTCCAGCGGCGGACGGAGCAGCGATGTCCCGGGCGGGCCCGGACTCGATTCGCCGGCCGCAAGTATTCCGTTCGCCTCGCCGGCTCCCCGCAGCAGAATCCGCGCTACCAACACGCCACCGAGAAGCACGGCGGCCGCCGCACCGAGCACCATCCATCGCACCGCGGCCGGTGGAGACCGTCGCCGGCCACCCCCCCCGTCCAAGACGGGGGCTGTGCCGGCGATTCCGGTCGCTTCCCGTTCTGCGTAATCGTCTGTCGCGGCAGCGGCTTGCGCCGGCGGTCCTTCGGTGTCGAGCGCCACGACGCCCGCCGGTTCGTCCAGCGGCACCGCCCGCAACAGCTTCCGTTTCGGGGGCCGCCACTGGGTCAAGGTCTGGGCAATCGCATGGGCCGATGCCGGTCGGTCGGCGGCCCGCTTTGCCAGCATCCCGCGACAGAGCAAGAGCAGGTCCTTGGGCGCATCGGGGCGGAAGCGGACGATGCCTTCCGGCTGCTGGGTCTGGTGCTTGACGATCCGTTCGTGGAGGCTGCCCTCCGGAAACGGCGGCCGGCCGGTGAGCAGGAAATAGAACGTGCACCCCAGCGCATAGATGTCGGCCCGGTGGTCGAAGTCGGGTGTCTCCAGGGCCTGTTCGGGCGCCAGGTAGTCAACCGATCCCAGGACGCGGCCCTCCGAGCCGCTCACCTGGCTATGGTCGAGGCCGACCAGCCGCGCGGTGCCCATATCGGCGATCTTCACCGTTCCGTGGTGGTTGACGAGGAGGTTCGAGGGCTTGATGTCGCAGTGGATCATGCCCCGGCTGTGCGCGTGCTCCAGTCCCTCGGCCGCCTGCCGGATGCAGTCGGCGGCCACTTCGTAGTCGAGCGGTCCCTGCTCGGCGACGATGGCTTGCAGGTCCCGCCCCGCCACATACTCCATGACGATGTAATAGCGATCGCCCTCGTTGTCGACGCTGTAGGCCCGCACGATGTTGGGGTGATCGAGCGCGGCGATGGCGCGGGCCTCGGCGAGGAAGCGATTCAGGGCGGCGGGGTCGGCGCCGATTTCTTTGGAGACGATTTTCAGAGCCACGCGGCGCCGCATGCGGGTGTGCTCACCGAGAAAGACCGTCCCCATACCACCGCGGCCGAGGACATCGATGAGCTTATACTTCCCCAGAAAGAAGGATGTCCGCCCCGCGAGCAGCTGGCCCGCCTGCCAGCCGGTAAGGCAACCCCGGCGGACCAACGTGCGGGCGAGCCCTTCCCCGTCGGCACCGGCTACGTGCAGATCGCGAGCTTCGGCCAGTTCGTCCGCAGTGAGCAGACGGCTCTGGCGAAGAACGTCCAGAAATTCCGCGACCGACGCACCTGCCATGTCCGCGCTACTCGGACCCGCGCATCCGGAAAGGGATACCAACGCATGCCAGCCCCCTAAACCCCTACCAGTCTAGCAGTATTACCTGCGAAAGCCAACGAGCCGTTTGCCATAAGGGGGGTGCTCGGGTTGCCCCCCATTGTCGTACCGCGTGGGGCGCGGCATACGGCAGCTGCGATCGGTCGCGGGGCTTGCCAACTGCGTCGGCCGCTCTATTATTGAAACCTGTTTGACGCAACGGACCACGAGAACGAGGGGGATTGAAGCATGGCGTCGAAACGGGTGCTGATCGTTGGGGGAGTAGCGGGGGGGGCATCCTGTGCCGCCAGGCTCCGTCGGCTCGATGAGGATGCCGAAATCTTCATCTACGAGCGGGGACCGGACGTCTCCTTCGCCAATTGTGGACTCCCCTACTACATTGGAGGAGTCATCCGCGGGCGCCAACAGCTCCTCGTCGCCTCGCCGGAGCGGTTTCGGGACAGCTTCCGTATCGAGGTCCGCGCCCGCAACGACGTGCAGGCGATCGACTGCCAGGCAAAGACGGTCGCCATTCGCAACGTCCGCACGGGGGCCATGAGCACCGACCGTTACGATGCCCTCGTGCTGGCGCCCGGAGCGGCTCCCGTACGTCCGCCCTTGCCGGGCATCGACCTCCCGGGGGTCTTTACGCTGCGGAACCTCGAAGATGCCGATGGGATCCGCTCGTGGATCGACCAGCGCGACGTGACCCGCGCCGTGATCGTCGGGGGGGGATACATCGGCTTGGAGATGGCGGAAAACCTGCAGAAGCGGAAGTTGGACGTAACGCTCCTCGAGGCCACCGAGCAGCTCATGCCGGCGCTGGATCCGGAAATGGCCACGCCGCTGGCCGACGCCCTCCGCCGCCACGGGGTCGAGGTCCGGCTGGGCGCGCCGGTCACGGCCATCGAGGAGGGGGCGGACGGCACGCTCCAGGTCATTGCCGCGGGGACGCGTTACCGGGCGGGCGCGGTGATCCTGGCCGTGGGGGTGCGCCCCGACGTGGCCTTGGCCCGCCAGGCCGGCCTGACGATCGGCGAGTGCGGCGGCATCCGCGTGGACGAGCAGATGCGGACCAGCGATCCGAACGTCTACGCCGTCGGCGATGCCGCGGAGGTCCGCGACGCGGTGACCGGCGAATGGACGCTGATTCCCCTGGCCGGACCGGCCAACCGCCAGGGTCGAGTGGCCGCCGACGCCATTTGCGGCCGCCCCGCGCGGTTCCGCGGCAGCCAGGGGACGGCGGTGGTGGGCGTCTGCGATTTGTCCGCGGCCGTGACGGGGGCCAGCGAGAAGACCCTCAGCCGCTGCGGCCGGCCGTATGCGCGGAGCTACATCCATTCGCTGCACCACGCCGGTTACTATCCCGGTGCCGAGCCGATCTCGATGAAGACCCTTTTCGAGCCCGACACCGGCCGCATCCTGGGCGCCCAGGCCGTGGGCCGCGACGGCGTCGAGAAGCGCATCGACGTGATGGCCATGGCCATCCAGAAGAAGGCCACCATCTGGGACCTGGAAGAGGCCGAGCTCTGTTACGCGCCTCAGTACGGCAGCGCCAAGGACCCGGTGAACATCGCCGGCTTCGTGGCGGCCAACACCCTCCGCGGCGACGTGGAGGTGGTTTTCTGGGACGAGTACCACCGGCGGCTCGCCGCGGGCGAGCCCCTCCCCACGATCGTCGACGTCCGCTCCAACGCCCGCGTCGCTGCCACGGGCATTCCCGGGGCACTGAGGATCCCCCTTGGGGAGCTCCGTGCCCGCCTCGGCGAGCTGCCCCGCGACGAGGAGATTTGGCTTCACTGCAACGTCGGCCAGACCTCGTACCTCGCCTGCCGCCTCCTCACCCAGCACGGATACCGGGTCCGCAATCTCGCCGGAGGGATCGCCTCGTTCGCCCAGTGGCCCAAACCGCCAGGGAATGGCGGAGCGCCGGCGGAGGCCGGGTAGCACGCCGGCGGCCGATGCCCTACTTACCGCTCTTCGCGGGCCAGAGGTTGAGGAGGCGGCCCAGACCGCCCCCTTTCTTTTCGGTCTGGGGCGGGGCCTGCTTCTCTCCGCCGCCGACCGCCTCGGCGAGCTCGATGATCGCCTGGGTGATGGCCGCCTTGGGAGCGTGCTCGACGAGTGGCACGCCGTTGTTGCGCACGTCGATCATGGTGCGGTAGTCGTTGGGCAACTGCCAGAAGACCTCCTTGCCGATCGTCTCCTGGGCCTTCCTCACGGTGATCTGCCCGCTGTCCAGCCCCGCGCGATTGACGACGATGCGGACCTTCTCCGCCATCCCTTCCATGTTGCCGAAGGACATCATCAGGCGCACCACGTTTCGCAGGCAGGGCAGATCGAGCTGCGTCACGAGGAGGATCGTGTTCGCCATCTCCAGGGCCATCATGTCGATGGGGCTGTAGCTCTTGGAGAGGTCGAGCACCAGGTGGGTGAAGGTGGCCTTCATGAGGCCGATGACCCGCTGCAGGTCCTCGGGGGCCACCAGGGAGACGTCCTCGAGCTGCACGGGGCGGGAGAGCAAGTAGAGCCCCGAGCCGTGCTTGGTGAGCGACCGCTTCAGCAGGGAGAAGTCGAGGCGGGTGACGTTCTGGGCGACGTCGACGAGGGTGTAGTCGGGGATGGTGTCGAGGAGCACGTCGGCGTCGCCGAGCGTCAGGTCGAGGTCCACCAGGGCCACCGAATTCTGCGAATCGGCCGCCAAGGCGCAGCCGAGGTTCACGGCGATGCTCGTCGTCCCCACACCGCCGATGGCCCCGGCGACGGCGATCACCTGGCAGCCGCGGGGCTTCTCGCCGCGGCCGAAACGACGCTGGCTGATCCGCCCCAGGGCCCCCAGAAGGTCCTCGATGCGGATCGGCTGCGTGAGGAATTCCTTGGCCCCGGCGCGCATCGCCTCGAGGATGAGATTGGCGTCGTTCGTGGAGCTGACGACGAGCACCGCGCATTCCGGGGAGGCGGTCGCCAGCGTGCCGACCAGCTGCAGTGCCTTCTGGGGATCGCGGTCCACGGCCACCAGGCCGATGTCGGGGGTCGTCTGCGCCACGACGTCCGCGAAGAACTCGTAGCGCGAGCACTCGGCCTCCAGCCAGAGCATGTCCATCCCCACGAGCATCGACTTCAGCGCATCGCGCGTCGTGTCGTTGGGATCGACGATCGCCAATCGGAGAACGTTGCTCATGCCACGCACTCGGTGCCGCGGGTGTACGTCGAAGGGTGTTCCGTCCCATTCGGCGGGCGGATTCGGCCTGCCCGCCCTCATGTGGGGGCGGGGCAAGCTCGCCGGCCGACGGCCCCTTTGCTACCTCACCACGTCGTATCCCATGGGGCCGATCAGCCCGGGGGGAGACGCCTCGTCGGTCGCCGCCGCGGCGCCGCTGCGCGCCGAGCCCTGCGCGTGCGGCCGGCGGGCCGAGAGCGGCGGGCGATCGTCGAGGATCAGCCCCTCCTCGAGCACTGCCCCGGGGACGTGCGGCGCGCTCCCCGTGCAGCGGGTGCATCCCCTCCCGCTGCAGACGGAGCAGCGGCGGGGGACCTCGATGTGGCCGCGCATGAAAAGCTGCCAGTCGCTGGGGCTCTCCGTACTCATTCCCGGGCCGACCAGGGGCACCTCGTGGGGATTGAGCGGCTCGACCAGTTCCGGAGTTACCAGGATGAGGAGCTCGACCTCGTTGTTCTCCTCGTGGACTCTGCGGAAGAGGGCGCCGAGGTAGGGGGCGTCGCTCACCCAGGGAATCCCGCGCCGCCTGGCCTCGGTGCGGGTCTGCACCAGCCCGGCCAATGCCAGCGTCTGCCCGGCCATCATCTCCACGGACGTGTTCACGTCGCGGCTGCGCTTGGCCGGAATCGAGAAACCCCCCACCGTGACGGCATTGGCCTGGTCGAGCTCGCTGATCTCCGACTCGATCTCGAGACGGATTCTGCCGTTGCCCAGCACGATCGGCACGAACTTCACGGACGTCCCGAATTTCCCGTCTTCGTAGTTGTAGCTGGGCGGCTGACCGAGGTCGCCCGGCCGGAGGATGGGAATGGCGCCGCCCACGTTGAACGAGGCCGGCCGCCCGCTGATCGTCACCAGCGTCGGCTCGGAGAGGATCTTCATGAGCTGGTCTTGGCGCAGCGCTTCCAGGACTCCGAAGAACGCGTTCCCGCCGTCGAAGACATCAAAGCTGACCGTGGCGTTCACGGGGGCCACGGATGCCCCCGATACAGCGATGCTGTTGGGTCCGGACAACTGCGAGAAGTCGAGCCCCAGGGCGTTGAGTTTCGTCCGCGAGACCTCCATGACCCTCACGTGGAGGAGGACCTGCTGCACGCCGCCCACGGCGATGTTGTTGATCACCTTGTCGTAGTACTCCTCGGCGATCTCCACGATGCGGTGGACGTGGTCCGGCTGGTCCACGTAACCGGAAATGAGCACGCCGTTGACCACGGGGACCACCTTCAACGCCGCCGAGGGGAATTGCGCCCTCAGCAGCATGGTGAGCTCCTGGGCGTCGCCGTAGACGATGACGTCGATGGCGTAGATCTGCTGCTGGTCGTCCCAGAGGTTGACCTGGGTGACGCCCGGCTTCTTCGCCGAGACCTGGATCTGGTTGGGTGCCAGCGGCGTCAGGTCGAGCAAATCCGGGTTGTTCACCTGCGCCTGGGGGATCTTCCGGTCCATGGTGAGAATCCGGCTGGTGTTCACCGTCATTTCCATCCGCTCGCTCGTCTCACGCACGTGGTGGACCAGCGAGTGGGGAACCGTCGGTTCCGCCGGATCGCCCTGTGCGAAGGCGGTGCGGCCGAGCAAGCCGGCCGCGAGTGTCATTAGCAGGGCGAGGCGCGCCCCGAATCGGTAAATGGCCATCTTGGAGCTTCCTTGCGTTATCCGTAACGGGGGAAGTCGTACTTCCGCGCTGCGGCGCGATCCGTGGAGCAGCCCGTGGGCTGCCGCGCCGCGGCACGGCGAAAAAAAACCGTTGTCGCGTGATCCTCCTCCGGCCATTACTGCCCTGCGGCCCGCTTCCGGGTTGTCACCAAAGGGCCGGTTCCCCGGCGGCGTCGGTGCCGTCGGAAGGATGCGGCCGATCCCCGCGGGGTTCTCCTTCTTCATCGGACGTTGTGCCGGCCTGCGCTTGCGGAACCGGCGGTTCTACGACGGAAGGCCCGAAAGGGTCGGTTACCGAAGGTCCGAAAGGGTCGTCCGGCAGTGCGGGGCCAGCCGCGCCCGCGGTCTTCTGTTCGCCAGCTCCCTTGTCTCTTATCGGCTCTTCGTCTCCCGCCCTGGACACTGGCTGATCGCCGTCGCTCGGCGGACCAGGAAAGAGACTGGCGGGAGCGTGCCGCCAGAACTCCGCACCGCCCCCGGCCCACGCGGCCGACTCCACCGGCTCGAGAACGACATCCTCGACGTCCCCGGCTTTAAGAATCCGCATCACCCAGGACGACTGCGGCGCCGGCAGCGACTCCTCAATCGCGGGATGTGCGGGAGCCTCCTTCACCCCCTCTGGAGGCCGCGACGCCACGGTCTCCTGGAGGAAGCTGAGAAATCCGGCCAACTGCGGGGTCTTGTGTTCGCTGCTCTCCTGGACCAGGGTCTCATGCTCCCGCGAGGCGCCCTCGGTTCCCCCCAGCAGGTCGCTGGTAACCGTTCCGGTGCGTGCCGTCACGTCGGTGTCGGCGTGACTGCGGAGGACCAGGCGGACCTTTCCCAGCTCGCTGGCCAACGTCACCCGCTCCGCCTGTTCGGGCGTTACCAAGAGCGAGATGTTCCTCGCCAACATCGAGGAGCGACCGTCGCCGCGCGATTCGTCGAGATTGTAGACGTCGTCGACGGCGAAGACGCGGATGTCCTGGAGGACGGTGCGCGTTCCCGTCTCGGGAATATTGCGGTTCGGGTTCCGGTCCAGGTGGACGAGGAGGTCCACCCGGTCGCCGGGGAGGATCAACCCGCTGGCCCCGCTCGTGGCATCGACACGGACCGAGACCACCCGGTAGCCGAGGGGGATCAGGTCGGATCCGGCCGCAGCACTGGTTCCCGCCGCAAAGAGCTTCGGCTCCAGGATCGGCTCGCCGGGAAAGAGGCGGGTCCTCGTCCGTCGCCCCTCCACCTCCTCGATGTTCGTCAACGCCCCCTCGGGAATTCGGTCCTTGGGCCACGGTTCGAGGCGGACCATCTGTGGCGTAAGGGTCTCGCCAAGTGTCACGTCCGTCATGGCCACGAAGATCGACTCCGTCGCACCCGCGGCAGGCTGCGGCCCCTCATTGCGGTTGGCCATCACCTGGGTGATGCCGACGGCCGCTACCAAGCCGCAGCCAAGCGCTAGGACAAGAAGAATGGCCGGTTTCGCTCGCATGGATTCCCCCTGGATGGGTCTACTCGGTCCGTTTCTGGTCGGTGTGCCGGTCGCGGCGCGGAGGCCAGGAATTCCCTGCTCCGGCCGGTGGCAGCACCTCGGTTCCCTTTCTCCGAGGAGTCCCTTCCTTTGGCGGCGTCCCCTCCCCCGATGGGCCCCAGCGGAAACCCCCGCCGAATCCACTCGTCCGTGAACGTCCCCTACTGCATCGTTTCGCGGCGCATCACCGTGGTGGCCGTCAACTGGCGGTTCCCGCCGAGAAACATTGGCGACGGGAGCCAGCTCACTTGATCGAAACCGAGCCGAACCGTAACCGTTACCGGCTCGCTGTAACCGGCCTGAGTCGGCTCTTCGGGATCCACCAGGATTTCCGCCACCCCCTGAGGGATGGCGCTGCTCGTCAAGTATCGCTCGACCGTGGCGTCGACGTCCTCCCGCGCCGTGTCATCGAGGATCGCCACCCGCGCCCCCTCGCGCGAGGCATTGGTGATGACCTGCTGGACCATCAGTGCCCGGCCGATCTCGATCATCCC
>SLBP01000133.1:0-19905 GCA_007126245.1 Planctomycetales bacterium
CTGAGGGCCTCGACCAGCGCCCCGTCATCGACCACCTCGCCCCGGGCCGTGTTGATCAGGATCGCTGCAGCCTTCATGCGCGTGAAGGCCTCGCGGCCGAAGAGGCCGCGGGTCTGGTCGTTGGCCGGCAGGTGCAGGGAGACGACATCCGATTCGGCCAGCAGGCGTTCCAGGGAAACCAGCTCCAGCCCCGCGCCCGCGGCCGTTTCCGCGAGCAGGAAGGGATCGTGCACCAGCACGCGGCACCGGAACCCCCGCACCCGTTCGGCCACGCGGCTGCCGATGCGCCCGTAGCCGACCAGCCCCACCGTCTTGCCGGTCAGCGAAACGCCGTAGACGTTCTGCCAGGCGCCGCTACGGACCAGGCGGTCGGCATAGGGAATGCGCCGCGCCACGGCGAGCATCAGGGTCACGGCCAGATCGGCCACCGAGTCGCTGTTGGCCTCGGGGGTATTGGTTACGGTGACACCGGCCTGGGCGGCTGCCGCGAGGTCGACGCGGTCCACGCCCACGCCGTAGCGAGCCACGATGCGCAGCTCCGGCGCCGCGCGGAAGACCTCGGCGGTGAAGTGGTCCAGCCCGGCGATGCACCCCTGGCAGCCGGCGAGCCGCTCGATGAGCTCCGGCGGCTCCAGGGGGCGGCCCAGGTCGTTGAACCGGAGCTCGAAGCCCTTCGAGTGCAGAATCTCCACCGGGGCCTTGACCCGCTTGCCGAAGGAGGTCGAGGTGATCAGCACGCGGGGCATCATCGCTCTCCACCCATCCTTTCCGTCTTCTTCGCAGCGCAACACCCTTAGCGGTAGCGCAGCAGTACCTTGACGACCTCGCCCCGCACCACGGCGGCGATGGCTTCACCCACCTCTTCTACGGGGAACTCGTGCGTGACGAACTCGTCGGCCCGCACCTTCCCTTCGCGGATCCAGGCGCAGAGCGGCTCCTGGGCGGCCCGCTCGCGCCAGCGGGTGGGCCACTGGTGCATGAAGAGGTTGAAGTTGTACGGCCCCAGCGCCTTCTCCAGCGTCATGGCGGGCTCGGCGATGACGCCGTAGACGCCGATGGTTCCCCCCATCTTGATCATGGGCAGCGCCGCGTTGACGATGGCCGGCTTCCCCACGGCGTCGATCACCGCGTCCAGGGGCCTGTCGCGGCCCTTGATGAACGACTCCAGGGACCCGGCATCGGGAGCCAGCACGGCGTCGGCCCCCATCGCAGCCGCCTTTTCCCGCTTCGCCGGCAGGGGATCGACGAGAACGATCTCTCCGAGGCCGAGGAGCTTGCCGAACTTGAGGAAGCTCAGCCCCACGGGACCGGCGCCGAAAACCAGCAGGTCGTCGCCGGCCTGGAGGTGGAAGTCGCCGATGCCGCCGTAGACCTCGCGCCACGTACAGAGCATCACCGCCTCCTCGACGGGGATGTCCGGCGCCACGGGCTGCTGGATCTCGAAGACCTCAACCCAGCCGTGTTCGGCGTCGGCCACACCGTCGGCGATCATGGCGTCGTGGTCGGCCACGAGGGTGTATTCGCAGAAGCCCCCCCAGCCGCTGCTGATTCCCGGTTTACCCGCGTCGAAGAGCAGCCCGCCGATGGCCCGGTCGCCGACGCGGAAGTTGCGGACTTTCTCCCCCACGGCATCGACGATGCCCGCCGACTCATGTCCCAGCATGAGGGGATATTGATCGACGCCCGGGAAGTTTCCGGCGATGAGCTTTCCGTCGGTGGCGTTGCAGAGGCTGGCGGCTTCGGTGCGGACGCGGGCCTGGTAGGGGCCGGGCTGGGGCTCGGGCAGGTCGGCCAGTTCGACTCGTCCCGGTTCGACGACGACCACGGCACGCATGATGGATTTCCTTCGTTTGGGTTCGGCCGGGCAATCGCTGCGCGGCCTTTGCGGTTGTCCCCCCCGCGCCTCACGGGGCGAGTTCCTCCGGTCTCGCGCGGCCACCTCCCGGCCGGGCGCCGCCCGGCCGCAGCGGCGGTCCGCTTACTCGGGCAAGGGAATGTACGAAATCGTAAAAGGACGCGTGTGCGCGGTGTTGACCTTGTCCGGCCCGGTAACGAGGTTGAAGTTCGTGACCACCAGCTTCCCCTGCCAAATGATCGGCTCGGCAGGCTGGTTGAGCTCGCCCCGGGCGCCGTCGCTGTCGGGGTTCTGGGCCAGCACGGTGATCTCCCCTTGCGGATCGACCATGCATACGGCATTGTTGGAGAAGTCGGCCACGTAGATGTTGTCCGCCTCGTCGATCCAGATGCCGTCGATGGAGCGCATCTTCGCCTGCACCATCTTTTCGGCGAAGTCCGGATCGCTCACGGGAACGTCGAAATCGGTCTGCGCGAAGATGGTATTGCTGGTGACGTTCCCCTCCTCGTCGAAGGTGATCTTGTGCAGGGCGCCGTCGCCGAAGTTCCCCACGAAGAGATTCCCCCGGCTGTCGAAGGCCAGGCCGTCGGCGCCGTACTGCACGTCGCGGTTGTAGGTGACGAAGGTGGCCAGCAGGTTTTCGTCGTCGAGGGTGTTGGAGAGGAGGATCCCCTCATCGTCGAGGTGGAAACGGTACACGCCGCTGACGAGCAGGCCGTCTTCGCGCTCGATCTTGGGGAGCAGGCTCACGGTCAGGTACAGGTGCTCGCCGTGGACGCGGACGCCGTTGGGGTGGCTGATCGTGTCGGCCACCACGGTCAGGTCTTCGATTTCCCCGTTGCGGACGCGGAGCCGCAGCAGCCGCCCCTCGTTGATCTCGCCGTGCTCGCCGTTGCCGGTGGCCCAGTTCTGGTTGTCCACCACGTAGAGGTCGCCGTCCGGCCCGAAAGCGATCCCCATAGGCGCCGCACGGCCCGTCTCGGGATGCACCGGCATGTCGAACCAGTGCACGACCTCAAGCTCGGGGGTCACCTTGATCAGGCAGGGCTGCTGGGTGGGATCGGCGAAATTCGGGCAAGTCACCACCAGGTTGCCCTCGGCATCGATGGCCATGGCATCCGGGGTGGGGCAATTCTCCGGGAGCGTTACCAGCAGCCGCGAGCGTTGCAGCTCCGCGGGGATCTCCGCGGCCGTTGCGAGCGGGGCGATCGACAGGGTCAGCAGGAGTGCCCAAGGCATTCCGAACGGCATTGCAGGCGATCGTCTCATGGTGGTGCCTCCCTGGATGGGGGTAATCGTGGGGGTTCGAAGCAACCTCTCGTAGCGTCGATGATAATCGCAGGGAGGACCCGAATCCATGCCGCCGGGTATCCCTATCCTGAGATTTCTTCCCCCGCTTGCGGGGCGCACGCTTCTGCGGCTCGAGCGGTGGCGCGCGGGCAGTGCCCTCCCGCTCCCCCGCCGACCCGCTCGGTACGAACGCGCCCAGGGCGCCGCGGTCCCTGCTTCTTCAAGGATCACGCTTCCGCGACCGCTTGCCCCAAGGCGGTGCGGAGGTAGCGGCCGGTATGGTTTTCGGGCAGGGCGGCGATCGCTTCGGGGGTTCCGGCGGCCACGAGGTAGCCGCCCGCCTTACCCCCTTCCGGACCGAGGTCGATGATCCAGTCGGCCGACTTGAGGACATCGAGGTTGTGCTCCACGATGAGCACCGTGTTGCCCAGGTCGACGAGCCGTCCCAGCACGGCCAGGAGCCGCTGCACGTCCTCGAAGTGCAGACCCGTCGTCGGCTCGTCGAGGATGTAGAGGGTCTTCCCCGTCTCGACCCGGCAGAGCTCGGCGGCGAGCTTGATCCGCTGGGCTTCGCCCCCGGAGAGGGTCGTCGAGGGCTGGCCCAGGGTGAGGTATCCCAGGCCGACTTCCTTGAGGCCCTCGAGGATGCGGCGGAGGGCCGGAAAGTTCTCGAAGAAGCCGACTGCCTCGTCGACTGCCATGTCGAGGACGTCGGCGATCGACCGGTCGCGGTAGAGGACCTGGAGGGTCTGGCGGTTGAAGCGTTTCCCTTCACACTCCGGGCAGGTCACGTAGAGGTCGGGAAGGAAGTTCATCTCGATCTTCTGCTGCCCCTGCCCCTGGCACTCGGGGCACCGTCCCCCAGCCACGTTGAAGCTGAAACGCCCCGCCTTGTAGCCCCGCTGCTTGGCGGCGCGGGTGGCGGCGAAGACCTTGCGGATTTCGTCGAAGACCCCGGTATAGGTAGCGGGGTTGCTCCGCGGCGTGCGGCCGATGGGCGACTGGTCGATGGGGATCACCTTGTCGATGCGGCCGGCCCCGCGGAGGGCCGTGTGGGGGCCCGGCTTGGCCACTCCCCCCAGCCGCCGCACCAGGGCCGGGGCCAGTGTCTCCCCGAGCAGCGAACTCTTGCCCGATCCGCTCACCCCCGTTACGCACACCAAGGCGCCCAAGGGAAAGTGGACGGTGAGATCCTTGAGATTGTTCGTCCGCGCTCCTTCGAGCACCAGCGCCCGCGTCTTGGCCACCTTCCGCCGCCTCGAGGGAACGGCGATCATATCGCGGCCCGCCAGATAGCGGCCGGTGGGCGAGTCGGCGTCCGCGGCCACTACCGTCGGCGGCCCCTGGGCCACCACGCGTCCTCCCTGGCACCCCGCCGCCGGCCCCATGTCGACGAGCCAATCGGCGCGCCGCATGATCGTCTCGTCGTGCTCGACCACCAGCACCGTGTTGCCACGGCCCTGCAGCTCCACCAGGGCATCGATGAGCCGCTGGTTGTCGCGAGGGTGGAGCCCGATGGAGGGCTCGTCGAGCACGTAGCAGGCCCCCACAAGCCCCGACCCCAACCCCGACGCCAGGCGGACGCGCTGCAGCTCGCCGCCGCTGAGGGTGTCGGCGGGGCGGTCCAGCGTCAGGTAATCGAGTCCCACGCGGTCGAGGAACTCCAGGCGAGCGGCAAGCTGGAGGATGATGGGCCGGTAGATCGGCCCTTGCTCCTCCGGGAAGTCGATCTCGGCGAAGCAGGCCCGCGCGGCGCCCACGGTCAGCGCCGTCACTTCGTGGATCGCTTTGCCGCCAACGAAGACATTTCGGGCCTCGGGCCGCAGCCGCGCACCGCCGCAGTCGGGACAGACGACCGACCCGCGGAAGGCCTCCAGGCCATGCCGCAGCTTTTCGTTCGTCGTGCCGGCGTGCTCCTTCTCGAGCAGGTCCAGCACACCCGCCTGCCCCTTGCCACCGCGGAGCAATCGCGTCCGCCCCTCTCCGTCAAGCTTTTCCAAGGGCGTGTTCCAGCGAATGCCGAGGTCGGCAAGCAATTCCTTCAGCGCCGCGCGGCGCTTCCGCTGCGCCGCCTCGGCGGCGCCCTTCCAGGGAGCAACGGCACCCGCCGACAGTGCCAGGCTCCAGTCGGGTATCACGAGCTCGGGATCGAACTCGACGCGGGCGCCGAGCCCCTCGCATACCGGACAGACCCCGTAGGGGCTGTTGAAGCTGAAGGTCCGCGGCTCCAGCTCTTCGTAGCTGATGCGGCAGGCCGGGCAGGCGAACTGGGTGCTGAAGAGGCGGTCGCGCCACACGGCGCCCTCGGGCCGCTTCTCCTCGCACGAGGCCACCGACAGTCCCTCTCCGTGGCGAACCGCCAGCTCGACCGATTCGGTGAGCCGCTCGCGGACCTGCTCGCGGATCACGATGCGGTCCACCACGGCCTCGATGGTGTGGGCCTTCTGGCGGGCCAACTCCGGCGGCGCGTCGACGTCGACCACCGTGCCGTCCACCCGGGCACGCACGAAGCCCGCCTTGCGGATCCCGGCGAACACCTCCCGGTGCTCGCCCTTCCGCCCCCGGACGAGCGGCGCCATGAGGATGACCCGCGTCCCCGCGGGAAGCGCCATCAACTCCTCGACGATCTCCTCGACCGTCTGCTGCCGGATGGCCCGCCCGCAGCGACAACAGCGGACCTCCCCCAGCCGGGCAAAGAGCAGCCGCAGGTAGTCGTAGACCTCGGTGACCGTAGCCACCGTGCTTCGGGGGTTCTGGACCCCCGACCGCTGGTCGATGCAGACGGTCGGTTGGAGCCCCTCGACCAGGTCCACGTCCGGCCGCTCCAACTGGTGGAGGAACTGCCGGGCGTAGGCGGAGAGGCTCTCGATGTACTGCCGCTGCCCCTCGGCGTAGATGGTGTCGAAGGCCAGCGAACTCTTTCCCGAGCCGCTCGGGCCGGTGAGCACCACCAGCCGGTCGCGGGGGATGTCGAGATCGAGATTCTTGAGGTTATGGACCCGCGCGCCGCGGATCTGAATGCACTCGGCGGCGTCCGGGGGCGCCGCGGAGGGAGAACCGCTCATAAGCCGCACGTAAAAGGGGATGGCTGACGATACAAACTCGCTAGCCTACCAGCGGCGGGTCGCGGCGGCAAGCCACCGATGCCGCCCGCCCTACAGGCCGTTCGCCCGGAGGTACTCCGCACTCCGCTTGAGAATGTCCTCCGAGCCGACGATCTCGAGGGTCGAGCTGTCGATGGGGGCGTCGCGGAGTACATCGCAGACCCCCTCGATATCGATCACGCCGTCCCCCAATGCAATGGTCGAGAAGCCGCAGCCGTACATCGTGCCGCGTCTCGGCTCCCATTCGGCGGAGAGATCCTTCCAGTGGACGTGGTGGATCTTGTCCTTGAAGACGCGGGCCATCTCCACGGGGTCGGCCCCCCCGAGCCAGGAATTGCCCGTGTCGAGATTGACGCCCAGGGCTTGGGGATTGCCCAGCATGTCGAAGACGTCCTGAATGCCGCGGATCGAGTCGGTAATGGGGCCGTGGGGCTCGAGCAGAATGCGCACGCCGTAATCCTCCGCCATGCGGACGGGCGCGTACAGCTTCTCGGCCGTAACGAACACCCGCTGTTCGTAGGTGAGCCTCTCGGCCCACTCCGAGCGGGGGTCGGTCTCCGTGGTGACCACGTCCTTGATGCCGATCGCGGCGGCGAACCGCACCGCCTTCACGATCTCCGCGGTGCCGAAGACGCCCGGGTTGCTGGGCTCCAGGAGCATGGCGTGCGCGCAGACGGCGGAGGGGATGATGCCGTGCTTTTCGAACAGCCGCCGCACCTCAAAGGGGTTCTCGTCGAGGCTGACCGTGGGGGAGAAGCCGGCCGATCCGAGCATGCTGCCGCCGGAGTTCGTATCCGTGATGTCGGCGTGGGTGAACCCCATTTCCTTGGCGCGCTCGAGCTGCCTTTCCACGCTGGCAAACGGTTCAATCAGGAGGAATACGCCGATGTTCATGTCGGGTCACTCGCCAAAGAGAGCACACGTGTTCGGCCGTGCGCGCCAGTCGATAGGTTTGGTGCTCCCGCGGCTCGACCAGACCGCCTGCCGGCAACGACCGCCGGCACACTCCAGAGGCTAGTGGTCGGGCTCGGCCGGGTCAAGCATCCCACGCGAACCCCGGGGCGGCGCTACCGAACTTCGACGAACTCCGGCTCGACTGCGTGGGCGACGACGCCGGCCGCGTGGCCGCGGCGCAACAGCTCGGCGACGGCCTGCCGCCCCGTGGGGCCGAAGTCGAGCGTCCAGTCGTTGACGTACATCCCCACGAAGCGGTCGGCCTTCTCGCGGTCCAGGCCGCGGCCGAAGGAAAGCGCGTAGTCGAGGGCCTCCTCGCGGTGGGCCAGGCCGTAGGCGATGCTCTCCTTGAGCAGGGCGGTGACCTCGCCGACGGCCGGCGCGCCGAGGTCGCGGCGGATGGCGTTGGCCCCCAGGGGTAGGGGCAGGCCCGTCTCCTCGAACCACCACTGCCCCAGGTCCACGATCTTGGCGAACCCTTCCTCGGCATAAGTGAGCTGACCCTCGTGGATCACCAGTCCCGCATCCACCGTCTCCCCTGCATGGTGCCCGGCGGCGACGGCATCGAGGATGCGATCGAAGGGCACCGCGACGTGGTGAAAGTCCGCCCCCAGGCAGAGCCGCAGGGCCAGGAAGGCCGTAGTCAGCGTGCCGGGGACGGCGATGCTGCGGCCCTTCAGGTCGGCGACGGTCGCCGCGTCGCGGGCCACCACCATGGGGCCGTAGCGGTCGCCCACGCTTGCCCCGCAGGGGCAGAGGAGGTACCGGTCGGTCAGGTACGCGTAGGCATGAACGCTTACCGCCGTCAGCTCCAGCTCCCCCTCGAAAGCCCGCCGGTTGAGCCTCTCGATGTCGACCAGTTCGTGCGCGAAGCGATACTGCCCCGTGGGGATCTTCTCCCTCGCCAGGGCGTAGAACATGAAGGCGTCGTCGGGGTCAGGACTATGGCCGACGCGGATCAACATCCGGGAATCGTTCACTATCTGGGACCTTCGGGAACAGAACGCACAGCATGGCCGCGTGCCACGGCCGCAAGGCCGCCGCCGGCCACGAGTCTACCACAAATGCGCCGCCCGTGTAGCGAGGCGCCGATAAAGTCAAGCGAACGCGCTCATCAGGCGTCGAGGGAGAAGCCGCCGGGAGCCTCGGCAGGTGAGGGGGCGCCTTCAACGGGGAAAGCTTGGGGCGAGAGGGCCTCGGCGCGGGCGACGACTTCGGCGGCCGGCTGGGGCCGCGAGAGGGCGCGGAATGCTTCTGCCGAAGCCGCCGCTTCGGCCGGGTCGGCAGCGATTCGCTCGCAGACGGTCCGCCAGGTCTCCTGCTCCTCGCGGAGCACGCGAAGGGCATCGTCGAGGTGGGTCTCGCTCCGCTTGAGACTGGCCTCCAGGAGGGTGCGGAAGACGAACAGATAGATGGAGGCCAGCTTGCGAGCCAGCACCTCGTTGGCCTCGCGGTGGATGGCGGCAAGCAGTTCCGTGACGATCGCCTCGGCGCGGAGGAACACCTCGTCGGCCTCCTCCCACTGCGCCGCCGCCCAGTGGCGGCGGCCCCGCTCGGCAAAACGGATCGCCCCCTCGATGAGCATCAAATGCAGCTTCTGCGGCGGTGCCGAGAGGACTTCGGTCTCCAGATAACTCCCTCGAGCCGACGGCTGGTGCATAGCGATTCTGCCTTATGCTCGGATCTTCGAAGTGGTAAATGGTGGATGGCTCTCGCTGTCCCGACCCGGTGTGGGCCGGGGATTGCTCGGGGACGCCGAGGCGCGCCGTTGGTGGCCGCCCCAGGTGGCGGCAGGTCGTCGGTGCTGTATGAGGAGGTCGCGGTATCCGGCTCCCTACCCTTGCCGTCCCCCCTCTGCTGTGTGGCCGGGCGCTCTAATCGCCGCCGCGAAGGCTCACCAGCGGCGGCAGGGGCTGGATGGCCTCCAAGGCGCTGAGGTTGCCCTGCAACTTCGCGATGGAGGTCTCCATCTGGTAAAAGTGCATCAGGAGCCGCTCCTGCTCACGCTCCAGGCGCGAGTTCCAGTGCTCGATCCGCTGCTCGTTGCTCTCGATCTGGTCCTGCAGGGTGCGGAAACGGGTCGTCAGCAGGGAGTCGTCCTCGCCGGCCAGGCGGTCGATGGCGGCCTTCAAACGGGGCGCCACGCCGTGGGTCTCCGTAGTGAAGAAGTCGCGGACCGCTTCCGGATCTTCGGCAAAGCGTTCCTTCAGCCGCCCCTCGTCGAGCTCAAGGCTGCCGTCGTCCTTCAGCCGGATGCCCACCTCGCCGAGCGACTGGATGGAGCCGGCACCGAAGACGCGCCCGGAAAGGAGATTCGCCAGGTCGGTCTCCATCCGCAGGGCGGCCGCGTTGCCGGTGAGCAGGCTCCCTTCTCCTGTCTCGGCATCGAAGGCGGTCAACTCTTTCTGGTGGGCGCGGAAGGCGTTGAAGTTCTCCACGAAGGCGGTGGCCGTAGAAACGACTTTCGAGTCGGTGCGTGAGACGGTCACCCCCACGGGCTGAGCCGAGGGCTGGCGGACGTCGAGCGTCACGCCGGGGAGGACACCGCTGAAGCTGTTCGTCGGAGAGCTAGCGAGCACGCTCCCCGCGGCGTCTTCCCTGCGGCCGAGAAGGAGCATGGCGTCCCGGGGGCGGACCGTTTCGGTCACGCTTATGCCGATCTGCGAATCGTCGATCACCAGCTCGCCGCGGGCACCGGCCTGTTCGCTGACGAGCGCGAGGCGGTGGGGTCGCGCGGAGCCGTCGAGGAGGATGGTTGCCGAGAGGCCGCCGCCGACCTCGTTGATCTTCTGGCGCAGGTCGTCGAGGGAGTCGCCTTCGTCGAGGGTGATCGTATGCGTCAGCGAACCGCGGATGGCCTGCTGGGGTCCGTTGCCGATGTCGACGGTCTCTGCTTCGCGGGCCAGTCCCAGGTCGCGGGCCGTGGTGCCGCCGCTCTCTTGGACGCGGAGCTTGCCCCCACCGTCGGCGAGATCGGAAATCGTGATGCCGTCGCCCGTCTCGCTAATCGTGGCCGAGAACTGGCCCGGCAGCCGTTCGATCTCACGAATGACATCGCCGACGGTCTGGATCGCGCTCTGAGTCAGGTCGACCGTGCCTCCGTTCCCTGCGCTGTCGTAGACGGCGAATTTGCCGCGGACCACCCCCCGCCCGCCGTTCAGATCGGCGAGGCGGGTGTTGTGGGAGACGACCTTCAAGTGCATGTTGCCGCTGTTGGCCGCGTTGACCGCGGCGTCGACGGCGATGCCGAGCTTCTCGGCCGCCTCGCCGGCGACGATGAGGTTCCCCGTGCCCCCGCTGGCATCGACCAGCTCGATGCCGTTGCGGGCGGAGTTCACGCGGGCGGTGATGCCGATACCGGCGTCGTTGATGGCGCGGATGACGCCCTCGAGGGTCTCGGCAGCGGAGAGATCGACTTCGGCAAAGCCGCCGTCGCGGTCGGTCAGCTCCAGCGATCCCAGAGGGCCCCAGCCGCGCCCTCCATTGAGGCTGGAGAGCAGAACCGACTGCAATCCACCCAGGAGGCGGCGGCCGGTGATTGCATCGCCGGACGACTCCCCGGCGATCCCCAGGTCTTCGGCGGTGCGGCCGCCGTGGGCCGACTCGATGCGAAACGTTCCCGTCCCTCCCGTCAAGTCGGTGACCACCAGGCGATCGCCGTCGGGGGCGATCTCGGCGCGGGCCTTGCCGGAGAGCTGGGTGTTGATCCGGTCGAGGACCTCCCCCAACGTCCGTTCGCGGATCACGGTATTCGTCCCCTCCTCGATGGGCGAGAGGTCGACGGTCCCCTGAGTGCCGTCCCGGAAGGTAATCATCAGGTCGGGAAGCGCGGCGTTGACGGTCATCCCCGCGCCGTCATTCAGGTGGATCAGGTCGAGGTCGTCGAATAGATGGATCAGGTCGCGGCCGACAGCCGCCACCTCGCCGGTGTTGATGCCATCCATCCCGAGGGAGGCGGCTGTGGTGCCCGCACCCACCTCCTGGACCATGAGATTCGAGACCGATTGGCCGGTGTGGTCGACGAGGCGGAAACCGTCGCCGTGAGCTTCGAGGGTGACGTTGATGCCGGCAGTGCTGTTGACCGCTTCGATGACGTCGTTGACGGTGCGGGCGGTGGAAAGGTCCACCTCGGCACGGGCGCCACTGCGGTCGGTGATGCGGATCCGTCCGCGGGCGATCCCTTCGCCGCCGTTGAAGGTCTCCGGCGCGGCGCTGCGGGCCACGTGGGCGCCGAAGCGGAAGCTGAACGTGCCGCCGCCGAGCGGCTCGCTCTCGCTGGCGACTCCGGCGCTCAAGAGCTGGTGATTCTGCACCTGGCGGACGGGAGTAAAGAGGAAGCTCCCCCGCGGCGGGTCGCCGGTAACCCGCGCCGAAAGGGCTTCGGGGTGGCTGCTCACCGCTTCTTTGGAGTCGAAAACCTCCGCCTTGCCGAACTCGTTGGCAACGTAGCGGATCGAGAGTAGCCGGGCGGCCAGTTCGTTGAACGCGTTCTGCTGCTCGCGGAGCTTATCCGTCCGCTGAACGAGGTTGTCGCGGGGACGTCCCGAGACCTCCATCAGCTGTTTCACGATGTCCGCAATGGGCAGGCCCGTCATCAACCCGATGTTCGTCTGGATGCGTCCCATGGGAATCGTCGCGGCGCGCGGTGGCGGTGGTGTGTTCGCGGAGCCCTTGCGAGTCTCATCGTCTGGTAAGGGAGAGGGACTTTATCGAAGCGGAGGGGCGGCCGGTGGGCACCGCGGTGCCGGTGGGACGGGCTGTAGCGGATATTCGCTCAATAACGGAGGTAGCGTGAGCCGATGCAAAAATAGCGGACCGCGACCGGCTCGCCGCGGGCAGACCGCCCGGCCGCAGCAGCAATCGAAACCAATTGGCCCAACGTCCCAATTTCGTTTTGGAGGGGGGATTCATGGTACGCCGGATGATGCTCGTGTTATTCGTGGCCGCGGCGGGCTCAATAGGGTGGTCCGCCTCGGAAGCCCAGGCGCAACAGGCATTTGGCCGCCAATGGGGGGGGCACGGCTACGCCACTCAGGACTGGAGCCGCTTCTACCACTATCCGTACGTCTTCTACCCGCAGAACTTCTGGGCGGCGGACTACTATCGCAGTTCCGACCATCTCTACTATCGCTACCCGCCGGAGATGCAAATCCCCGTCTACAACCGGCAGTGGCAGAACTACTATCCCCAAGGTCGCAAGTACCACAAGGGGCACCACTTTATTCTCGACGTCTTCTGATTCGAAGCCGGCCCATCCAGCCGTAGAAACAATCCGGGGGGAGCCAGAGCGAGGCGGTGGAGCAACCCACCGCCTCGTTGCCGTTTCTTGGTGCAGATTGACATCTCCCTGCCTCTGGGGTAGGCTCGCCGGGAAACGAACTGCAAGACTCCCCGAATGCCGGCCCTGGAGAGCCCATCATGCCCTGCCGCACGTCCGCCGATCACGGGAACCACTTCCGCCGCCTCCGCCGGGCAAGCCGACCGATCCAAACGGCGTTTGTCGCAGCCCTGGCTACGGCCGCCTCCCTTGCCGCCGCCGGCGGCGGCGCCGTGGCGGAGGAGAACGCAGCTCCCCATCGCCCTAACGTCGTCTTCATCCTCACTGACGACCAGCGCTGGGACCACATGAGCTGCGAGGGGCACCCCTTCCTCGAGACGCCCCACATGGACCGCGTCGCCGGCGAGGGCGCGCGGTTCACGCATCACTACGTCACCCACTCGCTCTGCTCGCCCAGCCGCGCCTCCTTCCTCTCCGGCCTCTACCCCCACGCCCACGGCGTGCTCAACAACTTCACCGAGTACCCCGAGGAACTGGACAGCTTCCCCGTCCGCCTCCACGAAATGGGCTACCACACCGCCTACGTGGGCAAGTGGCACATGGGTGAAGACAACGACGAGCGGCGCCCCGGATTCGACTACTGGGTGAGCCACCGCGGCCAGGGGCAGTATTACGACACCGAGTTCAATTTCAACGGCGAGCGCAAGGTCCTCGAGGGGTACTACACCACCCGCGTCACCGACGTCGCCGTGGAATGGCTCTGCGAGCACCGCGAGGCCGATCGCCCCTTCCTCCTCATACTCGGCCACAAGGCGCCCCATACCCCCTTCACGCCGGAAGAACAGTATCGAACCGTCTACGACCACATCGACATCCCATACCCCGAGACAGCATTCCAGCTCGACGACAAGCCGCAGTGGATCACCGAGCGGCTGACCACCTGGCACGGTATCTACGGGCCCCTGTTCACCTTCCGACCTGACTTCCCCGACACCAGCCCCGAGGGGGTGGAGGCCTTTGCCGATTTTGTGCGGGCCTACACGGCCACGCTCCTCTCCGTCGACGACAGCTTGGGCCGCCTCTATGCGGCACTGGAGGAGATCGGCGAGCTGGATAACACGCTCCTGATCTTCGCGGGCGACAACGGGATGCTCCTCGGCGAGCACGGCATGACCGACAAGCGGGCCATGCAGGAGCCGAGCATCCGCACCCCCCTCTTGGTCCGCTACCCGCCGCTGATCCCCGCTGAGAGCGTGATCGACAAGATGGTGCTCAACATCGATGTGGCTCCCACGATCATGGAGGTCGTCGGCGGCCGGCCCTTCGAGGACATCCACGGCCGCTCCGTGATGCCGCTCATCCGTGGCGAGACGGACGACTGGCGGACCGCCTGGTACTACGTCTACAACTACGAGCGGCAGTTCCCGTACACGCCCAATGTGCGGGGCATCCGCACCGAGCGCTACAAGTACATGCACTACCCCCACGGCGACGGCAGCCCGGACCGCCACATGCCCGAGCTCTACGACATGGTCGAGGACCCCGGCGAAACGCGGAACCTGGTCCACGATCAGGAGTACGCTGAGCTGATCGAGGAGCTGCACGAGGAACTCTACCGCCTCATGGACGAGGCGGGGGCGCTGCCCGACGAGATGCCCATCGACGAAGGCATCAAGCAGGAGCTCCCCGCCGCCGCCATCCGCTAGGAATTACCGCGCACTTGCCCAATCCGTCGCCCGCACCGCCGGGCGAAAGTTTATCCAATAGATGAACTTTGACGGATGGATTGGAGTTTTTGCGCCGGCCGTCCGATTCTCTCTCGTGGGGGCTTTCCGGGGGTGGTGTGCGCCGGCAGGGCTACGCCATGGGGTTTCGCCGGCCGGTAGTCAGCAGGGGGGACTCAGGCGTGCGTTCTGGGCTCTCCAGGACCTTCGAAATTCTCGCCGGAACCGACAACGAGGCGGCGGTACGCATCCTCTTGGCGGCGCTCGATTCGTCCTACGTTCCCAACCGGCTGGCCGCCTTCCGGGCGCTCTTGGCCCGCCGCAGCCCGGCAGGTCACCGCGAGATCATTCGGCGCTTCGAGGGGCTTCCCCCGGAGTGGCAAGAGCTCGCCCGCCAGCATGCGCCGCGTCTGGGGCGCGCCCTCCGCGACGCCGTACTCTCCAGCGACGCTCGACTATCGCAGGGAGGGTGCCAGGCAGCCGTCTTCTTTCGCGATTACCATCTCATCCCCGCCCTCTTGACTGCTGTGGAGGATCGGGCGAATCCCTTTAACGACCGCGCGGGCCGCACCCTCCTGGCGCTGGCCGAGGCGCTCCACGCCGAGATTGCCGGGAGCGGCCCGTGCGAACCGCTTCGTGATCCGCGCCTCGTCCGCGACCAGGTGCTGCCGGCCTTGGAGGCCTCCGTCCGCCGCTTCGCTCGCCACCATCGCCGGGAGGTGCTCGAGGCCTTCGCCCTCCTTGCCGATCGCGACAATGTCGTCTTCCGGCAGGTTCTCAATGAGCCGCATCACGCCGCCTTCGTACCGCTCACCGAGATGCTCGGCGGGAGCGACTGGGGAGGGATCATTCGGCTGATAATCGACGCCCTCGAGGAGCCGGCTCCCCCCGCGGCGATCATCAGCCTGGTCAGTCGGCGCGGGGACGTGAAATTCCTCCGCACGCTGCTCTCCCGGATAGCTGCCCACGACTCCCCAAACCTCCTGGCAAACCTGAAACGGGTTCGCATCCTCGCCTGGCTCCGCGGAGGATCGGCCGTGCTCGACGAACTCGACGAGACGGCGCAGGAAGGGGCAGTGCGCCTGGCGATGGCAGCGTCGCTGCCGCGAGCCCAGGCCTTTGGAGTCATCGATCACCTCTTGCGAAGAGGAAAGCCCGCGGCCCGCTGTGTGGCGGCCGAGGCCCTGGGCGAATTCCATGGGGCCGAGGCCAATGCCCTGGCGATAGCCGCGCTCGACGATCCCGACCCGCGGGTGCAGGCCAAGGTGCTGCCCCATCTCCGCCACCGGGGGATCCCCGGGGCGCTGCCGCGGCTCGTTCGGCTTGCCGACAGTCCCCATGCCGTCGTCCGCACCGCCGTGGGGCGGGCCCTGGAAGAATTCCACTTCGCTCCCTATCTGGCGGCTTTCGACATGCTCAACGAGCCCGTCCGCCGCAGCAGCGGAGCCCTGGTCAGGAAACTCGACCCGAACGCCGCCGAGGCGCTGGAAGCGGAGCTGAAGGCGGCAAGACGTACGCGGCGGTTGCGGGGGCTGGCCGTGGCACAGGCCCTCGATCTCGTCGAACGGGTTGAACCGACCCTCATCACGATGTTGGACGATCCCGACCCGGAAGTCCGCTCGCAGGCGGCCCACGTCCTTGCCCAGTGTGACACGCCCCGGGCGCGCGCCGCGCTCCGCGCCCTCAAGCACCACCACGGCAACCGCGTACAACACGGGGAGGCCCCGGACCGCCGCGCACAAACCAGGTTTGACCACTGGCGGGAGGTTCTCGCCGACCCGCGGGACTAAGCCCCCATGACCGCCCAACCCCTTGCCACCACCGCAGTACCGGCTTTCCCGGGCCCGAGGGCCGCTCCGGCCCGGAGCGTCTGCCGGCGAACGACCACGCTTGCGGCGGCGATCGCCCTCGGTCTTGCATCCGCCCTCATAGCACCCACCGTACAGGGTGCCGAGCCCCCCCCTTCTATAGACCCTTGGGAGGCTCTGACCGACCACTTCCGCCAAGGCATGCGGCCCTTTGGCCCCCGACAGGTCATTGTGGCCTTCGGGGTGCTCATCTCCTTGGGGCTGGCGGCTTGGTGGCTGGCCTACTACCTCGCCCGCCGTCCGCCGCCCTCTGCAGACCGGCCCCTGGCCCTTTTCCGCGAGCTCTGCCTGGGCCAGGGGCTTTCGTGGCCGGAGAGCATTCTCCTCTGGCGCTTGGCCCGCAGCCGCGACGTCGCGGAACCTGCCCGGCTGTTCGTGGAACCGGAGCACTTCGACCCAGCTACCTTGCCGGCTGCTCTGCACGGCGAGGCACCCCGGCTGGAGCAGTTGCGGCAACGGCTCTTCGCCGATCCCACGAGCGGTGAGCTGATTGCGGGCCAGAACAGCGACGAGGAATCGTCATCGGTGGCAGTCGCCTCGGGGCTGTCGCCCCTGTTGGCTCCCCCACGTCCTCCCGCGCTGGACGTCCCTCCCTGGCCCCACTCGTAGAGCCGTCCTTGGCGCCGCAGGCAGCCGCCCGGCGCTTGTGGGAGGGGAGTCTGTCGCCCGCGGGATTGCGTGACGGAGATCCCTGCTCGGTCCGTCATGACCCCCGTTTCTCTTCGCCTCGGCTCCGGCGGCACGGCCTGGCCAGCGACTGCGCTGCCTTCTGCGACGGCTTGAACGCGGCGGAGCGAAGGCAGAGAATAGACGACCCGGCCGGGTGGGGTTCGGCCGGTGAACTCGTTTTCACCTGGTTAACCTGGGAGAGGGATGCCGTGGCCAAGTTCGCCGTCATCCTGCCCGCTGCGGGCAGGAGCAGCCGCTTTCGCGACCGCCATTACAAGAAGCCTTTCGCCATCCTGGGCGGCAAGGCCGTGTGGCTCCACTCCGCGGAACGCTTTCTGAACCGCAAGGACGTGGTCCACCTCGTGCTCGTGATCTCGCCGGAGGACCACGACGAGTTCCACTTCAAGTTCGGTTCCAACGTCGCCATCCTCGGCATCGACGTCGTCCACGGGGGAGCCGAGCGGGCCGACTCGGTGGCTGCCGGGCTCGAGCGGGTCAAGACCGAGGCCGAGTTCGTCTGCGTCCACGATGCGGCCCGCCCCTGCCTGGCCGTGGAGTGGACCGACCGCGTCTTCGAGGCGGCCGCCAAGCACGACGCCGCCATGCTCGCCATCCCTGTGGGGGCGACGCTGAAGCGGGTCGGCCGCGACCGCGTCATCCAGGAGACGGTCGACCGCCGCGACCTCTGGGAGGCCCAGACGCCCCAGGTCTTTCGCCGCAAGCTGCTCGAGGAGGCCTTCGCCCGCCGCGGCGGCTTCAACGCCACCGACGAGGCCCAGCTCGTCGAGCGGCTGGGGAAGCCGGTCACCGTGGTCAACGGCTCGCCGCTGAAC
The DNA here is from genome assembly GCA_007126245.1 of Planctomycetales bacterium. Lineage (GTDB taxonomy): Bacteria > Planctomycetota > Planctomycetia > Pirellulales > Thermoguttaceae > SKOZ01. Next base: position 17,576 of record SLBP01000133.1, read on the forward strand.
GTGAAGATCACCACCAAGGAGGACCTCCGCCTGGCCGAGCTGGCCATGAAGATCCTGCCCAAGCCCAAGCTCGAAGGCCGCCTCCACCCCTTCGCCGACGACGACCTCTGGCGGTAGAAATCGACCCACTACCGCGAGATGCCCAACCGCCTGAGGAAGTCGTCTGTGCCGTCGCTGGGGGCCAGATCGCCGGGACTGTAGAGGAAGCGGGCCGTATCGACGGGGATGTCGAGGTTGACCTCCATGAACTGGAGACTGACGAGGATGGTCGCGCTGCCGCGTTGCGGTTCGATGCGGTGGTATTCGATGCGGTAGGGGAAGAGGTCGTCGCGGCCGACGAAGAGGTGCACCTGGTCCGGGAGGTGCTCCCCCAACTCCGAGAGATCGACGTCCTCGCCCGCCAGCGCAGCCTCTTTCTGGTCGGGCACCAGCCGGGCCAGCATCGCCGGCTTCCATCGCCCCCGCGCCCTCCACAGGGTGGTCCCTGCGAGCTCCGCCGGTTCGGCTGGGGCGAAGTCGAAATTGCGGTGCAGACCGCGGAGCAGTTGGGGAAGCCCGCCGAAGCCCGGAAGCGTCACCGGATCGACCGTCTCGGTCATCCTTCCAGCCTGCTGCAGGGCCCGCTGGACTTCAACCACATCGATGCGGGTCAGGCTCTCTTCGCCAAGCAAGTGCTGGTAGACCCAGAGGAAGCGACCATCGCAAACGTGGAGGAGGGTGCTCGTCTCGTCGCCGAGCTGCGTGCGGAGCTCCAGCCGCAGGAGGGGATGGGGGCCGGCACGCTGTTCGACATAAGTCCCTGACCCAAAAAGGGTTAACCCAAAAATCCGAATCTCGTGGCGAAGCTTGGCGTAGACCGAATGGCGGTTCTCGAGGGCGAGAATGACCTCGGGGAGGAGGCGATCGGCGGCGGGCGGTTGCGAATCGACCTCTGCCGGCGGCGGCTCGGCGTTGAGTTCCGCGACCGCTGGGCGCGCGACGAAGACCGTACCGGTAATACATGCCACAACGAGGATTTCGGTAGCACGTCTGGTGATCATTTTGGGGGTCCTGCCGGATTTGCCAAAGAATCGCGTTGGGAGACGCCGACGAATAGTTCCCAGAGAGGGGGAATTGATGCGCGTCCGGCTTAGGCCACATGGTAGCGGGCCGACCGAGAGGACGCCATGGGAAATCGGAACGCGAAAACCCGTTTTTGGAACGCTCGCTTACGCCGAAACGGCGCCGAGGTGCCCGGCGGAAGGCAACGAGCAGCAGTAGGGGGGACACCGATGAAATACGGTATGTGTCTTGTGTTGCTTCTGGGGGTGCTCGCCGGCTGCAAAGGGCCTTTCCGCCATAATCTGCCGCCGGCCCAGATGATTGCCGAACCGGGTCCCGGTGTCGGCGGCCCCGGTCCCGGGGTAATGACGGTACCGGGCATGGTTCCCCCGCCAATGGGGATGACGTCGCAGGTTCGTTTCGTGGGCCCTGAGGGGATGACGGTCAGTTGGGACGTTGGAGCGCCGGGGATGTTCGACTCCGAGCCCCAGATTGTCCCATTTCGCTACAACTTTCCCCAGGGAGCGATCTATCGCTTGAGGCTTACCAACATCCCCGCACGGCCCGGGATCGAGCTCTACCCGACGCTTGAGGTAGGCCCGACGATTCCACGGACTGCGGCCTTCCTCGCCCACAATGCCGTTCCCGTCCAGATCACCGAAGAGGATCTCGACCAGATCCTCGGGGGGAACTTCGTCACGAAGGTGATCTACCTCCCTGATCCGGAGTATCAAGACATCGCCTTGGCAGGTATCGAGACGCTGGTCAGCACAAGGCTCGATCCCGGCGTCGATCCGATCGTCGAGGCCGATCGCCGCGGGGCGATTCTGGCCATCGTCCGGATGGGGAACAAAGACCTGGCGATCCCCGGCGAGCACGGCGACGGGATGATGGTGGGCATGGGCGTGGCTGCAACGCCTGGGGGTGTGCCGAGCAACTACATCTCGGGCGTCACCGGCCCCCCATACGGGATGCCCATGAGCGGCACCCCCATCGGTCTGGCCGGTCCGCCGCACGTTCCCTTGGGTGGTCCCGCCGGTCTGCAGAAGCACACCATCCGCAACCACACCCGAGTGAATATCCCCAATCCCACCACCAGGGTTCGCATGGACGTGAGGCAGACGCCGGGGATCAGCTATCCCAGGCCGGCCAACCATGCGATCGTGCACGAGTCGACGCGCATGGGTCTCGGACCGGTAGCCCCGCTGGGCAGCGGTCGCCAAGTCTTGGGGCCCGCTTCGGACCCGGACTGTCCCCCGGGGGGAATCCACTAAGGGGATCAAGTTGGA